>NZ_RQER01000006.1:0-300000 GCF_004770615.1 Leptospira langatensis
CCTCCCCTCACCCCAACCCCCTTCAAAAATTATTGGCAAACTAGCCGAGGTCCGCTAAAAAGAAAAATACTGACACTTCAATCACCGACAGAAACAGAGCATCCATCCATGAACAAAACAAATCCAAAAGTAGATATATTTTTAGCGAAAGAAGAGAAATGGCAAAAGGAATTCAAAGCGTTACGAGAGATCATTCTCCAATGCGGACTGTCCGAAGAATTGAAATGGGGACAGCCTTGCTACTCTTTAGAGAAAGCGAATATTGTTCTGATCCATGGTTTTAAGGAATACTGCGCTCTTTTACTTTTCAAAGGCGCTTTATTAAAGGATCCCAAAGGCATCCTCGTCCAACAAACAGAGAACGTGCAGTCCGCGCGACAGATCCGGTTCACCAATTTGAAAGAGATCGTAAAACTAAAGACTGCGATCAAATCCTATATCAAAGAAGCGATCGAAGTAGAGAAGTCCGGCAAAAAAGTGACTTTCAAAAAGACGGCCGAGTATTCAATCCCGGAAGAATTCTTAAGCAAGCTGGATGAGGTTCCTAAGCTAAAGGCTGCTTTTGACGCGTTGACTCCTGGACGCCAAAGAGCGTATATTCTTCATTTCTCGGCGGCAAAGCAGCCCAAGACTCGCGAAGCTAGGGTAGAAAAGTTTATACCTAAGATCCTAAAGGGGAAGGGCTTGGACGACTAGTCAGAATCTCATCTTGAACTTAGCAAAAGATTCCATCTCATACTGATTGTCGTATACTTTCACATAAGAAGGAACGGTTTTCACGGGAGCAGTTCCGACCTCTACCGTTTCCGAATCAAGGCCGAGAGCATAGAATGTGACGGTTAACGCGAGCATGAGGCCCATGGCATCCAACATGAGGCCGCCCTGGACCCCGGTTCTTCTTCCAAAGTTTCCGCTCAAGGAACGGTAGTAGTTGAATTCGCTTCTTGCGTGCCGGTATACGTGTTCCTGGTACAAATAGGACATGAAGAAAGTCTGTTGGTTCGGCGAGGATTGAGCCAAGCTTTCCAACCCTACTAGATTTGTAACTGTAACCGTGGGTCGAATGCTCTCGAAGGCTTGGTCGGCTCTATAATTGAAATAATAATAACCCGCATAAAAGAAAAGAGTTCCATAGAGGGAATAGACCGCAAAGTCATCGTAGGTATGGTCCAAGAATAAGTACTTCTTGTTTTTATAGTAGGATACCGAATCCCCCAGTCTTAGTTTTGCAAATGCCTCCGTAACTTCTCCCTTTTTGATCTCCACCCCTTTGAACTTATCTACATATTCGTCTAAGGAAAATCGGATCCTGTTCCAGCCTGTTTTGACCGGGACTTTTTCCAACGGCGTAGTCCCCAAATACTCGGAGCCCAGATACACCTTTGCTCCGGATGGCTCGGATGTTACGGTGATCAATCCTTCTTTTTTATCTTTTTCTAATGGTATATTCAGTTCTTTAGGACCTTCTCTCAGGTCCACCTGCCCGATCCAATCCTCGAATCCGTTCTTGGTCACCCGCACGTCATGGACTCCTGCTAAGATGTCCGTCCTTCTAAGAGGCGTCTTTCCTATATAATTCCCATCCAAAAAGACTAAGCTATCGTATTGTTGGCTTGTTTTAACGCTTAGGGTTTGGGTTGTTTTCCCCAAGAGGGTTTTTCGGAGCTCTTCTATAATGGAACCTAGTTCTTGGTAGGAGCGCCTAACGCTTGTTTTATGGGAGAATTCTTTTTTGGATCCGTCTTTGGAGGATCTGAGCCGGATCTGGATACGGATCTCATCCGTTCCCTTCTTCTCAAATTCTCCGTAGATCGCATAGAAGCAATCGAACTTACGGGAAACAGGTATGATGAATCCTTCGTCGGGAGCGACCTCCCCTTCATAAGGCTGCACTTTTAAGGAAAGGTATCTTGGGTCGCGAGAAGTAGTAAGGTTATATTCCCCTTTTCTCAGCTTCTCCAACTTCTTCGCGTCCCATTCCCCTTCTCGGATCCTTGTACTTTCCGTTTGAGTTCCGTATGCATATTGTATACTCTTTGGGATCAAAGATTCGTCATACACTTGCACGAGAGATTTCAGACCGGAATAAAGCACAGATGCATATCCTGCGGAATAAAAATCGATATTCTTATCTCCGGATAAATTGCGAAGAGGAAAGATGCATAACTTTCTTTCCTTCTCAAATTGTATCCTTTCCGGAGAAGAAAGCTCTTGGAAGCGATAATACTCGTCGATTCCATACACCGGCCCAAAGATCGCCAATGGAAATAAGGAAAGAAGGACCACTAGTGCGGAGATCCTTTTGCAAGCTCCGGATCTCAAGATCTCTTCCCTCCTACGGTAAATACGAGCCCTAAGATTCCCAATGTAGGAAACACCAAGGACCAAGGTGCTATCTGAGCATAATCCTTAGAAAAGGCAATCTGTTCTCCGAGCCCTGGCCCAAAGCTCTCTCCTCCCGCCGAAATCCCCAAGAACCCGAAGATGGCCAAGGTCATCACTACGGAAGGAAGTCCCGTGGTCAATAGCACTCCCAAGATCTGAAATGTTTGGGGAAGAAGATGTTCTCGAAACACATATCCCTTGCTCGCTCCAAAGCAAGAAGCGACTAACGCATATCCGCTCGTGCTTACCTCTTCTATCTTTGCTCTTAAGGTTTCGTAGGCTTGTGCCCAATCTCCGAGCAGGATCGCAATGAATAAAGGGATTGGTCCGGAACCAAAGACCTGGACCACGAGTAAGGCCAATAGCAAAGAAGGAAGCGAAACAAACACAGAAGACAATGGAGTCAGCACATTCTTCTTTGCAAACGGACTGGAGTAGGCAAGAAATGCGATCGACGAAGCCGCAAGAAGAGTGAGTATCCTTGCAGGGAACGCAAATAGGAAGGTGGCAAGACTTCCATACGCGAACATAGAGAATACGTCCCTGCCTAAACGATCCTTTCCGAACGGAAAACTCCAAGAAGGAGAAAGAAAGGACTCATTCAAATTCACAAAGATAGGCGGTGGATTTGCGAATATTCCCCAAGCGACTAACGCCAGATAGACGAAGATCGCAGTCCAACGAAAATAATCCGTTGCCTTCATGCAGCCCCTGCTTCCCAACCTAGGAGTCGATCTCTGATCCGTTCCGAGATCCTAGTCAAAATATAGAAGACCGTTCCGCTATAGAACAACAACGCCGCAAGAAGTGCGGAATCCATGGTGCGGATCGCATGGTACATGGACTTTCCAATCCCCGGAAAAAAGAAGATCTCTTCGACTACGATTGCACCGGAAAGAAGGGAACTTAAGTCAAGTAGCACCAAGATCAAAAGAACGGGAGAGATCTTGATGAGTATATGCTTGAATAAGATCCTATATTCCGAATAACCTCTTGCCTTAAGGACGTTTACATACGCGGACCTTTCCTCTGTGTCGGCTAACTTGGTTGCGAATAGGTAGATCCTTGCGAATACCCTGGAACCGAGAGCGATCCCGGGCAGGATCACATAGGCGGTATTCCCGGGTTCGTATCCGCCGGGAGGCAACCATCCTAGGACCAAAAAGAAAAGGATCAGAAGAAATACAGCCACCACGAAGATGGGAGTGGATAGGATAAGCTGGCTTAAGAAACTAAACAAGCCTCCTAAAAAAGAGAAAGGCTTTAAATGAGATAAGAGAGCGAGTCCAACCGAGAAAACAGTTCCCACAAAAATAGCAAATCCCGCCAAATGAAGAGTGGGCCAAAATCGGGAGAGCAAATGAGAAAGAACAGGGTCTCCGGACTCCGTCTTCCCTAGATCGAAGGTGAGAAGCCCTTTCCAAAAGGAAAGATACAGATATGCAAAGCCATCTTTCTGGGAAAATTCTCTGGAATCTTCTTGCTGAATGCCTGAATCCGCCTGCAAAAATTCCTTATTCACGGAGCGAAGTTGAGAAAAGAAGACAGCGATTGCGGAAAGAAATACCGCAAATACTAGGAATCGCTTGGCTTCTTCCAACAAAATCCCTTCCTCAAGCCGAGAAAGCTTTCCGGATATCTTCGAAATTTTGCGCGAGGATCAATTTCTCCCTGTCCTCTTTTACGTTAAGGGTCTTAGCGATCTGGGCCAGGGTCTTGATATGTTCTTGGAATTTGGATTTGGGGACGATCAGTAAAATGAAGATATGAACGGGAAGATGGTCAATTGCGTCGAAGTCGATGCCCTTTCGAGAGAGCCCCATCACGCATTTGAGCTCGTCCACCAGATTGACCGAGCAATGTGGGATAGCGACACCGCTTCCTATCCCAGTGGACATGGACTTTTCTCTCGCCATTAGAGATTCGTACACTGGTTCTCTGTCCTCTCCGGAGATGAGTCCGGAGTCGACGGCCTTTTGGAGAAGTTGATTGATCACTTCTTCCTTGGCGGAACCTTCTATTTCAAAAATTACAGTCTCGGGCTTAAGTAAAGCGAGGAGCTGGTTCATGCCTCTCTATCCTATCTCCTAGGAAAATACGAATCAGGAGGGATTCAATGAAAAAAAACGAAGATACCCACAGGAATGTAGGAACATAAGAGGCGGGAAGAAAAAAAATCCCGAGCCCAATCGGAGCTAATGCTAAAAAAGAAAGAGGCAAAAGTGAGCCTGTATTTCTTCCCGGTAAATTCAACAGAAGCAAGAACGCAAAACTTCCCGACCAAACCGGACCGGAGACAGTTTCCCATCCTGGAATTCCGGAAGAATACGACCATAAAGACAAAAGAAGTCCGAAAACCAAAGGCAAGAACACCGCCAAATTGCGTTTTAGTAATAAAGGAAGAAGGAACAGGATCCCAAAGCCTCCGCTCGCTTCCAAAGCGGAAAAACGGAACGCAGGAAGAAGTTCCGATCCGGCAAATCCTACAGTATACAGATCCGAATAGGAATTTTCCCGAAATCCGAAACCAGGATAGGAGATCCAACCGTCGATCCCAGGAAGTAAATAGAATATTAAGAAAATCAGAAATTGAAGAATGGAAAGAGGAAATCTGACTTTGAGCCGATTTTCGCCCACCCACCAAATCCCAAGCCCGATCGCCTGAGCCAAGATCGCCTGCAAAAGATATCTGGAGTCTCTGGGAAGAAGAAGGGAGAATGCCAGCGCATGATTCAACCAATACAGAATATAGGACTTACCGCCGGCTAATAGAAAATAAGCGAGAGCCCCAAAGGAAATCCCCGCAAGGATCGGAGCGAGTAGATAATAGGAACCACCCGAGCCGATCGTAAGCAAAAAGACAGAGATCACCGTGAACAAAATATCCGGAAACAGCAGATCCTTGCGGCGAAAGAACCCGTTTTGCGTGGAAAGAACATAACTAAAAGCCATGATTCGCCTCCTTCCAATTTCGGATCCTATCCCGAAGAGAGATAGTGGAAGGACAGAGAAAAGTGCAAATCCCACATTCCATACAGAGTCCGGCTTGGAAATTCCCGAAACTGGAAACAAGAGCCATCGGATTCGCCTTAGTCGGGCAGTTTAAGGAACATTCCCCACATTCCACACAAGGGAATTCCCTTCTTTGGGATTCGTAATGAGTTAAGAAGATCAAAGAATAATGCTGTCTGATATCCCAGTAAAAACCCTTCTGCACCTCCCGGACCGGATTCTTTTCATAGAATGAGTTTACCGTGAAATTAGAATACTGAGAACCGAAATCCTCGAATAAGAACTTTAGGCTTTGACCGTTGCGAATGCGGATCGTGGATCCGGACTTACGAAGACCTCCGTTCTTTCCTAAGAAATAGAGAGCGATCTCTCTTTCTATGAACGGGAAATCCGCGAATAAAGCTCTATAAAGATTATATAATGTTTCCGGGCCTAGATACAATACTTCTCCGATCCGAGAGAAGGAAAGTTTCTCCGTCTGGCTGGCGAAGTATTCCGGGATCCCCCAAGGATACGAGTAGTTCTTGATCGGAGGTTTTAGTCCGAAGATATAATCCTTGATCTTCGCTTCCGGAAACATGGACTGCAGCACTTGCAGAAAAGAAGAATGGCAATCCTGGCTCTTTTTCAGCTCGGAGAGAAAGTCCACATCCTGGGTCTTAGTAAAGGGAGAAAGAAGGATGAGTTTCGTTTTTGTCTTGGATTTGAAATAAGCAGAGAGGGAATGCTCTGGAAAATCCAGACTCACCAGTCCCAGCCTGTCCATAGTTTCCAGAACTTCATCTTTTTGTAATGTTCTAGAGACCCAAGGCTTGGAGCCCACGAAATTCCCGTCTTGTACGATACGGATCTTGGATCCTTCTTCGCTATGTTCTAAGGAAGCGATCCCATTCACAGGAGAAAGAACGATGCCGGAACTTTGTTTGTAGAGGGAGTCCCCTACTTTTACCCGAACCGGAAAATCCTTAAGTAATAGGGCGTCTCGGTCCGGGAAAAGTGTATAGGGTTCGTCCAGGACCGTTTTGCGATTTCCCGTCTCTTTTACGGTCCTGGGTTGGAGGAGGAACGGTTTTGCGAACAATGCCCTTTTTAGTTAGGCGACTTAACCATGTAGATTTCGTCTTTGATAGGAAGTTCTTTCTTTAAATTTTTGATATAAGGAAGGATCTCTCCCATCGGCTCGTAGAACTCGCAATCAGTTTGCATACGGCGAGCCACGGTGAAGTACTTATATAACTTCTCTTCGCCGGAACGTTTGGACCATTTTTTCTTGGTACATTTGACCCGGAGGATGTATTTGTCCGCCTCGGATTCATACTGCCTGACGGTTACGCAATGCAGGCAGTTGGCGCAATAGACTTTCTCGCTCATCGGTTATCCTGTTTCCTGGGGTATTTGACAGATTTAGGCGAGAACGCAGGGAGTCAACCCGTTTCTCGCCTTTCGGAAGCCTGTCAGGCTTCCTGAGGGATCTCTTCCGGAGAGCTGTTTCTGGATTCCTTGTATTTCCAAGATGCTTCTTGGAAAGATTTGAAGGAAACGAAGAAGAAACCGATCCCGTAAATCAGTAGGAAGCCCACGATATAAGGACGTCCCACTAAGAAGGAGAGTGCAACTGAGAATACGCAATAGCAACCGAGTAGGAACTCCAATACTACATGGAAATCCAAAGGCACGGTGTATTTTAATCTTTCTTTTAAAGAGTCTGAATCCTTCTCAATTCTGAGTTTAGGAGTTCTCTTGAAGGAAGATTGGATCCCAAGAACAGCCTCTAACCAAGCTCTGGTATTTACGATCGCGATCCCGGTCCCGATCATGATGAGAATGGGAAGATACACCAATCTCTTTTTCCAGTCCTTGTATAAGGTCTTTTGGGAATATGCGTAGAAGAAAAGCGGACCAACGGACCCGATAGAGAGCACCGCTGCCGTTCCGGAAAGCACTTCTAATGGAAGATCATAGAAGCTGAATCCGGACCAGTATTCCATCAAAAGGAGAGGAGCACTGAATAGGATGTTCACGATCATCAATGGGTGAACGGAATAATTGATCAAGTGGGTCACGGCCTCAGCCTTGGTTTTCCAAGGAAGATCCGCCTTCCAGATACGAGGAAGAAGTTTCACTGCGGTTTGGATGGATCCCTTGCACCAACGGAACTGTTGGGACTTGTAAGCGGACATCATCGCAGGGATCTCTGCAGGGCAAACCACATCTTTGAAATAACGGAATTTCCAGCCTCTCAACTCGGCTCTATAGGAAAGATCGAAGTCTTCGGTCAGAGTATCGTGCTCCCAACCGCCAGCGTCCTCGATGGTTTTCTTTCTCCAGGTACCGGCGGTCCCGTTGAAATTCATCCAGAGTTTGGCTCCATTTCTCGCTACCTGCTCGATCATGAAGTGACCGTCGATACCGAAGCTTTGTGCCTTTGTAAGAATATTATAATTTGCGTTGATATGACCCCAACGAGCCTGGACCATTCCGGTCTGAGGATCATCGAAATAAGCCATAGTCTTGAGAAGGAAGTCAGGATCCGGAACAAAGTCCGCATCGAAGATAGCGATGAATTCGCCTTTGGAAACTCTCATCCCTTCGTCCAGAGCGCCCGCTTTGTGACCTACACGGTTCGTTCTGTGTAAATGATGGATATCGAAGCCTTGAGCCTTGTATTTTGCGACCAAGGAAGCTGCTTTTTGAATGGTTTCGTCGGTAGAATCGTCCAGAACTTGGATCTCAAGTTTGTCCTTAGGATACTTGAGAGCGATTGTGGAGTCGATCAAACGGTCCACAACGTAGAATTCGTTGAAAATAGGAAGCTGGACAGTGACAACCGGAAGATTCGGGTCATCTAAGGAGAGATTTCTGCTCGGATCAGTGTCGCAATTGGTGTTGTACTTTCGATACAAATACACCATGATATACGTGTGAATCCCAAAAAAGAATAATCCCAGGATATCCAGGGCGTAAATTGCCAAAAAGAGAAACGTGACGACTGTGAGCATTTGGGACAAAAATTTCAGGAGGGGTCAAAAAGTCAATGGGTTTTGCACCGCATCATTCCGGGACCTTATTTTCCATCCTGAAATTAATCCTGGGCAAAAGCTAAAAAATTCGGGGCCTCCCTAAGGTCCCCACTTCGAAATCCGATATTCTAAATCGGATGGACTCCAAGCCTCCCTGGCTAGAGTGCTTCCACTGCGAATTTTCACTTTCTTACAAGGGGATGGGACGAACCGTCCTCTATTTTTTTCAAGGGGGATGCCTCCCCCTCGCTTCAGCCGCGTTCCGCGTCTTTCGCTACCCCCTCTCCGGGGAATCACTTGCTTCGAACCCCGGACCCGATCTTGATAATCGCTTGTCCTGAAGACATAATTTATCGAATATTGCTCTCATGCGTTCTGCCATCATCGGTTTACTCGCTGCATTCGCCTCCGTGCTGTTGGCGATCCTCTTGGAAGAAGCGCATTTCCTTTCCTTTCTGAAACTCTCCGCACTCATTTTGATCCTGGGTGGAACTGCGGGAGCGACCTATGCGAGCTATACGCCCGAAGAATTTGCGGGTCTCATTCTACATTTAAGAGAATCATTATTCCCTAAAAGGGAATTCTCTCTCTCCGATCTATTCTTGGACTTCGCGGAGAAGGCTCGCAAGAACGGGCTCCTATCTCTCGAAGACCAACTCACAGGAGTTCCCGATTCCTTCTTGCGAAAAGGGATCCAACTCATCGTGGATGGAACGGACCCAAGAGCGGTCGAAGAGATCCTATTCGAAGCCGCAGAAGGAATGGAAGAAAAAGAGATCCGTTCCGCAAAGATCCTGGAAACCGCAGGAGGATTTTCCCCTACTATCGGGATTATCGGAACCGTGATGGGACTCGTGAGTGTATTAGAAAATCTGAATGCGGGCACGAGAGCATTAGGAGAGGGGATCGCAACCGCATTTATCGCTACTTTCTACGGGATCGCTTTTGCAAACTTGGCCTACTTTCCCCTAGCAAATCGCCTGCGCACCTGGGCATTCGCTCGTAACAGAAGAAGGCAGGCGATCATCCGAGGGATCATCTCTCTACAAACAGGAGACAACAGAAGGATCCTTGTAGAAAGAATGGCTCCATTTCTCTGATCGTTAGATCCTAATTCGGATTCGGAGGGAGCATTACCTTCCCGGCCAAATTCTCGATCGTAACGTAACTTCCGTCTTCCCGAATCGCAAACGAAAAGGAATTCGCTCGAGTGCACATTGCATCAGTTGTTCCGATGTCTAAAGTAGTATTTGCCTCGTAATTTCCCGAAGCAATCACAGAATCATCATCATTAAAGAGTTCTAATATACCAAGAGGTGACATCGGAGACGAGCTAGTTGCGGACTCCGACGAAACATCCGTATAAAGATAAACCGCTTCCGTACTATTCAGTACTTGCTTCGCCTTGAGCTGCAACGAATTCCCACTCATGCTTGCTTCTATGCAATGCCCGTTGCAATCGCCGATCGTAGCAGGAAGGACCGCGGCCCCCGTGCAAAAATGAGATTGCGCAACTTGGATCTCTTTGGTTGAGATCCCGAACTCGTTCTTTGCGATCACCAGGATTTTCAGTTTTGTATCTACCGGCCCAAAGACAGGCAGAGGAAAATGGTTCGGTTTTTCCAATTGCCCGGAGGTCATTGTCCAAGATTCGAGAGAATTTATAACGGTCGTATCGTCCGGGAGTAACGCCAGATTTTGCCGTCCGATAAACACGGCAATCACAGTACCGGAATGCACAGGCTGAAGAAAATGAATAGAGTTTGGAACAAAGTAAGCTTTCTTGTCAGGTCCGTCATAGACGTCCACACTAGTAATCGCAATATCATCCAACTCAGGAGCATTTGTCGGCTCTCCGGGGCCCGCAGTACCGTTCTGAGGTAAGGTCGTTGGACCCCCCGATTTTCCGGAGTTCACAGCACCCAAAACAAATGCGGACATGGCAGTTGGGTCCGTAGAACTGCCCCCGCAAGAGGAAGCCAAGCTAAAGAACACTGCAAATAGAAACAAAGGAATATATCGGGTCTTCTTCATGTATGCACCTTTTTTAAAAGATTCTCTTTCTATACGAATTCGCTTATTCGGTTTGCATACCCTCCGATTGGAGCGCGCGATTAAAAGTACAATAGGGTTTTATGACATAGAGAAGGAATGAACGACACAAATCCAGAAACCGGAAAGCGTTATTCGCTTTCCATAATTAGTCTGTTTTCCAAAACAAAGAAATCTAAAATTTTTATATCAAACTAAATTAGATATAGAGAAAGATTAATTAGAAATTTATAAATCTATTCAAGCTCTCCGTTTTTTTACAGCGAAAGGAACTTACAAAATATTCTTATTTTTGAATATTTCAATGATCTCACAACAGTTCCCACATAGGTTGCGACGAAAAATCGATTGTCGAAAAAGATTTCTTGTGATATAGGGGATGAGCTTCTCCCACAAGCCCACCTCCTCCACCCTACTCGGGTGGGGGCCGCGACCCGAAAAATCGCAAGAGTTCCCACAGGGTACTGAACTATATCTCGTTGATTCCCTGGTTCTTCTTCCTGATTTCCTCGGCCCACATTTTCTTCTCTCGATCCACATCGATCGAATACGGCCCTATATATTTCCTCTTGGAACCGAATTGGAACTCCCAGAATGCGCCCCATCTTCTCTCGTCCAACAGATCACCTCGAGTCAAAAGAATAATAGAATCATAATATTCTTTTAGCTGTGGATCGGAGATCCGATTCTCCCCGGATCCCACGCTCTCAAAATATCCCAGAGGAAGATGGCGGATCTTATGCCCTACTCTTCCCTTTCCTTTGATGCGGGCTAGAAGCGGGTCCCCGAGCGCCACTATATCGATGATGTATTCGGTCGGGAGGAAGAAGCCGATGACTCCGGTATTGTATTTGATAAATACATTTTCCTGACTCGGAGGAAAGAAAGGCTTCTTCTTTGCCAAGTTCGAAAGAATGGAATCGCTCTTCTTATACCAGCTCAGACCGGTTGCAGGATAGTACCAGAGCTTCTCGTCTGCGATCTCTTCTCTGCCTAAGAGCCAAGGGTTCTGCTTAGCCTGCTGTCGGATCGTATGTATGGGAGTGGAAGAAAGAGCTATATTATAGATAATTAAAATAGAAGAGAGAAGGTAGATTTCCTTTTTCCCCAGACTTTCTGTTCGAACGATGGCAATCCCAAAGAGAAGGATGACATAAGTGAAGAACCTTCCCGCCATAAAATCCCCGCCGACGAAGAGTATATAGATTAAATAAGGAAGGGAAAAACCCAATGCAGCCCAATAATATGTGACCTTCTTCTTTAAAATAGAGCGCAGAAGAAGCACAGTAGGTAAGAATAAGAAAACGATCGGGTCCCATTTGAATTCGTAGAAATAATATCTGGATCCTTGGCGCAATGTATGAAAAAGCGAATCCGCTACATTTGTCTTGGAATAATACGTATTAGGAAGCAAGGATCCGTAATAGACTGCAGAGAATAAAAACCACAAAATTGCAGGAGAAGCGGAAATCAGTAATCGAAAGAAGAAAGTGGGATTTATCCTCCTCTCTTTCCATTCTTTCACAAAGAGGAATATAAGCGGAAGAAGAAAGATGAGCAGAAAATCGATCCGAGAGACCAATCCCAAACTTGCAAGAAGCACTAAGGTTGGCAACTTGGAGGAATTCGGATCTTCTTCTTTCTTGAAATATAGGTAAAAGAAACTCGCTTCTATCAGATAATTGAGAGAGTTCTCTAGGCCCGAATAGGAATAATCCACGAAGGACCTAGACGAGAATAGGAATCCGATCCCGATCCAATAGGCAACCGAAGAGGCAGCCATTTTTCTTAAGAAATATAAGGTCGTTAGCCCGAAACAAAAGGAACTGAAAAAGGACCAGAATACTATATTCTGATAGGAATAATAAAAAGGAGAAAGCAGCAAGACTAAGAGAGGATTTGTGAATGCCTGCACTCTCTCCGCAATATTCCAGCGTAGTCCGAACCCGTTCACAAAATGATCCAGGACCCGAAAACTAATAAACGAATCATCGCTCAACCAAGCATTATGAAAGGATAAATAAGTAAATATTAGAAGAACGGCAAGCGGTTCCAGAAAGGAACGTTTGATCAGGCTCTTCTTCCAATCAAAACCGGACATTCCAAATTGCAGAAGCCTTTAGGCTTCCTTTTTTTCCCCCATTCTGGACAGGATCTCTCGGATCTTCTTCTCCGCACCTTCGGGAGTCAGCACCAGAAGCACGTCTCCGTCCTCCATCTTGGTCTTACCGGTCGGCACCAAGTGAGAATCCCCGCGATAGATAAGTGTGATCAAAGAATTTTCCGGAAAATCCAACTCGTATACGAACTTACCCACGGATGCGGAACCGTACGGAACAATGTATTCTAAGAGTTGCGTATCGCTCTGTTCCTTGTTCTCAAATTCGAAAGGATAAGAAGCTCTTTGTTCCAAGGCTGCTTGTAATCCTAAGAGTTGAACCGCAAACGGGATCGTGGTCCCTTGGAGTAAAAGAGAAGTGAGTACGGTAAAGAATACCAAGTGAAAGATCATTTCCGATTCTGGAAGCTGCTTTGCGAACGGAAAGGTCGCCAAGATAATCGGAGCCGCTCCTCTCAAGCCGACCCAAGAGATCAGAAGTTTTTCTCTCCAGTCCACCTTGAACCCGATCAGAGATAAAAAGACTGCGGCAGGTCTCGCAAAGACTATTAAAAAAACGGAAAATGCGATCCCGAGGATAGCGACAGAAGGCATCTTGGATGGAAATACGAGGAGTCCCAGGGTGAGGAACATCACGATCTGCATCAACCATGCAATCCCGTCCATAAACCGAACATTACTACGTTTATGAACAAAGGATCTATTTCCTATGATGATCCCGGCGATGTATACCGCTAAGAACGGGTTTCCTCCGATCAGATCTGTGGAAGCATAGACAAATAGTACGGAAGCAGAAAGAAGTACCGGATACAATCCTTCGTAATCGAGTTTGATCCTGTTCATTCCTCGATAGATCCAATATCCGAGAAGAAGTCCGAGTATAATCCCTAAGCTAAATTGCTGTACGATCGTCCAAGCTAACACTTCCCAAGAAGGTGCGCTTGCTCCTACGAATCCTAGAACGGATGTCGTCAACAAGACTGCGAGAGGGTCGTTACTTCCCGACTCCAATTCTAATAAGGAAGTCAGTCCTTTTCTCATTCCGGTATTGCTTGTACGAAGTACGTTAAATACCGCCGCCGCATCCGTAGAAGATACGACTGCACCTAAGAGGAATCCGATGATCGGATCGAATCCTAGAATATAGATCGCGAATAAGGCGACGAAGAAGCAGGTGAATAATACACCCAAGGTTCCGAGAGATATCCCTTTCCAGAGTACGGGTTTTACTTTTTCCCAATCGGTTTCTAATCCGCCGGAAAATAAGATGAATGCGAGAGCGACCGAACCTACTTTCCGAGTTAGGTCTGCGTCGGTGAACCAGATCTTCAGGATCCCGTCGGAACCTGCGAGCATGCCTATAGTAAGGAAGATAAGAAGGGAAGGAATGCCGAATTTTGTGGAAACACGCAAGAGGCCTATGCTGAGGATGATCAAACTCGACAGCGCTAAGATCTGAAACTCGAAGTTAAGAGATTGCAGCTCCACTGTAATACATTCTGACGTACCGAAAATTATGCGAATTCTTTTTTAGGATCCATTACACAATTTTGTAAAAGAGAAAATTGATCTTGGGAATTAGACCACGTCCGAATTCAATTCATAGAGAAGATCTTCTAACTCTCTAGGATCTGTGACTTCTACCAAACGATCTTCTCCGAACTCATCCGCTTCCATCTTTACCGCAAAATATCCGAAGCTCTCTTCGCCTTTTAGGAAACCCACGTCCAAATTCACGAGCTCCTTCTCATCTTCCGAAGAAGGTATGAGTAAGAAATATTGGTTCTCATCCAGCTCCACAACTTCTCCGACAACGAAAGCATAGGGATTCCCATCCTCGTCGAGCAAATGTAAAATTTCGTCGCCAAGTTCCTCATGTTCGACCGACTCAGTCTCTTTATCGTAGGATTCTAGCAAAGGATCGTCCCTCCGGAATAAAGATCGGCAGGATCTTACCCGGGGAAGTCCGTTAAAAATCTAGCAAGTTCCCGTAAAGGGTAGACAAAGAGAAAATTTGAACTTTTATAGGAGTAACCTGCCGTATTTTCGGTTCTATACTTGCAGAAAACTCGATGATGCCATATTAGATGATACTTCGTAAGCGAACTTCTATGCATTTTAGGTGTCTCCTCCCAATCCTCCTCTGCTCCGCTGTGCTCTTTTGGAACTGCGCTCGGATCGAAACGAACCCTAACCTAGTCAGCAAAGGTGTGTTCGAAGGAAAGAATTGGGATGCGCAGAACCCTACTCGACTCTCGGGAGAATGGGAGATCTATCCGTACAAGTTGATGGACTCAGAACCGGAGACTGGCAAATCCATAGAGCCGTTATTCACCTCGATCCCGAATGTATGGAACGGGATCGAAAAAAACGGAACCCTTCTCTTTCCGGATGGCAAAGGGTTTGCTACGTATAGACTGAATCTTTCCCTTTCTGAAAATTCTTCGGATCTAATGCTCCGTGTGCCCGACCAAGGAACCGCTTACTCGGTGTATGTGGACGGACGTTTGGTAGGATCCGTAGGAAAGGTGAGCAAAACCCCCGAAGGATCCGTTCCATTCTTGTGCACGAGCCTGATCTATATTCCCGCACAAAGCAAGAGAGTGGATATTGAGATCTCCAATTTCCAACATATCTACGGAGGACTTTGGTTCCCTCCTAAATTGGGGACTCCGGATACTATATTAAGAGAACATCATACAGAAATAGGAGTAGAGATTGCCACCGCTTCCGCAATGCTCGTACTCGCGATCTATCAGATCATGGTCTATCTGAGATCCCGTAATGAAAGAAGTTCCGTTTACTTCGCATTGTTCTCTATTACCGGCGTTCTACGCTTCTTTCTGACCGGCAATCGATTGTTCAACTCCGTTTTTCCGGACATCCCATGGGAGATCTCCTATAGATTGGAATATCTCAGCACATATCTAATGTGCTCGGGCTTCCTTGCCTATTCCGCCACTTCCTATCCAAAGGATTTTAATAAGAGAACGGAACTATTTTCCTGGGTCATACTTTGTATTTTTGCAGTTCCTGCATTGGCTTTTCCGGTGCATATCTATGCGAATTTGATCACTGCCTATCAGATCATTACCGCTCTAAGTGGCTCTTATGTATTCCTGGGCTCTGCGAGAGCGGTGCTGCACAAAAGACCAGGATCCAGATTGTTTTTGCTCGGGATCGCCTGTATCTTAGTGGCCGGAGCGAACGACATCTTGGCTTCCAGATATATATTAAATAATCATTATATTTTAGCCCCTGCGATCCTACTCTTCGTCTTCTCACGTAACCTGGGGTTCTCTTCTTCCTTCGCTCTCGCCTTGGAAGCCTCTCAGCAAGCCCAAAAGGAGCTGCAGATCGCAAACCGAAATCTAAACGATCTAAAAGTGGAATTGGAGAAGAAGGTAGAGTCCAGGACCCAATTGCTTACCGAAGAAAAGGAAAGAGCGGAATCCGAAGCAAAATACAGATACGATTTCTTGGCTACGATGAGCCATGAGATCCGCACTCCGCTAAACGGACTTTTGGGAACTTCGAATCTTCTCTCGGAAACTCCCTTGAACCCGGAGCAGAAAGAATACGCGGATATTATCCAGACTTCGGGCGAGAACCTTCTGCATCTGGTAAATCAATTATTAGATCTTTCTAAAATAGAAAATCATCGTTTCGCTTTGGAGATCCTCCCTTTCGATCCGTTCGCTGTACTGCAAAAGGCAGCCAGGGTAGTCAAAGCAAGAGCAGAGGAAAAACGGATCTTCTTAGACATAGATTATCCGGAACATCATCCAGGGATCTTTATGGGAGACGAAAGCAGGATCCAACAAGTCCTCCTGAACCTTCTGAGTAATTCCGTAAAATTCACCGGTTCCGGAGGAAAGGTCTCTCTGGGAGTTCGTTTCTTTGGAGAAGACAATTTCTCCCGAATCTTGGAGTTCTGGGTCGAGGACAACGGAGTAGGAATCGAAAAAGAACAGGCCTCTCTTCTTTTCGAACCGTTTATCCAAGGAGATAATTCCGTAGCTAGAAAGTTTGGAGGAAGCGGCCTAGGGCTCACTATCTCCAAGAAACTAGTGGAGCTCATGGGAGGAAGCATCCGATTGACGAGCAGCCCCGGCAAGGGATCAAGATTCTCCTTCTTACTTCCTTTCCCGCAAGAAGAAGGCGAGAAACAAGAATTGGAAGAGGAACCGGCGCCTATCCCGAACTTCCCGAACATTAAAGTATTGTTAGTAGAAGATCAGGAATTCTGCAGGAAGGTTGCGCAAGACACGCTTTCTAAATTAGGAATGACTGTAGAAAGTCTGAACTCAGGTAAAGACGCTTTAGACAGATTGGAAGAAACAGAATCCTTCGAGATCGTCTTTTTGGATATAGATCTTCCCGATATGAACGGAACGACGGTAGCGAAAAAGATCAAGGAGATCCCCGGAAAGAAACCGTATTTGGTAGCTTGGACGGCTCACGCTCTCCCTGGCTCGGAAGAGTCCTTTAAATCCATCGGGTTCGATTCCTATCTCAGGAAACCTTCCCTCTTCAAAGATTGGATCAAATTCTTCGAAACCTACCTAAAGACAAAACGCAAATAGCCTCGTAAAAGAAAATGAATACTTTAAAGAATTTGCATATATCTTTTATTACCATCTGTTCGATCTCGATTTGCCTGAGCCTTTCTTGCAACGAAGGCAGACCGGATTGCAGCCATGCGACTGCTAGCGATAGAAAGATCTCCGAACCCTTGGAGATGGCTTGCTTAGCGGATAAAAAGAATTCGGATTTCTGCGATCTATACGTTTTAGAGATGTTCTACCATTCTCACTGTTGGTAGTCGTTCTCGTTGCCAGGTAATTTAGAATTCTTCGAAAGGAAGTTTATTCTTCTTAGCGTTATTGCAATCTTTACAGGCAGGCACTAAGTTAGCCTTGATCGACTTGCCGCCCTTGGCTAATGGGATGAGATGGTCCATGGTCAATTCTTCGGGCGGGAATTTCTTACCGCAGTAATAGCAAATACCGTCGGCCTTTTTCTTTTTCCACCAAGGAGTCTTGCGCAGATCCTTTGCGATCTGTCTCTGCTTCTTGATCTCTGCCTCGCTCACCCAAAGCAGAGGCTCTTCC
Organism: Leptospira langatensis; assembly: GCF_004770615.1. Taxonomy (NCBI): domain Bacteria; kingdom Pseudomonadati; phylum Spirochaetota; class Leptospiria; order Leptospirales; family Leptospiraceae; genus Leptospira; species Leptospira langatensis. The sequence goes on from NZ_RQER01000006.1 coordinate 17,703, forward strand.
GAGAATTCGTTAGGACCGTTCATACGGGACGATTGTCCGACCAATCCGTTCCCGGTCCGGACCATGCGAGTCTTAAATGAGGAGTTTGGGGCTTGCATTGGATCCCATTCTCGATCCCGAAAGCGGTCACAAGAACAGTATCTCCTTTTTGTAATGCGATTCCTTCGAGGTCGCATTTGCCTTCTAAGACCATCAATACATGAAATACGGGTTCTTGGGCAAAAGCAGGCAAGGAAAATCTTTCGGAAGAATTCGTTTCCAGGATCTCCATTCTGAACTTATCGTTCGAAGTGAGTAAAGATCTTTCGCAATTAGAACCGGGCAGCTTTTTCAGGACCAATCTGTCTTTCGGATCGGCAGAAGAATAATCCAAAACATCCAGAGCCTTTTTCAAATGCAGTTCTCTCGGACGGCCATAATCGTATACTCTATACGTCGAGTCGGAGGACTGCTGCACTTCCATCAGAAGAATGCCTCCTCCGATCGCGTGTATCCTGCCCGGGTTCAAAAGAAAAGAATCCAGTTCCTTTACTTCAACTTCGTTTAGGATCTCTTCCACTCGATTGGTCTCTACATACTTAGAGAACTCGTCTCGATCCGTTTTTCTGGAGAATCCGCAGACTAATTTGGAACCGGGATCCGCTTGGAGCACCGTCCAGGCTTCCTTCTTGCCGGAACTGTCCGGATCGAATTCCTCCGCGTACGCATCGTCAGGATGTACTTGCACGGATAATTTTTCTTTTGCGTCGATCAGCTTGATCAGAAGAGGAAATTCCTTTCCTACAAAAGCTTTTCCTAATATTGCATCCGGATGGGAAAGATAGACTTCTCTGAAAGTCTTTCCGGCGAATTCCCCGTTGGTCACGATCGAAAGATCGGAGCCATAATCGGAAATCTCCCAGGATTCTCCGATATCTCCGGCAGGGATCTTACGTCCCAGAACCGTTTCTAGTTTTCTACCGCCCCAGACTTTTTCCTTATAGATCGGCTCGAACTTTAAAACCTTCTGCATACGCCTATTTTTTCGGCCCCTGAAAGAGTTCAATTTTAACTTTCAATGTTTGTTTCTTGAAATGAGTGAATGCGTCCGGTCTAAAACCGGAGAGATCCAGAGTATAGATCTTTCCTGGGATCAGGCTTCCCGGTTCGGGGCTCCATTTTAGATAGCGAAAACTCTTATAGCTCCCCTTTCCTCCGCAGGAGCCGCAGTTTAGATCCGATCCCATACATTCGGGACAGATGGAACGGACCACCAAAGGAATTGCGGCGAATATCCTTCCTAAGAGTTCTTCTTTCTTTAAGCAAATCCGAATATCGTGATAGATGCCGGTGTATTTCTTGCGGTCTCGACTTCTCATTCCCGCTCTTAATAAACCCCTTCTCGCAAACTCGACTGCCTGTGTGGCGAATAATATCCGTGAAGGAGGAATGACGTGCATTCCGGACTTACGTCCTTCTTCTCTCTTTTTCCGTATTTGGAATTCGGTATCGAATCTGGATCGAGCGTCCGGTTTAGAAAGGATCTGATAGGATTCTACTACTTGCAAGAACACAGGCTCTGAGCCTGTGAGTTTGTTATCAGGATGGAATATCTTAGCGAGCTCTCTGTATCTATGCTTGATAGACTCTATGCTCGCTCCAAAATTCAAGCCCAGAACACGATAATGATCTATCCAGGCCGAATTCATACTAAGCTTTTAGACCGGAATTCGGAACCGCGGGTTTAACGATTCGAATTATATTCTTGGAAAGAGCCTCCGCTTTCCAGGCCGTCCAGCATGCCGTCCACATCTTTTGCGTCTGCACGGATGGTTCCTTCCACATACTTATCGATTGCCTGGATCACTTCCGCAAGATTGTCCCTATAGGAACGAACAAACTTCACTCTCTGATATGGGCTTCGGATATTGGAAAGACTATATACTTCTTCTTTGATTCCCGCATCCGTTTTTTTCTTCAGCGTAAGTACAATGGTAGAAGGATCCGAGTTCGCTACACTTTCGTTCTTCATCTCGCCGGTCTGATCGTCGATCGGCCGAAGTTTGGTAACCAAGGATTTCCGAGTAATAAAACGCACTCCGTCCAATTTCAGAGCGTTTTGACCGCCTGAAACCTTCAGGTAAAATTTCTTATCTACTAAGTATCTGTCTCGGACCGGAAAATTGAAATTCTCTAGAGCGGGAACGAACTGAAAATATTCGTTATCAATAATTTTCTTCCTTTTGCTCAAGAAAGGAAGCATCTGTTCGATTCTCTTATGAAAGAGCTTGATATCGCGAGTTAGCCCCTCTATGTCCCGAACCTGAGTAGGCTCGTACGGTAGAATTTTGATTTGTCCGTCCGCTTCAAAATCCTGAGCGGAGCTTCCCCAGCTAAAGAATACTAGTAGAAGAAAGAATAAAATATGTTTCTTCATAAATGAGTTCGGAGACGTTCCTGATAACTAGTGTCGTCCATTCCGTCAAAAAGCCCGGAATTTTCCTAAAAATTCGTTGAATTCCGATCGGATTCTACGAAAAGGGAAGGGACAGACATGGAAATTAACATTAGAAAATCCGGCGATACGAACGTAATCGGGCTTTCCGGGAGTCTGGACATCTATACGTCCATCGATCTGAAGAATTTCTTCGAACAGAACATAGATCGAAACAATAATAACGTAGTAATCAACCTTGAGAAGCTGAACTATATCGATTCATCCGGCATTGGAATGCTCATCAAGCAGCTAAATTATGTCCAAGAGCTGAACGGAAAGTTTTTTATAGCGAATATGAAGGCTGCGATCGAAAAAGTCTTCAAAGTAGCCGGCCTTACGTCCTATTTCCAAACTCTTTCAGAAGCGGAATTCACCAGCCAATTTCCTTGATCAATCCGGATACTCGGGAGCCGTATAGGACAGAAAAGCGTCCCAGACTCCCCAGAACCTTCCCTTGTCCCCTGCCATAGGCAGCAAGCTTACGATCAGTCTCCCTTGTACCAATTCGGAAGGATCCACTCGGATGTACACAGGAGGGGTGCTGGAATAGAGTGCCTTTGTATATAATTTAGGGTCAGGGAAGCGTACACTTCTCTTCTCCATTCCGTTCACCAAGATCCGTAACTCTCTATCCGGAAGAAGATTCGCATGTTCTGTTTTTTGGAAAACGGTCAGGTCCAGATATACATAGATCTCATCTTTTCTGTCCGGATCTGCGATCAGTAGGATGTCCAAACCTTGTTCGGGCACCATCCTGCATTGGTTATCAAATAGGCGGCCTGTACCAGCTCCGGGTGCGGGATCTTTTCGATCCGGGGCGAGCTTCAATCCATTATGCAGGGCCCAAACGGAAAGCTCCGGAAAGGTTTTATAGTCCTCGGAAATATAAGACTCTCCGCCCATCGGTTTGGCGAAATTCTCATAATTTTTCGTTTTCCGATTTTCCTGACCGATCGGACTCTGTCCGGCAGTGGTCGAAATCAAGAATAAGAGTATTGCAAATCGGAGCCGGTCCATCTTTTTAGAGTATCGACCGTCCTTCGGAGGGAAACTTGAAAATTCTTAGAAGTCTGGAGAACTTAAAAAGCCAACTAAAGACTTCCACAGTTGTGACCCTGGGGAATTTCGACGGGATCCACCTGGGACACCAGGCTCTTTTGGAAAGGACCAAGGAGATCTCCTTAGAAAAAGGTCTTCCCTCCTGCGTGGTCACCTATTATCCCAACCCGGCTTTAGTACTCGGAAAGGACAAGGATCTGGGCGGGATCACTACCCAAGCGGATAAGGAAAATCTAATAGAATCCTATGGGATCGATTGGCTCATCGTAGTCCCCTTTACCCTGGAATTCGCTCAGATGGAAGCTGAGGATTTCCTTAAGAATATCCTTATACAGGAATTGGGTGCCAAGTCCATACTCATAGGCTTCAATCATTGCTTCGGCAAGGGAAGAAGAGGGGACTTCGAGCTACTCCAAAAATATTCTTCCGAGTTCGGATACGATCTGGAAAAATTGGATCCAGTCTTCTTAGGTGGCACCAAACTTTCTAGTTCCTATATTCGTTCCTTATTGAGAGAAGGGAAAGTTGCCGAGGCAGAAGAATGTCTAGGTCGTGAATTCTCCGTTTCCGGCACAGTGGTCGAAGGTCATAAAAGAGGAAGAGCCATCGGTTTCCCTACTGCCAATGTGAAGCCGTTTCCGGAGCTGATCCTTCCCGGAGTAGGAGTGTATGCCGGTCATACAGAGGTCGAAGGCAAGGCCTATCCTTCTATGATCAATATAGGGAACAATCCTACGTTTGGGGACAATGCAATCGCCTTAGAGAGCCATATCTTCGATTTTTCGGGAGACATCTATGGCAAGACTGTAAGAGTATCTTTCTCCGAAAGGATACGTGCAGAGGTTAAATTCTCCGGCGTAGACGCGCTTGTAGAACAACTGAAGAAGGATGAGACTGTTTCCCGCAAGATCCTAACAGAGAGATGATCAAATCATCCAACGGATCGGAAATCCACCGAATACGGGAATTCCCTTACGTCCTAATAGGATGCCCTCCAAGTCCCCAGGAGGAGTATAACGTAAAATATTTGTAAATAAGATTATTGGAATATGATCCGCCCAATTCGGGACAGCTCGAAAGAATGGGTCCCATCTTAAGAACTCAGTATCCCCTTCTTCCAATAAGGAAATAGGACTGCCCGAGAATTCCTCAAACCAAGAGACCATAGCCTTAAATAGATTCGATTTATTTAATGTGATCGTTCCTGTCGGGAACTCCAAAAGATATCCCGGATTGAAATGTGTCATACAGGATTCGTTAGTACAGACGACGAATCGGATCTCCTCTAGAAAGGCTGCCCAATCGCGTAAACGACCCCTGGACTTGGCCCAAGGGGTCCTACTCTCCGCACCGCATTTGGGGCAAACGCAGATAGGCGTTAATGTAATTCCTTTCAAGGAAAGGATAGGAGCCTCTTTCAGGAGCGAGGAACTGGTTTCTCGAGTGAAGTAAGGGGATTGCGTTTCTGTAGCTTCCAAAGAATCCCCTCCCTCCATATTCCCCGCCGCGTAATGCTTGCTTCAGAAACGTTGGTGGCGCCAATCATAGACTCAATGTCGTCTAACGCAAATCATTTTCATAAAAGGCAAGACGACATTTTTCAATAAATTCTGTCCTTCAAAAGCTATATTTTTGAGCTTCAAAAAGCTCTGTCGGCAAACCATTCGGGATTGATTCGGAATCAGGATTCGGTTAGGATGCCCCGGGGCGATTCGGTTCATGAATTATTACCTTTTTCTGCCAATAAGCGCTCTAATCACAAATACCCTTTTAATTTCATACGTTTTCGCAAGAAGGTTCCGAAGCGCCGTTATTCGGGACTTCCTCCGCTTCGTATTCTTCTTAAATCTCTGGCAAATCTGCTTTATTCTATATTGGGGAATGCTCCCTCCGGAGTGGATGACTGCCATCTTCAAGCTGACCTGCTTCACTTGGTTGCCTGTGGGTCTCTTATTATTAGAAACTGTTTATAGATTTTTAAACATCCGTTCGACAATAGCTCTTCCCTTCTTCCGTGTCTTCGTTCTTGGCACGATCTTACTGACCGCATCTACGGATCTAGTGATCAAAGGCTCTGTTTTGTACGATTGGGGTTATGAGTTATTGCCTGGGATCTTATTTGTTCCCTTAAGTACGATCGCTGTTAGCTTTCCTGCGATCTGGGGACTCAGTCTTCTGATCCGAGAGAGGGCCAAGACAAAACAAAGAAAGATCAAGATCCAATTGAATCTTTGGATCACCGGTACGAGTTTCGCTCTTGCTACTAGTGCTTATACGGAGTTATTCAATCTGGATGAGCAAGGCAGATACCTGTTTGTTCCCTTGACTTCCATCTCGATCACAGTCCAAGCCATCTTTATCTTTGTTGCGATCACTCGCTATGGATTCCTGAACATCAGTTTGGAAAGGATCGCAGTGGAATTGTTTCGGGACATTCATGATGGGATCGTGCTCACTAAAGAGCACAACGAATTCTTTTTTGCCAACCAGGCTGCCATCTCCATTCTGGATGGCTCTCCTTCTAAAGAAGGGTTCTTTCGACCGGAAGAATACTTTGCCGGTTATCGGGAAGACCAGGATCATTTTCCAAGAGACTACCAACTGATCAAGAAAGCGGTCCCGCAATTCGTAGAACTCACTCTTTCTGAGATCAAGATCACCGACGAAGAATCAGGGATCCTGTACCTACTTCGGGACATTACGGAAAGAAAGGCAGCTCAGGAGAAGATCCATCAACTCTATTCACAGATCGTAAACGACCTGGAGATCGCAAGGGTGACCCAAGCCTCCATCATCACCCAAAAATTCCCGGACAAGGATTCCTACAAGATCCATTCCTTCTTTCAACCGATCGATAAGGTGGGTGGCGACATGCTTCGTGTCATAGAGCATGATTCCAATCGAGTGGACATTCTATTCGCGGATGTCTCCGGTCATGGGATCGCTTCCGCAATGGTGGGGGGAATGCTCTCCATAGCCTTTCAGATCGTGTCCGACAAACTTCTTTCTCCTGCGGAAAGTCTATCAGAGATCCATGAAATGCTTTCTAAGGTGGTCCTTCATCATCATATCTCCGCCGTATACGCTAGCTTTTATCCTAAACAAAATAAGGTATCCTTTTCCTACGCAGGTCATCATCCCATTCTAGTCCTGCGAAACGGAAAGGTTCTCTCCTTAGAAGGAGAAGGAAGAATCCTACTTGCGATCAAGGAATTGTATCTAAACGATTATAGTTTCGATCTGATCGATTCGGATCGTCTCTTATTCTACTCCGACGGTTTGTACGAAGTGAAAAACGATCTAGGTGATATCCTAGGCTATGAGGAATTCTTGGATTGGATCAAGACCATGGCGGACCGGGACACTCGCTCCTTATTGGAAGCGGCTCATAAAAGGGCCTTGGACTTCGGAAACGGGAAACATAATGACGACTTGGCAATGTTAGCCCTGGAGATCGGTCCGAAATGAATCCTTATTTGATCGTTCCTCTTCTAGCCCTATTCCTAAATCTATCCTTGTTTACTTATGTGCTCGCCTTAAAGGGCAAGCATAGAGTAGTTCATTTATACTTACTGTATTCTGCGGACCTAAGCCTTTGGATCATTTCCATCGTTCTATATTGGTCCTTCTTGCCGATACATTGGATGCCTTGGATCTTTAAGATCAGTTCCATTTCTTGGCTACTCGCAGGAACTCTTTTCCTCGAATTCGTATTTGCATTTCTATCAAAAAATCCTAATATTCTGCTCTACCTATTAAGAGGACTGGCCTTAGCCATCTTTCCGATCGCCCTTACCACGGATTGGATCATAGGAGGAGTAGAAAGAAAATACTGGGGAGACATGCTGATCCCCGGCCCCTTGTACGTTTACGGGGTAAACGTGCTCATCGTGACTCCGGCAATATACGCAATCTTCCTATTGATCTTCGAATCCAGAAAAGAAGAGATCGGTTTTAGAAAGCAATGTTATCTTTTGGCCTTCGGGACATTCCTCACATCCATACTCGGCTTCTTAACTACCGTATTACCTAGGATCCTCTCCAAAGGGGATCTACATTATCCTCCTTTGAGCGGAAGTGCAAGTGTGATCCAATCCCTTTGCGTGTTCATTGCGATCGCAAAGTACGGTTTCCTGGAGATCCGCTTAGAGAGGATCGCTCTCCAGCTTTATTCTAAATTGAGAGAAGGAGTTATCCTTCTTTCCACCGCAGATGAGCTGCTATATTGGAACGATAGTGCCAAAGAAATATTAGGATTCCCTAAATCTGCTTCATCTCCGGAGAAATTAGATCTGGGACATTTTCTGGAAGGATTTACCAGAAAACCGTTCACTCGGATGGATTTTAAGAAGAAGTCCGACACTCCTGCAAAGGTGATACGGATCGACGACGACATGATTGCCTCTACGGTTCCCATGTATTTGGAAGTGTCTAAGTCGGAGATCCCGATTTCCGGAAGGGATGTGGGCAAGGTCTATGTGCTGCGAGATATCACCGAAAAGAAAGAGGCCTCGGAAAAGATCAATATGCTCTATTCCAGGGTAGTCCGCGATCTGGACATAGCCAGAGAGGTCCAGAACACGATCACTACTAGGGACTTTCCCGGTTCGGAGAAGTTTAAGATCTTCTCCTATTTCAGGCCGTACGACCATGTGGGTGGAGATGTTCTGAATTGTGCGGAAACCGCGGACGGAAAGATAGAGATCCTATTCGCAGATGTTTCCGGGCATGGGATCTCTTCCGCCATGGTAGCGGCAATGGCTTCCATCTCTTTCAATGTGGTTTCCAGAAAAGGGAGTAAACCCAAAGAAGGACTGCTATTCACAAACGATCTTCTTTCTTCCGTAGTGACCCAACATTTCATTTCCGCAATGTATCTTAGGTTCGATCCCAAAACTCTAATATTAGAATATAGTTATGCAGGTCATCATTCCGGACTACTACTTAGAAAAGGGGAGACATTGGGCCTACCTGGGAAAGGAGGAGTTCTACTCGCAATTGGGACCCCTATCTTGGAGGATTATCAGATCCAGTTGCAAGCGGGAGATAGGATCTTATTGTATTCGGACGGATTATTCGAGGTAAGAGGTTCTAAGGGAATCCCGATGGGCAATGCAACCCTGGTAGAAGCAGTCAAAAAACTTTCCTACCAGGATTCGGACGGGCTTATCCGATCCCTGGTCTCCTATTCGGAATCTTTCGGGGATGGGATCATCACGGACGATCTCACTATGTTCTGCCTGGAGATCTCAGAGTCGGCTTAAACTGCCAACGAATCTGCCTGCTCTTTTACTTTTTCCAAATAGGGAAGAAGTTCATCTAAGACCGCAGGGATCTCATACTCGATAATATCTCCGGCACGAATGATATCTTTTTCTTCTAATGCCAAAGCTACCGATGCAAGAGTATCGTTTAGATCGTTTGTCTTTTCTTCGAATGTCCTTTCTGCGATCTGGATCTTGGAGAAATCCATACCGGGAAGTTTCTGTCTTAGAGTGATAAACGAAGTCAATAGTACATTGATCTGAGAAACGGATTGAGTCAGAAGATGGGTTGCTACCTCGTCCTTTCCGGATTGATAGCTTTCGTTCACCTTCACAAAACTTTCTTTTAGGGCGGGAACTGCCTTAATGAAAGTATCCAAGATCTCTCTTAAGATAGGAAGATCCAGATCCAATACGGAGGCTCTTGCAACCAGATCCATCACGAATAATTTCATATCTCTCAGGTATTCTAGGAACTCCTCGATGGCAGTCGTGCCGTCCAGCTTTCCTGCTTTGGATTGAAGAGCTTCCATGATCTCTTCTACCGTGCTTCCGGTTCCCATAGGTTTGATCTGGTCGTATTTCAGTTTCAAAAGTTTGCCGGCGGACTCGAGTAGAGTCTTGATCCAATACATTCCGTCGGTGAGTTCCTTGGTTTCTTTTTCGGTAAGGCTGTCTCTTCCGAGCAAGGTAGTCCCTACCTTGTCCACATACGAATCTAATTCGTGCAAGGAACTGATCAGGATATCCAATTCCTCTCCCACATAGAATTCCATCTTATTCGCCTGAGCGATGGAAGAATCACGCATAGTACCTGCTTGGAATTCTTCTCCATCTACTAGGCAGGAGAGCAGGAATTTTCCGTTCGACTCTACCCAACGCCCCACTGCGTCGAAAACCTCTCCTAGGTTTTTCTCGTTCTCGAAGGCACTTTCCAATTTCTGATCGTTTACGAATATTTCCACGGTGATTCCTCCGTTTATCCTTATGATTTCCTTACTTGTCGTCTCCGCCTTGGCTTCTCAGGTTATTACTGAGATAAGAGCCAACGGCCTTATTCCTTCCGACTCCCTGTTCCATATACAGGAATTTTTCCTTAAGCTTCTTCTCGTAGCTTAGCAAATGAGATTCGAAATTCTTAATTTTCTTATTGTTATCGGAGACTTGTTCTTCCAATAGCTTGATCTTGCTCGTGACCAGGCCGCCTGCATACTGAGTATAAGGCTTTAAGTGTTCTACCAGATTTACTCCGACACCTGTATCCATTCTAGCGTCGGAGTTTGTATCCTGAGCGAATAGGTTTCGCACTGCATCCGGATTCTCCGCTAATTTTGCAGTAAGCTTGGCCTCGTTCAATGCGAGATATCCTTCTTGGATATCCGCCCATTTGCTTCCTACGTCTCCGGTTGAAATTCCCACATCCGCAAGAGTCCTGATCTCGGAAGTTCCCAATGCAGGAAAGGAAGAAGTGGTTACATTCTTCATTCCTGCGATCAACCGAATGACCGAGTTCTCCCCTGCAAGGATACCTGTTTTACCCTTGCCTTCCCAGAAGGATCGAGTGATATCCGGATCGTCCAGCTTAGCGTCGGAGGTACCGCTTTCCTTGTTCACTGCGGTAGCATCCTTAGAGTATTTTAGTACATTATTATATGCTTCTATGAATTCCTTGACCATCTTGATCCCTTTCGCGGAATCCACTTTGATATCCACAGTAACGGGACCTTCGCTCTTCTTGTTCAGGTTCAGAAGAACTCCGTCCAGAACATCAGTCAGTCCTTCGTTCTTAGGACGAGTAACCTCTATCCCGTCGACCGTAAAGGAAGCATCCTTGGCTTCTACGATGGTCTTTGCCGGTTTCGCCCCGTTGAACTCTGCAGGAAGAACGAACCTGAATTGGGAGAATTCCTTCTCCTTTCCGGTTTGATTGACTACGATCACCTTATGGATCTTCTTTCCTTCCATAGAGGATTTGAGAGTGATGCGGACCTTTCCTTCCTTATGATAGGCGGTCTCCAACAATACCTTGTCTTGCTCGTCTTGGTCGTATAGTACCCCGAGAGAGATCGTTTCTCCTTCTTCCAAAGGTTCGGAAAGAGTGGCTTCTATCCTTGCTCCCTTCTTCCCTTCCTTTGCATCTATATGGAACTGAAAGGCTTGCTTGGAGCTGAGTTTTACCTTGGACGGCTCCTTCTTCTCTGCGTTAGCCGGAATAAAGACTGGTTTTGCAGTCGCATCCATTCCGTACTTTTCCGGTTGGAATGCATTTGTCTGTCCGGCTTCCCAAGGAAGAGGAAAGACTTGAGGAGGATCCTGAGGCAACATCCCTCCAACGAGGGAGGCCGCTTTTAAGATCCCATTCGGATCATCAAATTTCAACTGATTGTCTTTGCCCGATTGAGAAGCGGCGAGAGTTAATACGGTTTTATCCTGGTCTACCTTCACCATGGTAGGTTGAACGATCCCGGCAGCACCCGTGCGAATGGTGAGATAGAGATCTCGAATGGTCCCGCCCGGGAATTCGATCTCCTTCTCATTCTCTCCGGAAAGGATCTTGAAACTACCGGCAGGGATCTTTCTCTCGGAATCGATGGGATCTCCCGAGATCTGGTGAAAGGTAGCGAGTTCTTTGACTTCTATCTTACGCTTTCCACTGCTCGCAGAACGAGCGGCATCACCCGTGATCACTCCTTCCGGATCGGACACGATGGACTTGGTCGCGAACGGCGCTGTAAATGATATGATTTCTCTGGTCTTATTTTGGAGATCTGTGGTCAGGGTCTTCAGATCGGTCCAAGCCTTGACTTGGGCCTGGTTGTATCCGTTTTGCCTTTCCAAACGGCGGATCGGCTTGGATTCCAATTCCACAAGCTTCTTAACGATCTGGTTCGTATCCTGGCCGGAACTTAATCCCGGAATTGAGAATGCGGGCATAGTCCCCTCCTGTTATTTCCCATCGACCAATTCCTAAAAAGTATAAGTGATTCCATGAAAAAAAGCTGGTAGAAGTCGGTTTCTACCCCTCATTTGTTCGATTGATCTATGCGCCATTTTTCCTTAAAAACCTATTCCTTTCTTATAATCGCTCTGATTTCCTGCGGATCCATTTTCTCCTGCGTGGATTCCTCTCACTCGTCCGGGCGTCGTTTCCCGACAGCAAAAGGCGGGGTCCTAGACCTGCGAGACTGGGATTTTGAGAAGGATGGGATCGTAGAACTCAATGGGGAATGGGACTTCTATTGGATGCAGCTCGTTCCCCCCGAAAAATTCTGGCAAGAAGAAGTGCCCAAGCCTGCGGGACTCATCAACATCCCCGGAGTTTGGAACGGTTACGAGCTGGACGGAAAACATTTGCCTCCGATCGGATACGTAACATATCGTCTAACGTTACTTTTACCGGAGAACTCTCCCGATCTAGCCGCTCGCATAGAGGATGGACAAGGCTCCGCCTACGATGTTTATTGGAACGGAAAGAAGATCGCGAGAAACGGGATCGTTGCTACCTCGGAAGCGGAGGAGAGGCCCGAATATCTCCCTCAAACGAGCGCTGTTCCCCGCGCTAAGGAGGTGCAGGTAGTCGTACATATTTCCAATCATGTTCACAGGAACGGCGGATTTCAAATGCCCATCCTTTTAGGAGACGCCTCAGAGATCTTCGCTGCGAGAGATAGATTGAGGTTAACGAGCGCATTTCTTGCAGGGGCCTTGCTCATCATGGGCTTGTACCACTTGGGGCTATTCTTTTACCGAAAGAAAGACACGGAAACACTTTGGTTCTCTCTCATTTGTCTTACGATCACAATGCGGGTACTTCTTAGTGGGGAAAGATTCTTGGGAGAAGCAGTGCGCTTTGTTCCATGGGTCATCCTGATTAAGGCGGAATATTTGGCCTTCTATTTGGGAGTGCCGATCATGGCTCTTTTCGTTCGCAGATTATTCCCCAATCGTTTCCATAAATCCGGGATCATTGCAATTCTAATCCTATCCTTGTCTATTTGCTTGTCCGTAATAATACTGCCTCCTGCCCTATTTTCGCATACTCTTCCTTTCTATCAGCTTTTGATCGCGACAGGCGGATCGTATGCGATCATCGTTCTGATCATAGCTTCCTTTAAAAAGGAAGACGGAGCATTGCTTATGCTATCAGGATTGGTATTCTTCTTTGCATCCGTTATCAACGACTTCCTATTCTATCTTTATCATATAGGTCCGGGATATCTCACTCCAGCCGGTCTATTCTTACTAACGTTCTCCAATGCAGCGATGCTTGGAAGAAGGGTCGCAAAAGCCTTCAATACGAGCGAAGAGCTATCGTTGCATTTGGAAAAAAAGGTCATCGAGAGAACGAGAGAACTATCGGAAGAAAGAGATCGTACTGTAGAAGCAAGAAACGAAGCCGAACTCCAAAGAGCGAAAAGCGATCGATTGCTTTTGAACATCCTTCCTAAGACTGTAGCAGAAGAATTGAAAGAAAAGGGAACGGTTTCACCTGTATACTACGACTCGGCAACCATCCTATTCACCGATTTTGTAGGATTCACTAAGACTGCGGAAGAAATGCTGCCCGCGGATCTAGTAGAGAATCTACACTCTTGCTTCTCTAAATTCGATTCCGTAGTTTCCGAGAGAGGATTGGAAAAACTGAAGACCATCGGAGACTCTTATATGTGCGCGGGAGGAATTCCGAGTGCAAACTATTCCCATGCTGTCGACAGTTGTCTAGCAGGTTTAGAATTTCAGAATTTTATGAAACAGATCGCAGAGGATAAGGCAGGCAAAAGTCTTCCCTTCTGGGAATTAAGAGTGGGAATTCATACCGGCCCGGTAACCTCGGGAGTCATAGGCTCCGATAAATTCGCCTACGATGTTTGGGGAGACGCGGTGAATACCGCCAGCAGAATGGAATCCTCGGGCAAGGCCGGCTTCGTAAATATCTCCGGTGCGACTTATGAGATCGTGAAAGACTTCTTTGTATGCGAGCACAGAGGAAAGATCCAAGCGAAAGGCAAGGGAGAAGTCGACATGTATTTCGTACTATCGATCCACCCTTCCCTTTCTTTAAATGGGGAAGGAAAATTACCGAACGAAAAATTCGAATCCTTAAAGGGATCCTTAAGCGGAAATCGTTAAGAGTGAATCTTTCAGATCTGGAGTAGTTCAAACCGCTTGGATAGAAGCGGCTTTAATTCTCAAGCGAGCTCTTAGGCCTTCCATATATCCTAGGCTGTCCAAATTATACTCATCCACATGAGAGAGTCTTTCCGCTCTAAGTTCTTCCGGAATTCTCAAAGTAGAACGATAGAACAGAAGTCCGGAAAGTAGTCTTGCTGTGGCCCAAACGATCTCGTCCGCAGTCTCTTCCTTATCTTCCGAAGCAGGCAATTCCCTATAAATTCCCATCAGCTCTTGGTAAATATCCCAAGCATCCGAAAGGAGTTTGGTTTCTTCCGTCGGGAAATGAGACCATTCGTTATCGATATATTCTCTTAAGAAACCATGATTGCTCATTCCAGTGGTGATCCCACCGATGCTCGCATTTACTTGGATCTGAGAGGTTCCGTCATAGATGGTTGTGATCCTAGAATCCCTGTAGATCCTAGAGACATCGTAATCTTCCGTAAAGCCTGCGCCTCCATGTACTTGGACCGCATCTCCAGCGATCTTCACACAACTCTCTGAACAATAGAATTTGGAAATAGGAGTGAGAATGCTTGCTAGTCTTTCCCAATATTTCAGTACCACATCCGATTTCAGATCCCTGTCCGTGGCTCCCTTTTCTTTCAGATGTTCTCCCCTAAAATAATAGAGATCCATTGCGCGTGCGCCTTCTAACATGAGGCAACGCATTGCCATGGTTTCCCTTTCCATTCTACGAAGTATTTTTCTGACTGCAGGAATGGTCCCTATAGGTTTTCCGAATTGGATCCTTTCGGAAGCGTATTTCTTGGCCTCGCCTAATGCAGCCTGTGCGATCCCAACTCCTTGTTGAGAGATTCCCATCCTAGCTCCGTTCAACATCCCCATGGTATGTTTTACTAGGCCGTGACCTTCTTCTCCGATGAGGATGCCCGGAGTATTTTCTAAGACCACTTCGCAGGTAGGAGAACAATGGAGCCCCATCTTCTTCTCAATCCCGGCGATCTGGATATCTTTGGATTGTACCAAAAAGAAGGAGAGTCCTCGTGCTCCACTTCCCGGATTTCCGGTGCGAGCTAATAACAGAAGAATAGCGGGGATCTCTCCTGTGCCGCAACCTTGGGTGATGAATCTCTTGGTCCCATTGAGAAGATAAATATTTCCTTCCTTATGGGTCGCTCTTGTCCTGAGCCCGGGAAGATCCGAACCGTGGTCCGGCTCCGTTAGCCCCATGGCGCAGGCAAATTCTCCCGCTGCCAATCTAGGAAGCCAAGCGTCTTTCAACTCCTCGCTTCCGTTCTTTTCTACGATCTCCGCCAAATTCACGCAACCGATCGCGATACAAACGGAAGCGTCCACTCTATATAAGATTTCACTAAAGAAAGCCCTGACCGACCAAGGAACCCCTAAGCCTCCGTATTTCCGGGAGAAGCCGGTGGGTTGCAATCCCGCATCTCTCGCCTTTCGGACGATCTCTAGGAGTTTTTCAGGGAAGACAACCTTCCCATCCTTGAATTGGACCCCTACCCGATCGAGGTCCGCTACGTAAGGAGCGATCTCTTTTCCGGCAAATTCTCCGACTGACTCTAACAGAGTTTTATAATATTCTTTCGCTTCATCATAAGAAGAAGGAGCCGTTGCGAACCTTTCGTCTCCGGCCCTATATTTGGCCGCATCCGTAAATCCGTTTTCGTAAGAGTCTATGATCTCTTTCCAATTGATAATATGTTCGAAATGAAGTTGTAGATCGTCTACATCGCTGAAGTAATTGTTTTGAAGCATCTTAAAGAGATTCCCTTGGGAAAATCAGTATCCTCTTCAAAATAGAAAGGTCAATTCGTTTTCCAAACTAGAGGCCTTGTCCGAACAATCGTTCGTTTGAAGCTCAAAACAGTTTACTTACCGCAACAAACTCTGACTGCATCCATGAGCTTTTTGACATCCCAAGGCTTAGGAATGACAGCATATGTCCCGGCTTCTCTCTTCACTCGATCTGCTGCTTCTGCGTCCACATGTCCGGTGACTAGTATGGATCGTATATTAGGATACTTTTGATGTACAAGGACTAGGAACTCGTCCCCTTTCAACCCTGGCATCAGCCAATCGGACAAGATCAAGATAACGCTCACTCCGGCACTCACTAAATCGTCGATGATCTCTAAGGCTTCGTTTCCGCTCATAGCAGTCTCGTATAGATACTCGTCGCCCATTTGCTTCTTTAATTCCTTTTGCAAGGTGATCAGGATGATCGCTTCGTCATCCACGCATAAGATTGCTTCCTGTCTAGTCTTGGTTTCCAATCGGCTCCCCTTTTTCACTATTAACGGATTTCAGCCACACGCTAAATTTAGTTCTTCCCGGTCGGGATTCAAATTCGATCTTTCCACCTATCCTTTCTACGATCTTTTTAGAAATATCCAAACCGATACCGATCCCTTCTCCCGGTTTTTTCGTGGTGAAGAACGGATCAAAGATCTTGCCTTGTATCTCTTTAGGAATGCCTGAACCAAAGTCGATAAAGGAAACGACAATCCAATTCTCTATCTTTTCGATCGCAATCTCTATTTTGCCTTCGTAGTTAATCGCCTGCAGTCCGTTATTCAATAAATTGATCCAAACCTGGTTGAGTTGATTCGCGTCCCCTAGGCATTTTTCCTTGGTTTCAAATCTCTTTACGATCTCGACACCGAACTTTATCTTATTTTGATACAAGGTCAAGATAGTCTCGATCTCCGCTTCCACATCGATCGGAAAAGTTTCGTTCTCCTCTATCTTTCTTTCTCCCGGATTGAGATAATGCTTGAGCGCATCCACCACATAGGATGCTTTTCCGGTCGCGATGGAGATCACATTGCTTAGTCTCACCACGGAAGCGATAGAAGAGATCGCATTCAAAGTCTTCAGGGAATTCCTTCCCCTTAAAAGTTCCGGCAAACGATTCCCGAGTCGATGCAATCCCATTTCCAGGATCAAGTTCGCTACATTCTCATGGTTCGGAATATTCCATTCTTTTAAATTAGCACTCAGCTCCTTACGCAAAGCGCGATTCGGAAGGATCTCCGACTGGGAGATCTCCTTAAGACTTTCTTCTAGTAGGATCTTGAAATTTGCCCTTTCTTCGGTATCCAGGTTCAGGATCAGATCCGGGATCTCTTTGATCTCAGTATACAGGATCTCCAGGATCGCCCTATTGGAAGAAACGATAGCACCCAAAGGCGTATTCAATTCGTGAGTCATTCCTGCCGCTAATTGGCCAAGGGCCGCCAATTTTTCGGATAGAAGGAGTTGGTCCTGGGTATCCTTCAGCTCCTTCATAATACTTTTCTGATATTCGAGCGCCTCTATCAGATCCGAATTCGATTTCTTTAATTCTTCCGTTCTAAGGTCTATCCTTCTTTCCAGATTCGCATTCAGATCCAGGATCAATTCTTCGGACTGCTTGCTCTTTGTAATATCATTCGCGATCCCGAAGACCTGCCTAGGAGTCCCATCGGGTTCTCTTTGGTAGATCAAGGCCCGGGAGACCAACCAAACCCATTCCCCGTTTACATGCTTCAATCTGTACTGGAATTCGATCAGGTCCTTATCACTTGCGGAAAAATATTTAGGATAAACGTTCTTAGTATAATTTTCCAAATCATCCGGATGCATTAAATTAGGCATAACATTGGCATCCATTTCCTGGACATTGTCCACGGAATAACCCAAGATCCTGTATATCCCGTTATTAGCGTAAACGTTCTTTCTCTCTTTCAGATCGTAAATATATAGAATATCCGGAGTGATATCCAAAATAGATTCGATAAATTGATTCCTCTCCAGAAGTTTCCCTTCTATCGATTTCATTTTATGGAAAGCGTCCTGCAATTGCTCCGCCATATGGTTGAAAGAAAGTGATAGAGTTCCTAGTTCCTCCAAGCGGCTAGTAGGAACTCTCTGCGTTAGATCTCCTTCTGCCATTGCCTGGCTTGCTTCCGAGATCCTAGAGATGGGAGCGGTAACGACTCCCGCAAGAAAGACCGCTACCAGTAAGGAAAGAAGGAGCGCAATCGCAAATACCTTTGCAGATTCGCTATTGCCAAGTCTCACTCCTTCTAGATAATAAGAAGCGGGCATTGCAGTGATCACGATCCATTGCACTTCTCCGCTCGGATCCTGATAAGGAGTAATCTGGGCTAACCAAGTCTCCCTGGATACGGGCTTTGCAGTCACCACATCAAACCTAAACTGAAAAGAGGCTTTGACCATTTTCAAGTCCTTGGACTCGGAGATCAAAGCTTGCACCGCATTCTTAGCCACCAGGTCCGAACTCTCCGAGACGAGAAGATTTTCTCCCTTTGCATCTAAAGAGGAAGCGATCTCATTCCCTTCTCTATCGATGATAAAGGCTCTACCGCTCTTTGCAATATTCGTATTATGTAATATTTTATCGATCTTCTCGAAATCCAAACTAGAAGACTTAGAGATCGAATCATCCAACTGAAGATTGATATTCTCCGAGATCTCCTGGTGCAAACGAGAAGCCAGTTTATCCGCCGCGAGTTCGGAACTCCTAAGAGTTAAGTAAGCTGTGGATCCTACCAATACCAAGACAAGAAAAATGAAAGGAGCAACCAGGAACATGCGTACGGGCCAACCCCTGCCCAGTTTTTCCATGCCTTTCTTTCCGTTCTCCCAATACCATTCCTTATAGCTCAGAATGGATTCCTGGGTATGACCGGGGATCTCCGCCCAAAACAGATTATATCTTCTTGATAAAGGATATGCGATGAGCACCGCAAACGGAGCGATGATCCAAGTAATCCCAGTGGTAAAGAAAAGCGCCGGAGTAATATTCCTATAGGAAATCTCGGGAGTAAACTGATCGGAGCAAATATAACCCCAGAGTTGAGGCTCTATTCCCATGAAGATAATCACAAATATGGAATATAGGAACCAGGTCCGTATCCTTCTGAAATCGGGATTCCTTCCTATGAGCTGGTAGGCCACCCAGAAACAGGACGGATTGATAAAATATCCCAGGATCCAGTCCATGAGAAAATTCGGAGGAACTCCTTCGATCAAGTCCGAAAGTCCGTATGCAAACGGGACCGCTATAAGAGCGGGATAGCCGAAAAGTAGAATACAGACAAAAACCGAGAGATCTTTTAACGATTCGAAGGTCTGTGCCCCCGGAACCAAAACGATGAAGGAACCTATATAACCGGTAACGAAGATCAGGACGAAAGTAAAAGCAACGCTGAGTAACGCCGGCGCGTCCCAAATCTGTCTTTGGCGACCGAAGCTCCAATTTCCTCCGGCACGGAATGTAAATCCCCCGAAGGCTGACACCATGAGAAAGATCCCGACTATATAGCCGAACCTTCCCCAGATATCCATAAGAGGCAAAGGGATGGATGCGAATATTTCTTCGAGTCTTTGGATCGCCAGATTCATGACTGATTTTCCTAGGATCCGTTTTCTGAAAACGAGCCTGGAGCAAAACGCTCGGAAATTTCACCCTTTGATTTAAAGAAAGTCAATCCGGTTATGAGGTTCTGTATTCTTTCCGTTGGGATTTCAGCGGATATGAGTATGCGAATGCAAATGATTTTCGCAATACTCATGGTCGGCGCAGTCCACGCAATAACGAAATTCTAAATAAGGATTCGTCGCCTCAGTCGCTCCGCAAATGAAGCACCGATGCACAGTGAATACTTCCTGCTCCTTTTTCTTTACGGCCCAAGAATTGGCTCTGGAAGTCTGACGAAAAGAAGAGAGAAGATCTTTCCCGAAAAATAGGACCAAATTCGAAAATCCGAAGAGTAGTCCCGCCAAAGGAAGATAGGAACCGGTCATTTTTACTTCTTCGAACCTGCCGATCACTAAGAAGACAAAGATCGCAATCCCGATCCATTTCATTCGTATCGGTAGAATGAATAACTCCGCATTTGGCATCCGGATCGCAAGGGCGATCAGCAGGCATTCGTAGATCAGTCTAGTATTTACATACAAAGGATAATAGATGGAGAGAACTGCCCCTACAGTGATATGAATGACGGCGGACCAAAGATATAGATTGAACTTAGGAGAACCCAAATCCTCTTCGATCATTCTTCCTACAAAGAAGATCACGTAGGAATAGATCGCGAGTGAAACCCAAGGCATAAAGCTTCCTTCGGCTGCCTCACTGGGAGAATAGAGCCGGAATGCGAATAATGCCACATCCCACCATTTTCCTTCCTCTATGATGGAGGCATTCAGTATCGCAAAACTTGGGTTCACGAGTAAGGAATAAGTAGTGATCAATGCGGTGGCTGCCGCAAAATATCCGGCGGCGTTTTCCAGATAGAAATGATGCAAGAATCGATTTAAAAAGCGTTTCAATAAAATGACCTTAATACTAGGTAACTTCTGCCAGGACATATCGTGGGAAGGAAAAATCTACGAATTATTTTATGTGCACGGGTTCTAAAAATTCTCGACCGCATCCCCATCCACAACCACGTCTAATTGCTTGGGCCGTAAATTAAAATGAACCGGAAAATCCTAGGTTAGGTCCAATCTTTAATGATCTCCCGGTTGTTATTCGGACTCTTTATATTGAGTTTTTCGATCTCGGCTTCTGCAAATGAGACCGGGAACTTCGAATATCATTCCCTAAAAAAACAATCCGGCAAAGAGATCTATAGTAGCGTCGATTCACTTGGATGCTTCACATTCATCAGGACCGCGGAGAAAGAAGCCGAGAAGACAGAGACCGATCCTTCTCACGCTCAATCAAACGGGATCCGCATGACGCTCCCTTTCCCGAATGTGGAGCTTTATTCAGTCGCAGAGGATTCCTTACCTCAGAGCACATTCCATTCCCCACTCAAGAAGGTTCGACTGCTCATTTAGGATCCTATTTAAAGAATATTCGTATTTTTTAATTTAGGAGAATTTTATGCGCAACGTATTCGCTTATATCGCCACTGCTTCCGTAGTATCCGTCACTGCACCTGTTACGATCGAAACATCAGAACTACGACTCTTCCAAAGACTAACAGTGTTTCACGAACAACTTCTTTCCAGCGACGAAAAGAGGACGAATCCGAAAGGGCTCGCAAACCTGATACGAGAAGTAAAAGAGAAGGCACAGGATGCAAGGATCCTATATGCAAAGGCCCTCACATTCGCTGAGCTCTTGGAAAAAGCAAGATCCAGAGAGGACCAGGAATTCTTGTTTGCTGAGTTAAGTCACACTCTCAAAGATAGAGCTCCCAAATTCGAATTTCACGCCTTTTACTGTCCAGTTACGAACAAGACTTGGATCGCAAAAGGAGAGAAAGTCCGAAATCCGTATCTCATAGACGCAAGAGAATCTGGCACCATATTAAATTGATAGAAAGAAGAAGGAAGCGGAGAGCCTTTTGGATTTTCCGTTTCCTTCTTCCAATAGAACAAAATGTGTCGCTCAAAGCCGACTTGACTCTTGGCCTAGCGGTTTTAAACCAAGAAGAAAGAAGGATAAATCTGTGGCTCAAAAGACTAAATCCGGCGAAACTGGGACTCATGCCAACGGGGGGAACGGAACCAAGGGTCCGATCCATATTGGAAACCCGGATATATTCTTCGATCGGGAACTCTCCTGGGTGGACTTCAATAAAAGAGTATTGGAAGAGGCTAGAGATCCTGAAAATCCTCTCTTAGAAAGATTAAAATTCCTCTGCATCACCGAAACCAACCTAGACGAGTTCTATATGGTGAGAGTCGCAGGCCTTCGGAATATTTTAGCAGAAGGAAACGACGAAAAAAGTTTAAACGGCCAAAGGGCATCCGAGATACTTACGGAACTTTCCGATAAAGTCAGGGGCTTTGTACACGAACAGTATGAGATACTGAACTTAACTTTGACTCAAATGAAAGAGAATGGGATCGAACTCATTTTGAACCCTCTCGAATTGAATCAGGACGATATCGAAGACATCAGACAGTATTATAAGGATGATGTTTCTCCGATCTTAACTCCTCTTTCCATAGATCCTTCTCATCCATTCCCACATATATTGAATAAATCCCTAAACCTAGCCATCTTATTGTCTACGGACGATGAGAAGACGGGTTTGAAAAAAGACCTATTCGCAGTGGTGCAAGTGCCTTCTGTTCTTCCTAGATTCATGCAATTGAAGGGCGATGGAAAGGTACGAAGATTCTTTCCTTTAGAAGAGATCATCAAACTACACGTTAGCAATTTATTCTATGGAATGACCGTTAGAGAGATCCATCCGTTCCGGATCCTCCGGGACGCTGATATCTCTATAGACGAAGAGGCGTCCGTAAAAGACCTTCTCATCACGATGAAGAAGGAGATCCGGAACCGTATCTGGGGAGACGCGGTCCGAATGGACATTTACGAAGGAACTTCTCCCTTTGTCCGGAACACTCTCAAGGAATTGATGGAACTCCAGGACCATGAGATATTCGAGGTATCTTCTTTATTAAATTTAAGTGATATTATGTACTTTTACGGTTTGGAACATACTTCCAAATTCAAGTATCCCTTCTTCCAACAAAAGGCTACTTTAAAATTTGAGTCTTCCGAAAAGATCTTCGAAGCGATCAAGAAGAAGGATCGTTTACTGCATCACCCGTACCAATCCTTCGCACCCATCGAGGATCTACTTCGTATTTCCAGCGAAGATCCGAAAGTACTTGGGATCAAGATGACCTTGTATCGCACGAGCGGGGATTCTCCGATCATTCAGTATCTAGGCCAGGCCGCAGAAAACGGGAAACAGGTGACCGTACTCGTAGAATTGAAAGCAAGATTTGACGAGGAAAGAAATATCAAATGGGCCCAAAAACTGGAAGAAAGAGGGGTCCACGTTGTATACGGAGTCGCCGGCCTAAAGATCCACTGCAAGATGCTCCTAATCGTCCGAAGAGAAGAAGAACATCTAATACGTTATGTGCACTTGGGAACCGGGAACTATAACTCCACTACGAGTAAATATTATACGGATCTTAGCTTCTTCACAGTAAACAAGGAGATCACAGAAGATGTAGCTACCATCTTCAATACGATCACAAGCTATGCAAAAATGCCTTACTTGAATAAGTTGGCTGCTTCTCCGCATAATTTGAAATCCGTCTTCTTGACCCTGATCGAAAAGGAAACGGAAAACGCGAAAGCCGGTAAACCGGCTCGGATCATCTTCAAGATGAATAGCTTAGTGGATCCCCATATCATTCTCGCAATGTATAACGCAAGTAGAGCAGGAGTGATCATCGAACTGATTATCCGCGGTATCTGCTGTTTGAAACCGGGATTACCTGGGATCTCCGAAAATATCACAGTGATCTCCATCGTAGGAAGATTCTTAGAGCACACTCGTATCTATTATTTCCTTTCCGATGGAGAAGAAAGTATCTTCCTTGCATCCGCGGATTGTATGCCCCGGAATTTCGAGAGAAGGATCGAAGTATTATTCCCCATATTGGAAGCTAAGAACAAGGATAGGATCAAAAAGATCTTAGACGTTCAGATCAGAGATAACGTGAAGGCTAGACTGCTCTCTTCCGACGGCATCTACCGCAAGAGAGAAAGAGTAGAGGGTGAGAAACCCGTCGATAGCCAGATCGAGAGAATGAATTTCGTAGAGTAAAGAATGAGCATTGCCCAAGATAAAAAAGACGTACTGATCAAGGTTTTAGGAGAGGACAGGGTTTTCTTCAGAGGCGAGGACAAGATGGACCGAGCCACCTTTCTCTCTTTCGGGACCGATAGGACCAAGGTCTATCCTCCCGATTATGAAATTCTAACATTCC
Organism: Leptospira langatensis; assembly: GCF_004770615.1. Lineage (NCBI taxonomy): Bacteria > Pseudomonadati > Spirochaetota > Leptospiria > Leptospirales > Leptospiraceae > Leptospira > Leptospira langatensis. The sequence continues at coordinate 41,427 of NZ_RQER01000006.1, forward strand.
CCAAAAACACGAAAGAAGTCTCGGCGATCGTTAAGTTCGCCTTCGAGAACGACTTAAAAGTAGTTCCTTCGGGCGGAAGAACAGGTTACGCAGGTGGAGCAGTCGCAAAGGCGGGAGAGATCGTAGTCTCTCTTTCCAAGATGGACCAGGTACTGGACTTCGATCCATTCTTCGGATCCCTTACCGTCCAAGCAGGAATGATCACTAAGAACCTTCATACGGAAGCAGAAGAAAGAGGGTTTTATTTTCCTGTGGATTTTGCAGCCACAGGCTCTTCGCATATTGGCGGAAATATAGCGACTAACGCAGGAGGGGTTCGGGTAGTTCATTACGGACTCATCCGTCAGTGGGTGCTTGGCCTAAAGGTAGTTACCGGGACCGGAGAGATCCTGGAATTCAACGGAGAGATCCTGAAGAACAATACAGGTTACGATCTGAAGCATTTATTCATAGGCTCTGAAGGGACCCTAGGGATCATCACAGAATGTACCCTCAAATTGACCAAGAAGCCCCTGGACAATCGTATCCTATTCACGGCAGTTCCGGACTTCCCCTCTATATTAGAATTATTTAAAGAAACTCATAATATGTCTGTTCCCATCCTGGCATTCGAGTTTTTGACCCAGTATTGCTTGGGAAAGGTAATGGACCATCTTCATGTTCCGGATCCGTTCTCCGAGCCTAGCCCATATTATGTTTTAATGGAATTCGAGATCGCGGAACCCGAAGACGAAGAGAAACTATTCTCCTTTTTGGAAACCATTCTAGAAAAAGGTTTCGTGACCGACGGAAGTCTTGCCCAAAACTCCAGACAGGCAGAGACATTCTGGAAGTATAGAGAAGGGATCAGCGAATCCATTTCCATGGACTATACGGTCCACAAAAACGATATTTCCCTTCCTCTTAGGAATATGAACCCTTTCTTGAACGACATGGAAGCATTGCTTTCTTCCAAGTATCCAGGGTTTGAGATCGCTCTATTCGGCCATATTGGGGATGGAAACCTTCACTTGAATATAGTAAAGCCTCAGGGACTCTCGGATGCTGACTTCTTCTCTCAATGCAAGAAGGTAGATCCTTCCATGTTTGAACTATTACAAAAACATCATGGATCCATCAGCGCGGAACATGGTATCGGTCTCCTAAAAAAGGACTTCTTACATTTCTCCAGATCACAAGCGGAGATAGACGTAATGCGTATGATCAAGAAGGCATTGGATCCCAAAAATATACTGAACCCAGGAAAAATCCTGCCGTAATACTTTTATGATCCCTTTCTTCACGGATTCGCTTCGGATCGCTACTGTATTAGCATGGCTTGTACTTGCCGGATTGCAGTATAGAGAACCGGATTCTAGGGTTTGGATCCTGGCCTATCTCACAGTCAGCTTGCTGTTCGCAACGGAATGGTTCTTATTCTTTAGAGATACCGGAAGAAGGATACTCATCGCAGGACTTGGCAAATCGATCGCAATCGGATATTTTATTTGGGCGATGTACATCTATTTGGACGATCCAAGGCCGAACCTGGAATCTAGGATCTTTAGGGAGAGCATGGGATTGATCGTTTCCGCAATCTGGCTTTTCCTTTTGCCGGTATTCCAAAGGAGTGAAGAGGCTTGAATATTCGGTTCCGTGCTTGGATAGCTACTCAGTTCCTAAGACTGATCTATCTCACGATCCGCTGGGAGAAGATCGATCTTCCCGAAAGCTCCAAACAATATCTGGACCAAGAGAAGGGAATGCTCTTAGCTCTTTGGCATAACCAGATCCCGAATATAATAGATTTCACATATAAGTTCTTTATTCTGAAATGCAAGAAGACTGTGATCCCAATGGCCTCTCAGTCCAAGGATGGAGAGTTAGTGACCAGAGTGATCGCTAATTTTGGAATGATACCTAAAAGAGGTTCCAGTCGGAAAGGAGGAGCAACGGCTCTCAAGGCCCTCATACAAGATGCGAGAAACGGGAACGTAAGCCTCATCACTCCGGACGGCCCCACTGGTCCGGTATATCAGTTAAAACCCGGGATCATTCAGCTAGCTTCTATGACCGGTTATCCTATTCTTTCCTATTATGGAAAGTACGACAGATACTGGATCATTCCAAGTTGGGACCACACCTTTTTACCCAAACCTTTTTCTAAGGTTACCTTTTTTATCTCCGAACCCTTCTACGTTCCTAAATTAAAGGGAGAAGAGGAAATAGAAATATGGAGAAAGAAATTCGAAGCCTTTATGCTGGCTCAGATCGGACTCACCGAACAAGAAGCGGAGAACGTAAGAAAGGAAGTGCGAGAAGCCACAGAGGCAAAAAGAAAAGATAGAGAAGATCGAAAGTAGGACTTACGCAACTTTCAATCTATAAAAACTCCAATGCACGATAAGGATCCTGGAGATCAGAGGATATAGAGTTCCTCGATAATCGGAATTCTTAGCCTCTCCTAACTCTTCGAAAGCAGCGATCAATTCTCGTAAGATCTCTCTTTCTCCCGGATCCCCCACCTGATCCAGATCTATTTCGGAGAGGTTCTCATCCTCTGGAAATTTTAAGCCGTTGGATTCTAAGAGTATTTCTAGTAACTTTTCGGCTTCTATGAATACGGACTCGGATGTTTTTTCAGGAGCCTCCGGACCTTCTAACAGAGAATAGATACCATCTGTCAGTTCTAGAATAAGCCCGCCTAGATCGGAATCGTCCCCATTCTCAAAGATAACATTTACATGATCGAGTTTCTCACGAAGAAGGGAACGTACTTGGGTAAACGACTCCGCCGCATATTGCATCTCACCTTCGTCCATGGATTCTTCAAAGCCTTGCAACCAATCCGGCCCGGTAGGTTCGAAACCATCCCAGTCTGCCCATAAGGATTCGCAGGCAAGAAAAACCTGATCCGCAGTCGTTCCAACATGTTTGTAAGTGGAAATCACTACGGCGAGACGAGCGAGAGCTTCGGACCATTCCGTTTCTCTTATCCCCATCATACCGTATACCATACACTAATAACAAACCGGAGAAAGCAAGTTTCCCTCTTATTTCAGTAGGATGACATTTTTATTCTCAATAGAGTAACGTTTACTCTCTTAAGTGACTTGAAACTAGTATGTTCTGTTACAGGAAAATTAAACCGTTTGGGTTAGTCGCTCATGGACCCGAAAATTTTCGGACCAAATCTACCCTGGAGTTCACTTGCAGTTTTTTGAAAATACTTTTGATCTGGATGCGGACCGTTCCTTCTTTCGTTCCGAAATGCTCTGCAATTTCCCTAGTCTTGGCTCCGTTTACGATCTGATGAAGTATCTCTCTTTCTCTAGGAGTGAGAGTTTCCGTCTCTTTTCTTAAAGGTTTTCTGAAGAAGGAAATGACCCTCGCAGCAAGTCCTGGAGAAAGAATGCCTCCCTCTTGGAGAACGATCCGAGTGACTTCCGTAATATCCTTTAAGTCCTTTTTTAACACGAAGCCTACTGCTCCGGCTTGCATCGCTTGGAATAACGCATCGTCCGAATCGACTGTGGTTACCATGACGTATTTAGGAATATCTTCTAATGCTTTCTGTTCCCTTAAGAAATCTATACCTGATTTGCCAGGAAGAATAATGTCCAAGAATACCAGATCGAACTGCTTTGCGCCTGCTTTCGAAAACTCCTCCACAGAAGGGAAGATTTCCGCTTTGTCCACCTCCTCCATTCCAAGTAAGGAATCCGCACAAGACCGAGCGAATCCAAGATTATCCTCTACAATAGCAATTCGAACCTTATTCATTCTATTTTTCCGACCCATCCACCCCTATTTAACGGCAGTGTTAACTCTCCTAGATATATTCCTTTTTCATAAGATTCAGACCATGAGCCCCCAATATTTTTCGCTCTTTGTAAAATTGTTTTCTTACCCGATCCCTCTACTTCCTTTCGAGGATCGTATTTGGATCCTGTCTTCAGATAGATGCGGATCTTGGATTCATCCGAAGTGTCCATTCCCCAGATAGATTCCTCCGAACCGTACTTCAGATCGTTGGAGCTTAGCTCTACAATGATCCCTAAAAAATCCTCTCTATCCGCCTCTGCCAATGCAAAGATCGAATCCCCGTCTTTTTCAAAACCTATCTTTCTCTGAAAGAGTTCGTATCTTTTCAGAAGAATGACCCGAAGCGCCATCCAAAGGTCTTCGCTTAACAATTTAGAATCTTCCCAAAGAGAGACGCTTGTTCGGATCCCCAAAGAGATCTTTCCCACAAGAGATTCCAGATCCTTGGCAGAGTTTGCATTCCATTCGGAACTGTTCTGTAACTTCTCCGCAAATCGTTTCAGGTCCAAAATATTTGCGCCTATATGATCGTGAATGTCCCTGAATACGGACTCTCTTTCCTGCCCTACTCTTTCGTGCAGAAGTCTAGACTTACGAATGCTGTCGAATCTATAAAAGAACCACCAGCGATTGAGTAAAATAGAGAATCCGTTGATAGCGACCATGTCTGCGAGGATCACCCAAAGCCCTCTTTTTTGGAACTCCTCCGGAGAGATCATCGCTACCCTCCCCAAATAATAGGCGGTAGTCATGAGAATGAAACCGACGAACAGAGAAGGTCTTGCGGGCAAAAAGAATCCGATCAAAAGAAGAATGACAGGATCCAAGACCCACATCTCCGGTTCGCTGAAGCGAAACTCGTTATCGTGGAATTGGGTCTCCACTTCGATCAGCATGATCGTAGCCAAAACGCAAATGACTAATGTCCTTCTCCAAAAAACCGAATGAAAGATCAAACGAGCACAAAGCGCAAGGATGCAGAAGAATACGGAGATCAGATCCAGATAGAGCAATAGGGAATTATCCCTCATGTACTCCAGGCTTGCCCCATGCAAACAGATAAGAGCAACCATCGAAAAGAAGTATCTAGAGACGGAGACTCCCTGTTCATACACCTCTTCCAAGATAGAAAGAGAAGAAGAAGATTGTATTGGGAATAATCTCAGCAATTTCATACGCAGCCTGAAATCGTTTCAGGGAAACGTAATCTGAAACTGCTAGCAGTCAATTGGATTTCTGAGCGAAAAAATTCTGAAACTATTCTGACTTAAAACTGAAGTAAATAAATCCAAATTCGCAAATATTAAACAATATTAAAGCCAGGCATTGATCTGTTCGGAGACTTCCCTAGGCTTTTCCATATGCAGAGCGTGTTTTACGTCTTGGATCCAGATCAATTTGCTATGCGTTATGTAGCCATGTAGCTTTTTCACCATGGGAGGATCTGTGATCGGGTCCTCCGTCCCCGAAACGATCAAAGTCTTTTGTTTTACTGCGGAAAGCTTTTGCCCAATAAAGATCTGCTTTTCCCGATCCAGAGTATTCTCCGTTAGGAATCTATGAGCCCGATTATTCCATTGGCTAAGCAAAGCTTTTTTTGCCAGCCATCCCAATTGAGGCGCATTCTCCTTGTACAAGGCAGAGAGCAGTCTTTCTATCTCCGCCGATTTGGAAGGAAACAATAACTCCTTCATCTCGTCCCTTTTGGGGTGAGGAATGCCTCCCGGTGCAAGTAAAACTAACTTTTTGATCCTCTTCTCCCAATTCGAATCTTGGATAGCGATCAGCATTGCGATCAATCCGCCCATGGAATGGCCGCCTAACACGAGTTCTTTGAGATCCAATTTGCGGATGGAATTGTACAGAAGTTGGGAAAATGTATCTATCTGGTAAAGGAATTTGATCGGAGGAAGAGGACTTAGCCCGAAACCAGGGATATCCGGCATCAAAATGTCATAATCCTTCCTCAGAAAAGGAGCCATTCTTCGGAAACCGGTAGCGGAATCCAGGAGTCCATGGATGAGAAGCAAGGACTTGCCTGAATTTACTTCGGATCTTCTTCTCAAGAAGAAGATCTTATGCCCTTCCAGATCCACAGAAAGAGATTCGAAGCCCAGTTCCTTTCTCATGAATGAGATTTTTTGTCTGGTATAATTTCTGAGAAAAAGTTCGTATAGAAAATCCATTGCTTGGACTAGGATCGGGCCTCAGCCGGAATCTAGCAAGGAATCCAAATCAATTTTATGAGGCGGAGATCCGATATTAATTACAATATTCCATGGATACTCAGGAATTCGTTCTACTCTTAGAAAAGGCCTTCTTTCCCGCACAGGAAGGCGTACTGATCCTGGAACCGGGAACCTATCGGATCCTGGGAGGAAACCCCAAGGCAAGCTCCATCCTTGGTTACGGTAAGAACGAACTGAAAGGTCTTTCTCTCAGTAATCTTCTTTCTCGTCCGGATAATATAGGGGATTATAATACAGGCGCCGAGGAATTAGGCATCTCGTTACTCTGGAACCTAAGAAGAAAGGACGGGACACTTCTTCTCGCAGACTTTACGATCAACGCGTTCTCCGATTCGCCTAACTCTCCTTTGATCTTTCATATCTACCAAAGATCGGAGATCAGAGAGATAGAGCTCAGACTGTATTATCTGCAAAGCATCTTAAGGACACTTCGTTTATTAAAACTCAATCTGAGATCCTTGCGAATGAGTTCGGAAAGCACTCTATTCCAAAAGATCTGTGATACCCTGAAGGAAAATCCTCACTACAGTTTAGTCTGGGGTTTTTATAGAAGGGAAGATGGCACGGATCAGATACTGATCCAATCCGATCTGGATACCAAATGGAGAAAATCCTTAGAGACGGCCTGGGAAGAGAAGAAGTTAGTCTCTCCTTTTGCAAGCCTCTTAAAAGGAACGGAACAATTCCATATCTACGAGTTCGGCACCCAGATCTATCCGGAATGGGAAGAAGCCCTTATGGCAAAGGACTTTAAGAGATCCTTGAGCTTGATCATCCGAGAAGAAGGGACCATTGTAGGCGGGATACAGATCATCTCCAAAGAGAATATGGCATTCGACTCAGGAGAGAACTATCTTTATTTCGAGATCGTAGAAGATCTATTGTCTTCCTTACAATATCTGAGGATCGAAAAACAAAGAAGGGAGACGGCAAAGATACTCCAATTCCAAGGAGCATTATTGAACTCCTTAGAAGTACCTCTTCTCTCTACTGACGACGAAGGCTTTATTACATACGTAAATAATAATATTAGTTCTTTATTAGGGATCTCTAAAGATGAGATCACCGGAGTGCAAGTAAGAGATCTCCTGAAGTTGGATCCGGAGGCGATGGATACGATCCTCCTAGGCTCCAGAGCGGAAACCAGGATCACCATCCGAGGAAGACATGAGGTCCCGTTCCTTCTCGCATCTTCTTCCCTAAAGGACGATTACGGTAACAGGATAGGAACGATCTTGTTACTTTTAGATATCACCGAACAGAAGAAAAACGAAGAATTAATACGAGCTTCCGAAATGAAATTGCGGAACTTATTCGCCTCCATGAATAATGGAATCGTAATATTAGACCCGCACGGCAAAGTATTGGAAGTCGCGCCAATCCTGAAGTTCTTCCTATTCCAATTCCTGAATGTGGAAGCTCAGGACGATTTTCCAAGACTATTTCCGGACGAAGCGGAGAAAGGGATCCGTGCCAAATTGGAAGAATGCATCCGCACGCAGAGAGCCGCTTATTTCGACTTCTCGATGATCCTATTAGGAGAAGAGGAAAATTATTTTTCCATAAAGTTCCTTCCTCTCAAGAAATATCAGGAATTCCCTGTGGCGGCGATGTTGATCTTCTCCGACGTAACTCAAACAAAGATCTTGGACAGACAATTGTACGAGACCGCAAAATTCGCTTCTATCGGGGAGATCGCTGCAGGGATCGCACACGAGGTGAACAATCCACTGCAGTCCAGCCTACTCTATCTAGAGGATCTTGTAGAACATGAAGATCCGGATCCGATCGAAAGAAAAAAAGTCTACAAGAGAATAGAAGGTGCCGCGTTACGCATCCGAGATCTGATCAAAGGCCTCTTGGATCTAGGAAGAAGAGCGCCCAGAAAGAAGGAGCTTGTTTCTCCTTATTTCATTCTTCTCAGAGCCTGCGAACTCATAGAAGTAAGTTGCAAGAAAAACGGAATCGAGCTCAAGAGGGTCGCAAATCCGGAACTTCCTCAGATCTCAGTCGCTTGGCAGGAGATAGAACAAGTCCTCATCAACTGTCTTGTGAACGCTGTGAATGCAATATCCGAAATGGAACATAAACCGGCAAATCCTTTGATACAAGTTTCAGCGCGAAAAGAATTATATTTGAACGGAGAAATGGTGAGTTTTACCATTCAAGATAACGGCCCCGGAATGAGCGCCGAAGTAGTAGAGAAGGCTTTCTTACCTCTTTACACGACAAGAAGAACAAAACAAGGTACCGGACTCGGGCTGACGATCTCTCAAAGGATCATCACCGATCACGGTGGCTCCATTCATTTAGAATCGAATCCTGGCCAAGGCACCAAGGTCACGGTTCGAGTTCCGGTAGGTAAGGTATGACGTATTTCCATCGCGGGACCCCATGACCACTCGGGGAAATCCCAATGTCCTGATCATAGACGACGAGGCCGAAATACGTACAGCCTTGGAAAGGGTTATTTCCAGAGAAGGCTATCATGTCTTTCTCGCCGAAGATTACGATTCCGCCATGAAGATCGTGCGAGACTATCAAGTAGATATAGTGATCTCGGACATCCTGATGGGAGGAAAGGACGGGATCGAAGTAGCCAGAGAGATCAAAAAATATAATTCTAATATTCCAGTTATCTTAATTACCGGAAACCCGCAGCTCCATACGGCAGAAGAAGCTCTGAGGAACCGAGTGTTCGATTATATCTCCAAACCTGTGAGCAGACAGAATATACTCGCAGCACTCGAGAATGCGAAGAGAGAGAAAGAGGAGAAAGATCGCAAGTCAAAACGTATCCTCAAAACTGTCCGGGAAAGATCCCATCTCGCACAGCAATCCAGAGATCTGAACTATCGCAATAGTCTTATTTTAGAGACAACAGGGGATTGTGTGATCACTCTAGACGATGACCTAACGATCAGAGGAGCAAATCAAGCCACTGTCCGCAATTTCGGCTACGAAGAATCCGAGATTGTTGGCCAAAAGATCACCCTTCTCATCTCGGAAGAGAACAGAGATACTTATATGGAAAGGATCGCACATCTGGTAAATCGAAAATCGGACCACCAGATCGCTCGACTCCACAATGCGGAATTGATGAGCAGATCCGGAGAAAAGTTCAATTTCGATATTTCCGTATGTCGCTATGAATTGAACGGAAAAACATATTTTACCGGGATTGCGAGAGATATTACGCAAAAGAATATCATCTCCGAGAAATTGGTGGATGCGGAGAGAAGAGCCTTTTTAACCACGATCGCCTCTAGCATCGGTCATGAGATCAATAACGCACTCACTGCAGTACAAGGATTCATAGAAGTTGCGAGACTTCCTGACGCGGACGAACCCATCAAGGACAAGGCCATCCAGGTTACTTGGAACCAGATCACCAAACTCAAGAACCTTACATTCAACCTATTACAATTAGGCAAACCGGGAGATCTAGGTAGGGACAGAGAGATCTTGGACCTAAACGACGTAGTAGAATCCGTAATCGAAGTCTTTCGCAAGACGACTCGATTGAAATACTGTGAGATCGTATTCCAAAAGGCGAGAGAAAAGACTTATGTGCATTCGAATGCGGATCAGTTAAGTCTATTGTTCTCCAATATATTCTTAAATTCCGCAGACGCCACATCCAATAAGGGAAGAATAGAGATCTCCGTATCCGAAAGAAATCGCCATCCTATGGTACAGATCAAGGACGATGGGATCGGTATGGCACCGGAAGTCTTGACCAAGATCTTTCAACCCTACTTCACTACGAAGAAAACGGGACAAGGCACCGGCTTAGGAATGTTCGTCGCCAAAGAAATAGCGGATCACTTTGGGATCAGGATCGAAATCGATTCGGAGCCCGAAAAAGGCACAGAATTCCGCTTGGTCTTTCCGGACAAATTGTAGAACTAGCCCATAAGTGGCTATGAATAACGTATTGGGAGAAGCAGAGCTTCGCTTCTTAGCGGAGGGAGGAGCCTTCCCCGACAAGATAGAACTCTTAAATCCGGAAGCATCTGCGCGAAGATACTATCGAGTTCATTTCTTGGGCAAACCAACCAAGATATTATGCAAGGACCAAGTCTTTCAACACGACTTCGTGGATGTCGGAAACTTCTTGGAGCATTACGGCTTCAAGGTCCCAAAAGTATATAAGACGGACATACTCAATAAACTCATTCTGCTCTCGGACGAAGGAGACAAGGATCTAAGCACCATCCAAGACGATTCCGAATACAGGGACTATTTGGTAAAATGCATCGCGATGCTGATCTCTCTCCAAAAGTTGCATGCTGATCCTCCGGTCTCCACGAGGGAATTCGATTACGAAAAATTAAACTACGAGAACCAATTCACATTATCTGCATACCAAAGGTTCTCCGAACTATTCCGTACAAAGACAAAGCTAAGACCTGAGGTCATCTTCTTTTTAGAAGAAGCCGCTGGCTTTCTCGCAGAGTACAAGGACAAAGTTTTCTGCCATAGGGACTTCCATTCTAGAAACATAATGCTTTCTCCCGAAGGTGAATTGACCCTGATCGATTTCCAGGATGCAAGGATGGGAACTCCTTTTTACGATCTAGCCAGCCTTCTCTATGACGCATATCGACCCATACCGTTTGCAATGAGACAGGGTTTGTTCCTGCTATTCTTAAAAGAGAACCATGGACGTTTTCATAAACCTAAAGAATGCTATTATCTACAAGCGCTGCAGAGATCCTATAAGGCGCTAGGTTCCTATTTCATGTTGGTAGCGGACAAGAAGCAGGATAAATATAGAAAAAGCGTGCTGCAGTGTCTGGAAAATCTACTCGAGATCGTACAAGTGGGATTATTCCCCGATCAACTCTTCTTATTCTTTCATCTATTAAAACAGGAATTGGCATCTAATTCCCTATTCCTGGAAAAATTAGAAGGTTAGAATGAGCAAAAAAGCCTTCTTTCCTTGTGCCGGTTTCGGAAAAAGAATGGGGGAATGGACCACTTCCCTTCCCAAGCCCCTACTCAGAATACATAACATTCCTCTAATATATTATTCACTGTTTCACGCTAAGAACTGGGGAGTGCAAGAGGCGATCGCCAACACTCATTATCTGGGAGAGAAGATCGAGACAGAACTCGAAAATTTCCCGGACTTCCCACTCAAATTCTCGGCAGAGACAGCGGAAATACTAGGGACCGGAGGAGGGATCCGCACAGCGATCGAAAGATACTGGAGCCTCCAAGACGAATTCCTAGTTTTAAATCCGGATTTCATTCTGTTTCCAGACGTCTCCTTCTCTCCTTGGCCAAGCGAAGAAGAGAAGAAGGATTTCGATTGCATCCTTTATCTGGGAGAAGTCCCCAAAGACGCAAGTTATACCGGGCTCAGTCTCGAGAACGAAAGGGTGCATTTTTCACCGGGAGGCTATTTCTATTTAGGTCTTTCTTGGATGAAGGCAAAAGTCCTTTCCGACCTGGAACCCGATCAGCCTTACGATCTCGCGGATACGTTTCGCAGACTTTCCGACCAGGATCGATTGGGAGGAAAGATCTTTCCTGGGACCTTCTTGGATCTGGGAGAGAGGGAATTCTACGAACTCCACAAGGACACCGATTTCTCGGACAGACTTCCTCCTTCTTGGGGGGAATTTTCCAAGGATAAGGGCCGATTTTCCTCCTAGACCGAAGTTCTAGCGCCCTGTTCCGTTTGAAAAATAGTTTCGATTCGTACACCCCAAAATTGAAACTGGGACCCTCTAACAGATATGCGCGATTTTAAAGTACTAGTCACAGAAGCCTCCAAGGGAGAAGAGCCGGCCTTCAACGAATTGATGACCCGCTTCGAAAAGTACGTTAGCAGCCAGGCTGCCAAACGAATTCGAGATCAATCCAAGGCAGAAGACTTAAGTCAGGAGGTCTTTCTAGAAGCCTGGAAGGTGCTACCTTCTCTTAGGCAACCGGAGGCGTTTCCTTTTCTCTTAAGAAGATTAGTGCTCAAGCACTCGGATCGGATCCTGAGAAAAAAAGATCTTCTCGGAACGGAACTCAATCCCGAGATCACCAAGGCCGCTCCTCGCTCCGGAGATAGTTGGAGAAAAGAGGTTCTGGACGCGTTAGACGAATTACCTTCGGAAGAAAAGCAGCTCCTGGATCTGAGATACTTCGACGGGATGAGCTACGAGCAGATCACGGAGAAGACGGGGATACCGATCGGCAATCTAAAGAATCGTCTGAGAAGAAGCAGAGAACTACTTCGCAGACAATTATTGAACAAATCCGATCGGAAAGAATGGTTGGAAGTCCTACACGGGCCAATGGCGATGGCATCCTAATATGGAGATTCGAATGGAAAACGGAATAGCGGAACTTGCCCAATTACCGGGCCTGCGCCTGGAAGATAGTCAGTTAAAGGAAAGAAAGGTCTTTCTTTGGGGGCAGGTGGACGATAGCTCCGCAAAATACGTTGTAGATCGTCTATTATATCTTTCTAATATGGATCCTGAAAAGGATATCACCCTTGTGATCAATAGTCCCGGAGGAGCCAATACCGCGGGAATGGCTATCCTCGATACGATGGATCTGATCCCTAATGATGTAAACACAGTTTGCATGGGATTAGCGGCAAGTTTCGGAGCGCTCCTTCTTCTTTCCGGAACCAAAGGAAAACGATCCGCCTTCCCTCATAGCAGGATCATGCTCCACCAACCTCATGTTCCCGGAAGGTTCGAGGCACAGGCTACGGATATAGGTATATTCGCTTCTATGATCGAAAGGGATAAAAAGGAGATCAATCGGATCGTCTCTCTGAGGACCGGTCAACCTCTCGAGATCGTCGAAAGGGATACCGATCGAGATCTTTGGCTCAACCCATATGAGGCCAAAGAATACGGAGTGATCGATTCAGTGGTAGAAAACTGGCGATAAGGAAAGGATCCTTATTCCAGTCCCAATTTGAATTTTAAATGGGATCTTACGGTGGGCCATTCGGAATTGATAATGCTGTATACCGCTGTATCGCGCAATGTCCCATTCTTACTGATCCTGTGATTTCGTAAGATACCATCCATCTTAGCCCCCAATCTCTCTATGGCTCTGCGAGATTGGGTATTAAAGAAATGAGTCCTAAATTCCACGGCAATACAATCTAAGACCTCGAACGCGTGTCTTAGTAATAAAAGCTTACATTCGGTATTGATCAAGGTTTTCTGTACACTTTTGCTGTACCAAGTAGATCCGATCTCCACTCTCCTTGCCTCCTTTTCTATATTCATAAAACGAGTGGAGCCTAGGATTTTTTCGTCCGACTTTCTCAAAACAGCAAACGGAAGAGAAAGACCTAACTTCTGCTCTTCTAAAGCTTTTTCGATCCAGCCTTGCATTTCTTGGGGCGGAGAAATATTCGTGAACCAAAGCTTCCAGAGTTCTCCGTCCCGGACTGCTTCTGCAAGAGCTTCCGTATGCTCTAACCGTAAAGGAACAAGCTGGACTAAGTCGCCCGATAAAGTGATCGGTTTAGGAGGATAATTCGGATCCAATATAATATTTTCCTTATGTATTAAGATCTTAGATCAGGACCAGAGATAACCGGATAGACACCAGGCGCATACATCCCTGGTCGAAGGGATCTCCTTCGCTCTTTCTATCACATCTTCCGGCAATGTCCTAAAGAAGATCCTGTCGTCTACGGTCCTTCCACAGATCGTACAGACAGACATCTTCCAGGGTTCGATCGTTTCCCCTTCCTTCTCCTTATCGGAATGAAAACGGAAAGGTCTCAGATCCTCGTCCTTCTCGATCTTTTCTCGCAAAGAGCTGTATCCGCTATCGAATGGGATCTCCACTCTGAATACATGCTCTCCTTCCATGGTGTCGAATCTTAGGAGATTTGGATGCAGACCTATCTCTTGGAATTGCAGAAAAGAAAGAGCGATGTCGATCTCTCTTCCCTCTTCGTCGAAAGGATAGTCTTCGTAGTATTCGGAAAGATTGTGATAGGATTTTGCCCTGGACAAGTACTCCGTCAATTCCTCTTCGGACTCGGAAGTGATAATGGCCTTGTTTGCCAGTTCCACTGTGATCCCTGTCGGTCCATGAAGGATCGTGGTCCTCAGAAAGAAGCCCTCTTCCTTCAGCTTTGGTTTGAGACTAAGAGGATCGGAGAAATCCCATTCCTTCTCAAATTCAGCTTCTCTTTCCGTGAGGGATTCCGGATCGGAAGGATCCCAACCCTTCTCTTTATAGTAGGAGTTCCTACAATTTTCTCTATAAGTTCTTTCCAAAAGGGAATATAAGAGGCAAAGCCCGGGAGGAAGAATGTCGGTCTTCTTATAGAACTCTAAACAATAGCGAAGATAACTCTCCAGATTGGATTTATAATGTCCGGAAAGAACAACACCGTGAAGAACGATCTTCTTACCGAGTTCAATCCCTCTGGCAAGACGTTCCATTTTGCCTTGTTCCAATTCCATTCGCTTAAGGAGTCCTAAATCCCACAAAATATCGGGATCTTTACACTCTCTGTCGCCTTTTTTTTGTCTGGATGAAATCGAAAAAAAAACCGGCCCGTATTCTCGAACGGAGGTCCGAAGACACGGACCGGTTAAATTGGTGCTATATTGGATGGGAAAAAAATAACGAAAAATCTCCTAAGTTCTGTTCTGTTTATGTTTCTTTTTTTTTCCAAAGCCAAAGCAAACGTATGAGTACGCGCTGAGGGTTCGGAGTTTACGGACTTTGTCCTAAGACTCGATTAGATAAGGGATGGAGGAGGTATATTCAACAGATGTTGAGATAATAATTTTGTGTGTTGGAATTGAAACCTATCCTGACGGGAAGGATTTAATTCAGAGAGACCTGGTTTATGTATTCTCGAAGAATAAGTAAGCCCAACGAATAGTTCCGATACTTCGGAATCCTCTACTGCTAAACCATTTAATTCTTCGACATCGGTCTCAAGCCCTACGATACTTTGCGTAGTTAAAGGCTTCTTCCCGGGATAAGTGCTGGTGGATGGCCCGGAGTGTAGGAAAAAGATAAGGGTAAATAATGCTAAGGAAGCTGAAATGATCCTCAGTTTTTTACCTTTTTGAGCCATACTACTTCTAATCGGAAACCCAAACAAAGGTCTGTCAAGCGTTTCGGAATTGCTTTCGAGAGAATTAGAGAAAAAAATTCAAAATCCTCGTTTTCGAAATTCCAAATTTATAAGTTTAGACCCCTTTCTTCTTCAAAATTTCCCGTAAGTCCTCGAAACCGGGTTTTCCGAGCAATGCGAACATATTCTTTTTATACGCCTCAACCCCAGGCTGATCGAAGGGATTCACTCCTAATACGTTGCCCGAGATCCCGCAGGCCAATTCGAAGAAATACATAAGCTGTCCCATACTTTTGGCTCCCGTATCGGAAAATAAGATTTCCAAACAAGGGACCTTCCCCTCGGAATGTGCCACTAGAGTGCCAAGAAGAGCCTGCTCATTTACCTCGCTCATCTTCTTTCCTGCTAGGAAATTCAGTCCGTCCAGATCGTCCGGATCCTTGGCAATACGGATCTCTTCTCCGCTATTCTTAGGATAAAGAACTGTTTCAAACAGATGCCTCTCCCCTTCTTGCAAGTACTGCCCCATGGAATGTAGATCAGTGGTCAGATCCACGGAGGCAGGAAAGATCCCCAGCCCTTCCTTTCCTTCGCTTTCTCCGAAGAGTTGTTTCCACCATTCTGCAAGAGTATGAAGAGAAGGGGTATAGCTCGCCATTACCTCTAGCTTCTTTCCGGAACGATAAAAACAATTTCGATATGTAGCATACAAACAAGCCAGATTCGTTTCCGGAGAAGGATCGCTTAAGAGTGCATCCGCTGCTTCTTGGAAGCCTTCCCAAAAGGCATGAATATCTATACCCGCAGCGGCTATCGGGAATAATCCCACCGGAGTGAGAACGGAATACCTTCCTCCCACGTTATCCGGAATTGTGAAGGTCGCGAACCCCAACTCTTGGGACATTTTTAAAAGAGCGCCTTTGGAACCGTCGGTGGTAGCTACGATCCTTTCCTTTGCGTGATCGCCGTACTTCTTCTTTGCAAGATCCCAAAGCATGCGCAGGGCCAAGGCAGGTTCGGTAGTAGTCCCGGATTTGGAGATCACGTTTACAGAGAACTCCCTCCCCTCCAAATATTTTAGAAGCTCGGAATGATAACGTGCATCTAGTTGGTGTCCCGCATAAATGATCTCGGGAGCGCCGAGTTTAGGACTGGAGAAATAAGATCTAGCCGAATCGATGACTGCTCTTGCGCCTAGATACGATCCTCCGATACCGACAACCACTACAGTTTCGGATTGGGCCCTGATCTTTGCCGCAACGGATTGGATCTTTTGGAGTTCTTCTTGCTTCTTGTTTTGGGGAAGACGGACCCATCCCAAAAATTCGGATCCTGGCGATGTTCCATTCAATAGTTTTTGCAAGGCAAGGGCGGACTCTTTTCCGACTGCCTCTTTTTGTTTCGGATCTATAAACTCAGCAGCAAATCGATCCTTTAATTCTAAAGCGAAGGCCATCGACTTTCTCCAATCCCGGACATCCGCGACAGATTACGGAGATTAGCCGGAATAGCAAGGAAAAACGTTGCTTTCAGAAAGTTACATTTTCCCAAAATCCTTGTAAGTTTGGATCGGAAGTTTTTATCTTCCAGAATGGTTCTGTCAGTGAAAGAGATCCTGGCTCAAAGTTTAAAAGCGGCCTTTCCCGATTTTTCCGATCCATTCCCTCTTCGTTTCTTTTCCGCACCCGGTAGGATCAATCTGATCGGGGAACATGTGGATTATGCAGGAGGAACAGTCTTTCCCGCTGCCATAGATTTCAGAGTGTTTCTGGCAGTACGAAAGAATGGAAGGGAGGATTTTAGGATCTATTCCCAAGACTTTCAATCGGAGCTGATCACGAACTCTCTAGCTTATTCGGAAACGAAGACCTGGGCCAATTATATATTGGGTGTGATCTCGGAAGCCCGTAAAAAGGGACTGTCCGTGCAAGGGTTCGATCTAGCGTTCACGGGAAATATTCCCCAGGGAGCGGGACTCTCTTCTTCTGCAGCGGTAGAAGTTGGGACCGCCTTCGCACTTTCTCAGATCTTCTCTTGGGGAATTTCGAGAGAAGAGATCGCTCTTCTTTCTCAATCCGCAGAAAATCATTTTGTCGGAGTCAATTGCGGCATCATGGACCAATTCGTGATCGCGACCGCTAAGCCTTCTTCCTGCATTTCCTTGGATACGGAAAGTCTGGAATATTCCTATCATTCTTTGGATCTGCCGGGCTTCGAATTTTATCTCATCGATTCCAAAGTGAAACATAATCTTAAAGAAAGTGAATATAACGATAGAAGAAGAGAAGTCGAGTCTGCCACGGAAAAATTACGGAAGTTCGATCCAGGATTGAAAAACTTAAACGAGGCGGATCCGGAAAACCTGAATTCAGTAGGACTGACCGAAACGGAAAAGAAAAGGGCCGAGCATATCCTGGGAGAAAGATCCAGGGTTCGTAACGTTATCCGCTATTTGAAAGAAAAAGACCCTGTAGGCTTAGGCAAGGAATTATATCTCTGCCACCAATCCTTAGCCGAAAAGTTCCAAGTTTCCTGTGAAGAAACCGATTTTATCGTAAACAATCTGCATGCAAGGAACGTTTTGGGAGCTAGGATGATCGGAGGCGGTTTCGGAGGTTGCATTCTAGTCTTGGATAAGGAAGGTAGATCCGAGTCGGTATTCTCCGAGCTACAAAAAGAATATTTAAGAACATTCGGTTTAGAAGCGAAGATCTATCGTTTTCGTATTTCGGAAGGTGTAAGAGAAGACACTTAAGAGATACAACAATCGAAGAAAAAACGGATAAAATCCTTGCATAAACCGGAAGACATTCGATAGTCTTCGCATTCGGTCCGAACCGATCCAATGAAACTATGTCTGAAAGTCCCTGGAATTTGGATAGCAATGAATTCGATCACGATGCTCCAGAACTAGGAGTCTTTTTAGATCAAGACAATATCCCCGATGGACTTCCTCAGGAAGCAGTCGTTGTCAAGATCACCGGAGAGATCAATTTATACTCCGCTCAGATCATGAAGGAACGATTCTTTCATCTACTGGACCGAGGCTTCATTTATTTATTAGTCAATATGGAGAATGTTAAGTACATAGACTCTTCCGGTTTGGGAGTGTTTATGGCGACCCACTCCAGATTGGTCAAAAGCGGCAAGGGAGGGATCGCGGTATTCTCTCCTTCTTCTCAAGTGAACAAGATCCTGGAACTTACCAAACTCAAAAGCCTGATCCGAGTCGGAACTACCTCCTTGGAAGCTTGGAGACTTTTGGCTCCTTGATCCGTTTGGGATGCGATCTAACAAAGAATTCTCACAACATCTAGATACACTGATCCATTGCAGGCTTTGCCCGAATATGAAAGGCAATCCTGTTCATGGCGGGATCCCCGGCGCAAAGATCATGAGTATAGGACAGGCTCCCGGTATTCACGAAGAAAGATTCGGAAGACCCTTCGCATATACTGCAGGCAAGACCTTATTCAAATGGTTTGCCTCCATAGGAATAGAAGAAGAACTTTATCGCTCCAAAGTAAATATGTCCGCGGTCTGTAGATGCTTTCCAGGCAAGGCAAAGAGCGGAGACAGAAAACCGGATGCAAGCGAAGTTGAGAATTGTTCTAGATATCTTCGCTTTGAAGTAAATTACAATCGTCCGGAGCTTTTGATCCCCATCGGTAAATTGGCGATCGACCAACTGATGGACAATAAGAAGTACAAACTAGACGAAGTGATCGGCAAGAAGTTCAAAAAAGAATATTACGGAGTGGAATTGGACTGGATCCCGCTCCCTCATCCTTCGGGTTTGAATGTTTGGAATCATACTACCGAAGGAAAGATCCTAATCGCTAAATCCCTGGATCTGATCCGCAAACATCCTGCGGTGAAGAGAGAACTTTTAGGTAAAAGTCTAAAATAGAATAACCGTATTTCCTATTCTCAGTAACTTAAAATTTAAGCTGAATCGGTTCTATCGGTTTTCTATTAACAATCGACTCTGTTTAAATATTTAAGGAATTCCATTTCTTAGGACTAGTGCCTGTTTTCTTCTTAAATTCTCTTATAAAGTGAGCCTGGTCATAATATCCGGATCCGTAAGCTAGCTCTGTGAGACTTTCTGTCTTTCCCAAGCCTTCCAATGCTTTTCTGAATCGAACGAGACTCGCAAATTCCTTCGGATTGATCCCTACTCTGGCCTTAAACCCTCGCTCCAATGTGCTCTGGCTGACTCCCAAGTCTTCTGCGAGTGAACGAATTCCTAACTCTCCGGCACTAGAACGGATCCTTTGCATTGCTTCGATTAGATAAGTATCACTGTCTTCTTTCAGTTCTTTGTTCTTCCAGAATTTCTGGAAAACAAGAGAGGCGTCCCAGCTGGATACGCTCACATTTTCGTTTGCTTCTTCACAATCCTCGAGTAGTTGGGAAACTTCCGATTTAGTAAAAAGATCTTCGAGAGAAAGGCTAGCATCCTTGATCTCGTTCATGGGTACGGAGATCCTTCTGGAAAGCAACAAGGGAGGGATTTGGATGAGCAGTGATTTTGTATTGGCTTGGGAATAAAAGGTTCGAGGACCTGTTAGCACTCCTGTAATTCCCGCGATTCGAAGCGCCTCCGTCCTTTCTCCTTCTACTCTGGAGATCCGGCCACGAACCTGAACCCCGATCACGCAGTTCTCCCCTGGAACAACAGTATACGTTTCGGATCTATCCCTTGCGTCCCAGAATATGTTCATAATATTTTTAGAATATAAGAAGGGTCTAAAATCGAAGCGGGTCCTTCCAAGACCACCATTTCATTTTTTCTGGATCCGGATCCTTGGTGCCTGAAACATAGATGGCACATCGGAACACATAAAGCATGCAACGATCCACCTTGCCTCCTTGGTAAACGCAGATCTGCTCGTATAATTTCTCGGGATCGAGGCCAGACAATTCTTCCTTACTTCTGATCCCCAAATTCCAAAGATCCTGAGAGATTGTTTTGCCTACCCCCGGCAGGGTTTGGAATTCTTTTAAGACTAAGGATTTGTCCCGACTCATGGACCTTAGAATACGAAAGTAAGCGGGAAAAAGCAAGCTCATCCCGCTTTTCGGTCCGGAATTTCAGGCAAAAGCGGCAAGCATTCCTTCGAACTGTTTTCTTCTTTCGGCCGGTAAATTTGGCAGAATGAATTTGGCCCAAAGACGGATATCTTCCTTCTCTAAAGAGGACATGATCTCTTTTTGATGAGCCTGCAACTCTTCGTCCGTAAAATATTCGTGGATCTTTGCCTGGGTCTCCATCTCTTCTTCTCTCATGTGAAGAAAATACCGTGCCTGAAAGTCAATTAGCTTTTCGTAAAATTCCTCTCCCATCCGGATCTCTTTTCCTTCACCTAGATGAGCGCTGGTCTTTATATTTGCTGCCAGGACGGAGAGCTCTTGCAGTTTCTTCTCCAATCTTATATGAGCTTCCTTATCCTTCAAAGAAGCATTCGGAAGTTTTAAATCCAAATGACGTAGACTGACTGCCTCTTCGTCCCTGGCGTGGATCTCCAAGATCCGAAATACTTCCAAACTGAGTCGAAAGAACTCGTCCACTTCGTTCCGATCCTTAAAGTCCGTATTTCCGGTTTCCTGTACCAATATAGAGAGCGCATAACGTATGGCCCTATGTGGGATATCATATACTTTCCAACGGTTCGTTTGCATGGTTCACCTCTGCTTTTTCAGAGAAGTGTAGAGGAAAAAAGAACGGAAAAATTGTATAAAATCGTCAGAAGGACTTTATTTCGAAAATCCGGGATACGGTTTCCAATTCGGGATCCATCTCGGAACATTTTCTTTATAGTGAGTGTATTCCTGTCCGAATCTCAAAACTAATCCGGGTTCTTCCCTGTAGATGAAATAGATCGTATTCGTGAGAAAGAAAATAACTGCCAACGCAAGAAGATGCGGAGAAAGCAAAAAGAAAGTCTCTCCGAGCAAAATGAAAAGGACGCCAGTGATCATAGGATTCCTGCAATAGCGATAGGGGCCTACAACGATCAATCTTTGGGTAGGTTCCCAAGGAGCGATGGTACCTTCTCCTTGTTTGCGAAAGAGAGAAACCGTTCTGTATAAAAGAGCGATCCCGAATATGGACAGAAGAACTCCAACGACTCGGATCGGTAGATCGTTGGAGAGGTAGATCGGGTACGGGCGATATATAAAATACGGCAAGATGACTGTAACCGTAAACGGTAGGACCAAAATATCCCGGATATGCGCAAGAGTAGAAATTGTTTTTGTAGGACGTACCATATCAAGGATCCGTCCTTAAATTTTGAATTAAGATCTCCGCTCCCTCATAATCCTCTTCTCCCACATAAAAAGCGATCAACGTATCATTGGGAGGAAGAACCCCTCTCAATACATTTGCTTCGTCTCCTTTCTTGATATAAGCGATCTCTTCCGAAGACAATAAGGATTCCATAAGTCCTGCTTCGATCGGGTCGTTGGTTTCAAATAACTTCTTCAATGGACTTACTTCTCGCTATAACCTAGCACTTCCCAACACCAGCGCTTTTCTAACTCTCTGTCTGCAAAGGTGACCGATTCCGGATCCGCATTCTCTTGCAGAATTTTCCAAGCGGCACGATTTTCATTTTTGGAAACAATCCTCGCTCCCGGAAAATCTCCGCCAAGTTCTTCCGATTTTTTGGAAGCTTCTTCCCAATCCATTTCTTGGAAAACAGGAATATATTCTCGGATCTCGGAAACCCATTCTAACGGAAACGAAACTCCCAGAGGAAGCACGAGCACGATCCTATGCATCATATTCTCGCCTCTATGGGCTAAGGTCCTAGAAAGATAGGAGGCCGGTACTTTTTCGAATTCATCCATAATCTCCGTGATTAGTTCCGGATCGAAAGGTGTTTGCGGATATAATACGAGATCCGTGACTGCAAAAGGGTCTCTGGAAAAACGGCTTCTCAGTTTCGTGAAGAAATCTTGTTTAGAATTTTCTAATGCTTCCCCTCTCCACCAAACGGAAACATGTCTGGCACCCGCTAAATGGAATTCTTGCGATCCGAATTGCTCCAATCGTCCCGGAGAGAAGGAGAAAACATCCAAGACTTTTGGATCGGGATCAGAGAGAAGACTACGTGGAGTTTCATCCAACCTTCTATCCAATCGATCCTCCGATCGGAATAAAGTGGAACTCAAACTCTCTGCGGTAAAATTAGGAGTACGGATCACTCTATAAGGAGGCTTAGGAAGATAGATCAAGCCCTCCGTATCTGCGTCCTTTCTCATCGCAGTCCCAGGCAATACGGAAAGTGGAAATACCTGCACCCATTCCCCCAAACCGTGTCCGTAAAAGAATTCGATCCCTTCCATCACGTCGTCAGGAGTATCTCCAGGCAATCCGATGATCAGGTCCAGAAGAAGTTCGATCCCTCTGTCGGCCAGCATTCTCGCGGCCTCGGCCACCTTTTCCGGACTCCCGAAACGTTTTACTCGCTTCAAGGTTTCCTTATTGATGGATTGCATTCCTAATTCGATCCGATTGAAGCCAGCTAACGCTAGCTTGTCGGCGATCTTTTCTGTGATCCCTTCGGATCTTAGTTCTCCGAACATGGTCATCGTTCTATCGCCATTCACACGGATAATCGCGTCCAGAAAATCCTCGAAGCCCGGTCTATGATTGAAGGTAGGGTCCAAGAAGACCAGCTCCTTTGCGCCCCTATTCTTTAGATCGGAAAGAAGACGAACTGTTTCAGGAATATCTAATGTTCTTAATACATTGCTGCTTTTAGGATAAAAACAGTACGTGCACTGAGACCTACAACCTCTCACTGTTTCCAAATAAGTAGAACGAGTAGGATCCACAGGCACAAACCCTTCCAAATAAGGAGAAGGATAATTCGTCAGAGGAAAGGAAGCGTTCTCTTCCGGAGAGAATGGTCCCATCTTTCCGTCAGCACCGCGGACCGCGAGATTCGGTAGTTTTCTTGGATCTTCTTTTTTAAGTAAGGTCTCGATCAGAGCGGCAAAGGTATGCTCCGCTTCTCCGGAGACTGCGATATCGTATCCTTCTTCCGAAAGAACGAATGGATTGTCCGGATTCACTTCCGGACCACCGATCAGTATTTTAGTATGAGGAGAGCGTTGTTTGACTTCCCTAGCAAGGTGAAGACTTCTTTCGGTATTCCAAAGATAGAGGGAAAAGCCCACGAACTCAGGTTCTTCCTTTGCGATCCGATCCGCGAGCTGGCTATCTCCTTCTCGGTCGGTGATATCCGGATCTAGAACTTCTAGATCCAGTCCCTTCTTCTCCAAACCGTTGACCCTTGCAGAAACAGCCAAGCATCCCGCCGCCAAGGGGACATTGCCTGTAGCCGCAAACGCGGTCGGAGGCGGAACAGGAAGCTGGACTAGTTTCAACTTAGCCATGGGATCTAGATCTACAAAACCTTAGACGTTTCAGGATACCATACTTATTTGGCTAAGGGTTGGCTCTTTTCCGCAGAAGTTTCTACAGGTTCCGGGATCCCAAGCTTCTTGCATT
This sequence comes from Leptospira langatensis, assembly GCF_004770615.1. NCBI lineage: Bacteria > Pseudomonadati > Spirochaetota > Leptospiria > Leptospirales > Leptospiraceae > Leptospira > Leptospira langatensis. The sequence continues at coordinate 65,083 of NZ_RQER01000006.1, forward strand.
CCTGCAATTCGGAGAACTTCTGCTTGGAAAGCTCGCACTGCACTTGGAGTAAGGTCTTATTCTCCACACAACTGCGTATGATCGCCTCACTAGTTTCTGGTTTAAGTACGGATCTAAGCATCAAGGCCTGTACATGCTTGGACATAGATTCGTCGTTTGCGATCAGTTTGGAAATATGGATATGAGCGTCGGAACATTCTTCTAGGCTCGGCTTAGTCCGTTTGCAGTTCGAAACGAAGAATAAAGCACATAAAAGAAAAGCGGACGTCAGACGTCCGCTTCTCCTAATTCTAAAAGAATTTCCGAATCGCTTACTTGTCAGCGTTGTCGTCAACGGCAGCTACCGCTTCCGCACGCTTACGCAATTCTCTAACGTAGTTCTTGTCTACGCCGGAGATCTTCATAGCATCTTCGTAGTATTTGATCGCCTTATCGAAATCGCCTGCTTGGAAGTAGTAAGTTCCGATATTGGTTTTTGCTCCCCAAGATTTTCCGCCAGCTTTCTTGTCGGCTTTTTCCCAGTTCTCTTTCGCTTTTTTGAAGCTTGGAGTTTCACCGGTGATCTCTTGGTATCCGTCGTTCAGAAGGTCAGCGACATCCGGATCTTCGTCTTTAACGAATACACGGATCTTCTCAGTATTCACTTTTGGAGAAAGTCTGTCTTTGATATAAAGAGCTGCTTCGTCTAGAGCTTTTCCGAAAGAGTCAAGAACGGAAGGACATACGGAACCGCCCACTCCTCCATCGACTTTCGCAGGGTTAGAAACAACCGCTTTACGAACTTCTCCAGTCTCTACTTTGATCAAAGTAGCATCGAGAGGGATAAGCATATAACGTACTGCAGTTTGTTTAGAAACGGAACCGCCGCCAGTATTTACTTGTCTACCGGTTGCAACAGAAGCCAAAGCTCCTCCGATTTGCATAGCAGCCGCGCCGTAATCGGTCATCATCTCGCTTCCGCACTCGGTATAAGGTTTTTGGTATCCGATGTGAAGGATCGCTTCGGCTCCCAATTGATTTCCGAGTTTTACACGGCTTTTAGTGATACCGGTAAGAGTAAGAGTTGCTTCGTTCAGAGCGTCAGCTCTTTTGCTCAAGTCGATTAACTTATAGTATGTTTCTTTATCGAATGCTTCGAATACTTTAGAAGGCATTTGGTCGATGAAGCTGGATCCTGCGCCAAACACAGTTTCCCAGAGACTTTTTTGAGGTTTCTCAACGGCAAGACCTACAACACGAATGGTTCCGAGGAATTGCTTCAGTTGGCGACCTTCTTTCGATTTAGGGAAAACTGGATATTCTACGTCTACGGTTTCTCCGCAGTTGGAAACCGAGAAAGCCAGAGCCCCTGCGAAAAGCAGAGCAGCGATTTTTTTCATTGGGTTAATACCAATCCTTTATGGATGATTTTAAGAATAACTTCGTATTGATCCGAAGAATTCTTTTTCTGTCAATTTATTTTAAGATACGAAGGGTTTGGGAGGGATTCGCAAATTTCTTCGGAGTCCCTTCCCCGCCTTTTCGGGAAAGAAAAGGAATATAAACACTTGCAAAACCTAGTTTCTTACTGGGACTCTACAATTCTGTTCAAAATCGGTTTCTATTCCGCCAAGAATCGTCAAAATAGAAAGGGAATACCGCCAAAAACCGATTAGGGGGGCCTCATGAAAACCGTAGAAGAGATCCGAAAAGCCCTGGGATCCACCTATATGGAACACGAGATAGAGGAGAAACTTCCTCTGATCCAAGAGATCAACCGGCTGAAAAAAGAGAAGAATGCCGTTCTTTTGGGACATAATTACATGACTCCGGACGTTTTCCACGGAGTTTCCGATATTTTGGGGGATTCCCTCTATTTGAGTAAGGCCGCTGCGGAAACAAATGCGGATATTATCCTGTTCAACGGGGTGCATTTCATGGCCGAAACCGCCAAGCTCATGTCCCCCGAAAAAAAGGTATTGATCGCGGACCTAAAAGCAGGCTGCTCTCTGGCAGAAAGCATCACTCGGGAAGATGTGAAAAAACTGAAGGCCCAGTATCCCGGGGCTCCCGTGGTCACCTACGTGAATTGCACTGCGGATGTGAAGGCGGAGACTGATATTTGTTGTACTTCCGCCAATGCTGCTCAGATCGTAAACTCCCTGGAGAGCGACACCGTAATCTTCCTTCCGGATGAATATTTAGCGGGGAATGTGCAAAAACAGACCAGCAAGAAGATCATCTCTTTTCCAGGCAGATGCATGGTGCACGAGATGTATACCGCAGAAGACATTCATAACGTGAGAAGGCAATGGCCAGGGGTTACTGTCATTTCCCATCCGGAATGCAATACGGACGTGGTTGCTGCTTCCGATTTTGCGGGTTCCACTTCTCAGATGTCCAAATTCATCCGGGATTCAGGAGCTAAGGATGTATTCTTAGTTACCGAATGTTCCATGGGAGACAATCTCAGATCCGAATTCCCGGAGAGACAATTCGTCTCCTCCTGTCGGACCTGCCCTCACATGAAGAAGATCACATTAGAAAAAATTAAAGATGCTCTGTTGTACGAGCGCTACGAGATCCAGTTGGACCCGGAGATCATTGAAAAGGGAAGATTGGCAGTCCAAAGAATGTTGGATGTGAGTTACAGATAACTGAATGTACAGGATCGGACAAGGGTTAGATTTTCATAGATTAGAGATCAACCAGGATCGCCCTCTCATCTTAGGTGGAGCCTTGATCGATTCCGAATACGCTCTTGTAGGACATTCGGATGCGGATATCGTAATACACGCGTTAGCCGATGCGATCCTGGGAGCCATGGGCTTGGGGGATATAGGACAACATTTTCCGGATACGGATCCTTCTCTCAAGAATATGGACTCTCGTTTGATCCTAAAGAAAACCTTGGATCTTAGCAAAGAGAAGGGTTTTCATCTGGTAAATCTGGACTGCACTATTATGGGAGAAAGGCCCAAGATCGCTCCTCATAGGGCCAAGATACAATCCTCTCTCTCTTCGCTCTTGGATCTACCAGAAGATTGCGTCTCGATCAAAGCGACTACTACGGAGAAAATGGGAGCCCTAGGAAGAACGGAAGGATTGGGAGCAAGCTGCGTGGTCTTAATGGAGAAGAGATGAGCCGAGAAAGAATACTCGCTCTACAAACTGCCTCCTGCTTTCTGATCCTACTCTCTCTATTCTTCTTTTATATGAGAGATCCTTTCTTGGAAGAGTCCGCCTATTCGATCCGTCAATCCGTGTTGGAAGAAACTCCGATCCGCTCCTCCAAGTCCAGAGTAATGAGATACTTGAAATCCAAAGGGATCACCAGGATCTTCGAAGAAGATAAGCCTTATATTGCGGATCCTTCCTACGTAGCGGATATATTACTATTTAATAAAAAAGGAATTATCCAATCCAATCCGTATTTTATCTTCCGCCAGGACAATAATCATATAAGAGCGGAACTAGGATCTTATATCGATCTTACCGATTCCAGATTTTGGCTAAGGCCATATCCAGTTCGGGTCTTTTTATATTTTCAATTTTGGAATAACGAGCTAGTCCAAGTCAGAGCAATCAAAGCTTTCTGAAAGTTCCTTTTTGAAGAAGACATTTTGAGAGACTTGATCTGAAAGAATCTCAGTCCGTCTTTGCCCATTCCATAAGGATTGCGTCTTCGCCTGGACCATAGTACGATTTTCGAATTCCTAGTTCTTTGAATCCTAGTTTATGGTACAAATTCAAAGCCGGAGGATTTCTGCTTGAAACTTCCAATAGTACCTTCGAAGAAAATTCGCAAAGAGTCCTGAGGATCGTTTCTCCTTCTCCCGATTTTCTTTTCGAGGGAAGGATCCCTATCCTCAATAGCTCGAGCGAATCTCCCAAGTCTACGTAGAATAAATATCCGACTCCTTCTTTCAACCAAGCGAAGTGATGTTCTAGATGACTTTGTATGGAAAATCTTGCCCAAGCGGAGCGCTCGAATACGATCTTTTCCATTTCTTCCAAGAGACTGAGGTCTTGGATCTCGGCCAGTTTCCAACCGTTAGGAAGAATCTTTTTTTTTCCAAAATCCAATCCATTTTCTCCTTGCGCAGTTCCTAAAGATTCATACTAATTAACGGTCGCTTTGCGGAGGAGAAAAATTTTTTATGAAGAACATAGGGAAATATATCTATGCCCTTCCCATCCTGATCTCCGGAATTTTTCATTTATTGAAAGGACCGGATATGGCAGGAGTCGTTCCCAGCTATATCCCGTTCCCGGTTGTTTGGGTTTATGTAACCGGCGTCGCATTGATCGCTGCTGCCTTGAGCATTTACATTAACAAGAAAACCAAATTGGCCACTACATTACTCGCAGTGCTTTTGGGAATTTTTATCGTACTCGTTCACTTTCCAGGCGCAAGCGCAGGCAACCAGATGTCGATCGGCATGCTTCTGAAAGACCTTGGTCTTTTGGGTGGAGCCTTAGTCATCGCGGGTATTTCCAAAGACAATACCTGATCATTCTCAGGGAGGACTTTCGTCCTCCCTCTCACTTCTTAGTTTCCCTTCTTCCTTCTTCTAAAAAAAATCAAATTCCAGGGATTTTCCGTCGACCATACCTTCGGTTTTCCGACATGGTACTCATCATAGGCCAACCTTTGCAGAGGAACAAAATGGGAATTCGACTTCTCCTTTTTACGTTTTTATTATTCGCGATCTTAGATTGTAAGAATCTGAGCAAATTCTCTTCCAAGGCGGCAAAGCCTCCTACGGTGGAGGATTTGGATGCGTGGAAGCGTCGATTGAATATGGACGAATCCGAGATCGTAGAACTGGAAAAGAAGATCAGAGAAATGGCTTCTAAGACTAGATCCGCGGGAGCTCTTAGCTGGAAGATCGCCCAAGGTTACATGAAGATAGGCGATTACGACCTAGCATCAAAATATTATAATAAAGCAATCCAGGAAGAAGGTTCCGGCAAAAAGGCGGAAGTGATCGGCGCGGACGTTCACTTCTTTGAGTCTGCACTTCCCTATTTCGATCGGGCCCTTTTACAAATGCCTGTAGAGCAACAGTTGCTCTTTGAGACCGGACTTTCCTATGCAAATGCATCCAAGGATAGAGGATGGGAACCTAAACGGAGAGAGATCGCGATCGATATCTTCCAATCCTTGACGAGACAGGATCCCAGGGACTCCAGGTTTCCATATCAACTCGCCTTGATCTATTTCGATTCCTCCATGGCGGACTCTTCTTGGGAAGGAGTGAACGCGGGCTTTCACGATCAGGACAAGGCATTCGTTCTCTTGGATTCTGTCCTGAAGAAGGAGCCAAGGAATGTTCCTGTTCTATTCGCTAAGGCAAATTTCCTATTTAGATCCGGCAAGGCCGAAGAATCCAAAGAGATCTATTTGCACCTGAAATCCACGATAGAATCCCTCAAGAAAGACGGCTTCATTAAGGAAAAACTGGAAGAGAACGAATCTTATAAAAACGTAATGAACAATCTTAAGAAAATAGATGTAAAGGAAAACTAGGTTCGAATCTAGGAGACTCGTGGATTTTTTAGCTCTTACTTCTCCTAACATTTACAGGATACTGACTCGATCTAGGATACTTGCATCCTCTTCTTCTAAACAAGAAGTCTTAGAGAAGATCGGAGCTATCCTGCCCAAAGATCTGAAAGAAAGAGCCAATTTCGATTCCAAGACATACTCGGAGTCCGCTCGAACCTTGGGAGTCTCCATACTAGATTATTTCGATCCTCATTACCCCGCTCTTCTTAAGGAAATCTACGATCCTCCTCCCAATCTATTCTGCATCGGGAATCTCTCCGTTCTAGACAAGGCTTACGTGTCCGTGGTCGGAACAAGAAAGATCTCTGCGATCACATTCGCTTATTCTAAAGCCATCCCTTCTTTCATTCGTTCGTTGGGATGCGATGGTTTGGTTTCCGGCCTGGCCTTAGGAGTGGACGCGATCGCAATGCATCATGCGCTGGCACAAGGATTGTTCGTGATCGGGGTCATGGGAACAGGGCCTGAAACGGAATACCCTTATGCAAACAAAGATCTGTACAGAAAAATGAAACGCTCTGCGAACGCACTCATCCTAACGGAATGTCCTCCCGGATTCCAAGTGCGCAAGTATGCATTCCCGAAGCGGAACAGGATCATCACCGGGATATCCTCCTCTCTGTTGATCATGGAAGCTCCGAATAAAAGCGGAGCCTTGTCTTCTGCATCCAGCGCGATCTCTCAGAACAGAGAGATCTATGTATTCGATCATCCTTACCAATTCTCGAACGAAGGAGGAAGAAAATTAATTTCAGAAGGAGCGAATCGAGTCCTCTTTCCGGAAGACCAAGGAGAAGAGACCAAGATCTTTCATACCAATGAAATTATCCCGGATCGTTTCGAAGAAGTCCCGGGAATGCTTGCTCAATTGGGAAAACAAAGATTGAATGGTAATTGGATCGATCTTGGGAACGGATTCATACGATCCATCGGAAATGGGAATTGAGAATGGATTCTATCTTTGTTTTTTATAAAAATCTAAGATACAAATCTCATGCAAACTCCCCCGCCTGGTCTCTCGGAGCCTTCCGCTTCGGATTCGGCATCCTATTATTCGTAACTGCGACCCGGTATTTGTATTATGGCTGGGTAAGAAAATATTTTTTAGAACCTTCCTTTCATTTTAAGTATTACGGCTTCTCTTGGGTCCCTGTCTTACCCGCCTGGTTATTATATCCTATTTTTATTATATTATGTATTTCTGCCATAGGGATCTCTCTCGGAGTCCTATATCGCACTTGCATAGCGATCTATTTGATCGGATTTCTGTATTTTAATCTTTTAGACGTCTCGACATATCTAAATCACTATTACCTCATTACGCTTTTATTATTCCTTTTATTCTGGATCCCTGCGGATCGTTGTTTTTCCTTACAACATTTCTTGGACGCGTATCGAAACGGTAGGTGGTCGATCCCGAGAGTCCCGAATTGGTCTTTATGGATCTTGAAATTCCAAATAGGCTGCGTATATTTTTTCGGAGGACTGGCCAAACTAGTTCCGGATTGGCTTTTCCAAGCGCAGCCACTTCGCATTTGGCTAGTACGAAATACGGATTTTCCCGTACTTGGCGGATTCTTTACCTATCCGATCGCAGGATATGTATTCAGTTATGCGGGATTATTCTTCGACCTATTCGTTCCCTTCTTCCTATTAAAACCGAAGTTTCGTCCTTGGGCTTACGGAGCAGTACTGATCTTTCATTTACTGACCTGGAGATTATTCCCGATCGGAATGTTCCCTTGGATCATGATCTTTTCTGCCTTGCTTTTCTTTTCTCCGAGTTGGCCATTGCAAGCTCGAAGGTTCCTTAAGAAACGAGGACTCTTCCCTTACGGCGAATTTAGGAATTTACTCAAGACGATTTGGCTGAAATTTCCTGTCACACTTCGTTTCCTTTTGGCGGAATATTTTTTCAAACTGCTACATATATTAGAAAAGCCGAATGCGTGGGGAAGAAGATCCGAATCCGCGATCTCCGCCTTTACGTCCAAATTTGCGCTTAGGTTCGGAACTTGGGCATTGGGGATCTATGTCTTCCTTCAGATCTTTTTGCCTCTTCGTCATTTCTTGTATCCTGGAAATCATCTCTGGACGGAACAGGGATTTAGGTTCGCTTGGCATATCATGCTGATCCAAAAGAATGGGATCGCATCCTTTCGGGTCACCAACCTAAGGACAGGAGAGACCCAATATGTGTTGCCGGAGTCCTATTTGACCGAGCTACAGAAGACCATGATGAGTACCCAACCGGACTTGATCCTGCAATTTGCCCATTTCTTAGGGGAAAAGGAAAAGAGTCGCACCGGAGATGAAATATCGGTTAACGCCGACGTACGAGTCTCGTTGAACGGTAAAAAAAGCCGAGTATTCATCGACCCGAATCGCGACCTCATGAAAGTGAAAGACGATTTTTCCTACAAGGACTGGGTCCTTACCGATTCCAAATAAATCTTCTAATATACCAAAACCCTGATCCTGTATTGCGGACCCTAGCTCACCCAGTCTGAAAAACCAATTGGTACGACTAATAAGACATAAACGGAAATCCGGATCTATTAGTTATGTGTTAAAATGGGGTCATTTCCGACCTATAAATACCCTGGATCCGAAACATTGATGTTATAACGTTATTCGCCATTACCGGATTTCGAAATTCCTACTACATTATATTCGAATTTTCGAATATTTAGATTTTGTGGTGGGCTTTTTCCGATTTTAGGAGTAAACATTCTTAGGGATTGAAAATACAAATTCGCTTCACTTCCGGAATTCACCCACTCAAGTAATGATTTTTTAGGAAGAGAAGCCGTTTCAATCTCATCTTCCTCTCCGAAGATCCCTCTTCGAGCTAAGTAATCATATACTTACTCCACTAATCCTTTTTCTTTATTTTAATTTGAAATAGTGCGTAGTTTTTAGGCGTCCATTAGTTTAGGTCGATGCTAAAAAATTCGATCTATGATATACAGAAGTAGCGCAATGTCAGGAACCACGAACAAAAAGCGAATCTTGCTCGCATTTACACTTTTCTTTCTTCTTTTCCAAGGATGTATCGCTTGGCCGGCCCTCACAGGTGTAGTCGGTCTCGCCGCCGGAAAAAAAGGAGGAGGTCTATTCTTCCCTGGATTTGGTTCCAAAACAGAGCTTAGCAGTGTACAGATCAGTTCTCCTTATTCCAGTTTCGCAAAAACCACGAGCATGTCCCTGACCGCTACTGCTCTATATTCGAACGGAACTCATAACGATATCACTTCCGATGCGGTTTGGAGTTCTAGCGATTCTTCCATCATTCAGATGGGAGGCGGAGGACAGGCCACAGGAATGGCGGTAGGATCTGCAAGCATCAGCATTAGCTACCAAGGAATGACCGCTCAGATCTCTTTAGGTGTGACTTCCGCTCCTCTGTCTACGATCACGATCTCTTGTATCAATCAAAATGTTAGCTTACCAAAAGGAACTACTAGACAATGTAGTTTGACCGGTAATTTTGCGGACGGCTCCTCTCAAGATCTTACGAATGATCCGAACACTTCTTGGAATACGGGAAGCTCTTCCATTGCGAATATCGATGCGACAGGCTTAGTGACTGCAATCGCAGCAGGAAGCACTTCTATCCAAGCCAGTTATAAGGGAGTCAACGCAAGTAATTTAAATCTGACAGTAAGCACTGCTACTCTCGTTTCCATCGCAGTCACTCCTACGAACCAATCTTTGGCTCTAGGAAAGAAGCTACAATACACTGCGACAGGAACTTATACGGATAATTCTACCCAGGACATTACCAGTTCCGTTACCTGGACTTCTTCCGATACGAGCATTGCGATTATCGGAGATACTTCCGGATCCAAGGGATATCTCTCTACGGAAGCGCAAGGGACCGCGACAATCACCGCATCATCCGGTTCTATCAGCGATCATACCGATATTACCGTTACTGCCGCTATTCTAGAGAGTATTTCAATCACTCCTTCTAATCCAAGTACTCCGAAAGGAAGGACTACAAACTTAACTGCTACTGGAATTTTCTCCGATGGCACTTCTTCTGATATAACCGATCAAGTAACTTGGTCGAGCTCCGATCCGAATCTGGCAACCGTGGATAACGGTTCCGGACTAGAAGGTAGGGTCTCCGGAATCGCAGTGGGAAGCGTGGACATCAGCGCAGGAATTGGCGGAGTCAGCGAAACGATTACTTTCAATGTTACTGCGGCGGTTCTAGATAGCATCCAAGTCGTCGCTGACGATACCTCCATCGCAAGAGGAACAAGCACTTATGTTACCGCAACCGGTGTGTATTCGGACGGGACCTCTCAAAATATCAGCGCTAGTGTTTCTTGGAGCACTTCCAGTTCTTCTACTCTGCAACTGGGTTCCTTGAATAGCGTTCCTGAGAAGAATGTTCTCTCTCCGAATAGCGGCAATATCTCTTCTGCAAGGATCACCGCAACTTCAGGAAGCGTCAGCGGTTATGTGGATATCACCGTGACTGCCGCAAAATTGGTCTCGATCGCAGTTACTCCTACGAATCCAAGCGTAGCGAAGGGTCTTACGAAATCCTTTACCGCTACCGGAACCTATACGGATGCGACCACACAGGATCTGACCACTCAGGTGACCTGGACTTCTTCCGATACAAGCAAGGCTACGATCAGCAATGTAAGCGGAAGCGAAGGGATTGCGACGGGCGCTGCGGTGGGAACCTCGAATATCACAGCTACTCTGGGAACTATTTCTTCTGCTGCGAGCACTCTGACAGTGACCGCCGCGGTATTGCAATCTATCACGATCACTCCTTCTAGCCCAAGCGTCGCGAAAGGAAAAAGCCAGGACCTCACCGCTACCGGAACCTATTCGGATGCGAGCACCCAGGACCTGACCACCCAAGTAACTTGGAGTAGTTCCGATACAAATACTGTAGGTGTGAGTAACGCGTCTGGAACGCAAGGAAAAGCGAGTGGGGTGAATGTAGGGACTGCCAGCATCACTGCCACTCTGGGTTCCGTATCGAGCTCTATTACATTCACAGTAACTTCTGCGGTCTTGGTCTCAATCGAAGTACATATCCACGACTCTTCTATCGCCAAAGGAACCTCTACTTGGGCAGAAGCTACCGGAACGTATTCGGATAATTCCACTCAGGATATCAGCAACCAAGTGGTTTGGGGTAGTTCTCAAACCACTGTGATCCAATTAGGAGGACTAAACTCTTCCTCCAAAGAAATATTAAGCTCTCCTAATGGAGGAAGCCAAGGCACCTCCACTATTTCGGCGACATCGGGAAGCATAACCGGATCGGCTACTATAACCGTAGGCGCTCCGACCTTGGTTTCCATCCAAGTGGACCCTACGAATCCGAGTGTGGCAAAAGGCTTAACCAAAAGTTTTACCGCTACAGGAACATATACGGACGCAAGTACACAGGATCTGACCACTCAGGTCACCTGGACTTCTTCCAGTACGAGCACGGCAACCATCAGCAATGCCAGCGGAAGTAACGGTGTGGCAACTACCTTGCAAACCGGTACTACGAATATCAAGGCCCAGTTAGGAAGCATTGTTTCTCCTACTAGCACACTTACGATCACTGCGGCTACCTTGACTAGCATTACGATCGCACCTTCTCCTACCTTGAGTATCGCTAAGGGAAGGACCCAGAATTTCACGGCAACGGGTTTGTATACTGACAGTTCTACTCAGGATATCACCACTCAGGTGACCTGGAGTTCTTTTGATCAGACAAAAGCTACCGTCAGCAATGCAAGCGGCACCCAAGGAAAACTGACCGCTTTACAAGAAGGAAGCACACAGATCTCCGCCACCTTAAATTCGATCACGAGCACGGATACTGCAGTAACTGTTACTTCTGCGGTCTTGGATAGTATCTCGATCACCCCGACTAATTCTAGTTTAGCAAAAGGTTATACTACCAACTTCACTGCAAATGGAGTGTATTCGGATTCCACTACTCTGGATATTACCGCGCAAGTCACCTGGGCCTCTTCGAATACTGCATCTTCTACCATTAGCAATTCGAGCGGGAACCAAGGTCTCGCGACTGCGGTGGCCACTGGAGCGAGTACGATCTCCGCAACTCTAGGCTCCATCTCTAGCTCTACCAACTTTACGGTAACTGCTGCGGTCTTAGTCTCTATCTCCGTTTCTCCTACAAACACTACGGTTTATACGACTAAGACCAAGAATTATACTGCGACAGGAACCTATTCGGATTCAAGCACTCTGGATCTGACTAACACAGTCACCTGGGCTTCTTCCGATACGAGCATCGCTACGATCAGCAATGCAAGCGGTAGTAACGGGCTTGCGACAGGGGTAGCTGCCGGAACGATCACGATTTCCGCAACCAACGGCACTATCAGCGGAAATACGCAACTAACGGTACTGTATCTTGATACGACTCCTCCTACCGTTTCCAGTGTAGTTTCCTTAAGTGCCACCACGGTTCGGATCACCTTCTCCGAATCCGTGAATGCGACCCAAGCGACTACTGCATCCAATTACAAATTGGCTCTGACTTCTGCGGTAAGTGGGAGCTGTTCCGATAATAGCAATTTCTCCTCTTCTTCCTCTATCTCCGTGTCTTCTGTGAGCGGAAGCGGCTCCGTGTATACGGTTACCCTTTCTTCTTCACAGACTTCGGGAACAGGCTATACGCTGATCGTGAATAAGAACGGAATTCAGGATCTTTCGGGGATCCCGAACAATCTGGGTTGCGCGAACTATGGGGACTTTGTAGGACAAGAACAGCTGAAGGTAAGCTCCGCGACTTGCGCGAGCACAAGCACCATCATTATCAATTTCTCCAAGCCGATCAAATCGGGAAATAACGTAAGCGGTTCGGGGGAATGTAGCAGCACTTCCGAATGCGCAAATCGTTATGCCTTGTCCGGGCCTACGAGCTTAGGCAATATCACTTCGGCGAAGATCCTGGACGGAACAGTCTGCGGTGGAGCCTCTGCCGATTCTGCAAAAGTTTGCGTGACCCATAGCTCATTGCAGACAGGAGCTCAATTTACGATCATTGCCGCAAATAATGTGGATGGGGACGATTTCAATAACTCTTCTTGGGGATCTATCCGCAACTCCGGCGATACGGAGAATGTTCAGTCTTCTCCGAGAGATAGGGCTACCTTCTTAGGTTGCGGGACTTCTCCGATCAATTTCGGAGATGGACCGATCTCCATCGACCAGAACGGATCTACTTTTGGATATCTGGCGGACTTCAACAGCAAGATCTATACCGGTCCGAATAATCTAGGAAACGGCGCATTACGTTTTGCTTATGATGGTTCTTCTCCTGAGTCGGTTCAATTCTCTTTTGCTCAGGACACCACTGCACAGGCGAGTGATTCCACGAATGTAAGTTCGAATACCGCAACCAGCAGAGAGAATAGCATTGCAGTTCCTCCTTACGTGACTTTAGGACATACAGGCTGTACTGCAAACGATGCGACTCTTGCAAACGGTTGTGGACCGGACAATGAGAACGGAAGAGGGATCTTTACCACAGGATCCCTAACTAGCAATCCGTATATCTTCATCGCGGCAGCAAGGACTACTCCGGACGGCAGCGGAAATTATCTCTTCGATTATATTTATTATTCGAACGATACTTCCACCAACCTGAACTATAAGTACATAGATATGGGAACCATCACAGGAACGGTCACTGCAGGAACTTCGTCTATCACCGTTCTGAACGATCGGGTCTTCCCTGGATTCGCAAAACCGAGCAATAGTGGTGACTTAACGAAAGGATTGAACGCTCCTGACTTCGGTTATATTTCCTTCAACTCAGCGGATACAAGCATCGGGAATTGCACCGCAGGTTCCAACTGCGACGCCACCGATGGTACAAACGGAAGAAGGATCCGGATCGACTATATGCCGTACTTCGGCGGACCTTCCAATGGAGGGGCAAGCTCCGTAAATAGTAGTCCAAACTGGGCATACTATATCGGAGTGGATTCTTCCTTTGTGTTTAAGAATAGGATCTATGCAGCAAACGGAGGCTTGCATGCAGTAGGTCATAACGGTTCCATCATCCGCTCCAATTCGGCCAATCCTACGACTGCATGTTCCAACAAGAACAATTGCTCCGACTGGACAGAGATCGGCCCAAGATCCAATAGCAAATGGCATAAGAGCGATAACACTTGGTTCTCTCTGGAACTTTCTAAGTTCTACGATCTGATCCCTGCGGATAGAGCCTTTGCTCAGTTTGCAGAATTCAATAATAATCTCTATGTGACCCGTACGATCTGCGTCCAAAGCAGCCAGGCCTCCGGGCTTAGAAGTTCTGCAGGAACAGTGGCAGGATGTACCGACGGAACCGATACGAACCGTAGGGCACAGTTATGGAAATGCGATCCTACGAACGGAGGCTCCGATAGTACAAATCCTACTACCTGCGAATCGGGAGAATGGTCCGTTGTGGGAGACGATGGAACAGGGATCACAAACTTTGGGGATTCCACCAACAAGACCATCACCATGGTGGCCAAAAACGGATCGTATCTCTATGTAGGATTCGATAATTCTGCGGGGATCCGGATCTATCGTACCAACACCGCAAATCCAGGCTCTACTTCTAGCGTATGGACCCAAGTTGCGGGAGCAGGCTTGACCGATCCTACCAATGTGCAGCAGATCTTCTCTGCGGTATCCGTATCCGTGAACAGTACCAATTACTTGTATGTAAGCGTGGGTAAGAACGGAACACCGGTACGAGTATATAGACAGTGGAACAACTAATGATCGGAACGGAAAATCGATCCATCGACTCGATCCACAAAAGAACGATCCGGAAAGCCAGACTCATTTTGGCTTTCGGACTCTTCTTCTTAATATTTGTAGTAGGAGAGTCTTGTCGTCACGCGATGGTCCGTTATCCTCAGGCTCCTCCGGAGGCTTGCCGGATCTACCCTACTTCCAAGGAATGCAAGAAGGCAATGGAACAGAGAGCTGCCCACCAAGAGCAAGGGGGAGAAGTATATAAGGTGCACCAAACCTATTACCTCTTCGGGTTGTATCCTGGAAATCTGGTCTTGGACACTTCTACCTATTGCCCGGAAGGTCCTAGATCGGTGCATCAATACACTTCCTTCTGGAACGCTTTCTGGGAGCAGTTGACCTTCAGTATTTATTCGCCTCAAACAGTGGAGATAGAATGTTACAGATGATCCGGATCCTTCTTCCCCTCTTACTCATTTTAGGAATGAGCGCCTGTCATTCCACTACGGTGGTCCATAAGCTGAACGGCACTCCATACTCTCTTACGAGCGAGTCCCCTGCGCCGGACCAGAAATTCAAACAAGGAAGCATGGTATTCGGGATCTATCCAGTCTCTCATACTCCGGATGTGGTCTGCCCGAATTCCATTCCGGAAGTAAAACTGGTGACCAAGTTCACGGACCTTCTCATTCATTTCTTTATCGGACCCTTCTACACGACCAAGACTGTAGAGATCTATTGTAAGAAATAAACGTAAATTGCTGGCCAAGCTAGAACCTTCCCCCACAAACTAAGAGCATGCCTAGTTGGGCCTTTGATTATCTAGTTTTACCCTTAGGGATCTATCTTGCCAGAATGACGGACGTAAGCATAGGGACTCTGCGTATCATTCTGATCTCCAGAGAAAGAAAGATGATAGCAGCCATGCTTGGTTTCTTCGAGGTGCTTCTCTGGTTGATCGTGATCACTCAGATCATGAGAAATCTGAGCAACGCTCTCTGTTATATCGCCTATGCCGGAGGATTTGCCACTGGTACCTTTCTAGGCATGTTCATAGAAGAAAAGCTGGCCATAGGCCATTCCTTGATCCGGATCATCGTCCCTGAAAAGGGAGAAGAGATCTCCGAGAACCTGATCCAGGCAGGGTATAGAACCACCAGTTTGGAAGCCCAAGGAGCCAGGGGGCCGGTCAAGGTCATACTTTCGGTTTTGAGAAGAAGGGACATTCCGATCGTTCTAGGCATCCTAAAGCAGACCGCACCAGGTGCCTTCTATACCATCGAGAACGCTCGTAAGACCAGCGACCCGGAGCTTTGGAAAGGAGGAGAGGGAGAAGCGGAGAGTTTTGCCCGCATCCTCTGGAGAAGGCAATCCAGGATCAGGAAATAAGCCCGGGCGAACCCGGGCCAATAAAGATCTTAAGCTGGTACTTTGACCAGGATCTTTTTGATTTCCTTATGCATAAAGGTAGGGAAGTTCAGATTGTACTGAGGCAGTAGGAGTTTCCAGTCGTCCTTACGGATGAATTTACGGCAATTGGAAGATCCGCAAGCACACTCGAAGGTCTGGTCGAAGTTCACTACGAAGTTTCCGTAGTCGATATTGAGCTCCTCTCCCGCTTCGATGTCCCTCTTGGCTATTATATTGTCCAATTGATCATACCACATGTTCGGATCGCAGGAGTGGTTCATAAAATTGGAGCTATTAATAACATACTCAGGTCCGGAAGGTCCGGTTACGAGGCCGAAATCGACATCATATCCGTATTTCATGAAGATTTCCTTCTCCTCTTCCGGAAGTTCGTCGGCTTCGGACACGGAAAGTACCTTCCAGCCGAACTCCTCGTCCTCAATCCACTCGCTATAGCTGAATAGAAGCGTTCCTTTAGCGATTGGTTGAGAGGCGAAGATCCCGTTTTCCCCGAATTTGTTTATTCGTCTTTCGATCATGCAAGATCAACCTGCTCTTCCCCATTGGGGCAAAATTTTTATCAGTCAAGTCCGAGATCGAAAAAACTTCAATTAAAAATATGAAATACCCCCTAGCTTAGCCCCTAAAAAAGAATCGGGGGCCCAAACATGTTCTTGTGAGAGGGAAGAAAAAAATTTCCTTTAGATCGACCGTATCGACTTGGACCGAAGGGCGACTCGTCCTAGTTCCGTATTAAATTTTTTTTGAGAACCCTTTGGCTCCTAGAAGAAGGGTCACTTAACGGCGAGGCCTCGTCCTGAGAGTCCGGGCCTAGTTCTTTTCAGGCAAGAGGGTGTAGATCAAGTCCTCAGTCCAGTCTTCGGACAAGGAAGGACCCGGTTCTTCTTTCAGTCTCTTCCACATTCCCCCCTTTCTTTCGAGGACCAGAGAAGAAATTTGGAAGAGGCTAGTGCGGCCACTTGCCTCTCCGAGTCTGGAGCTATCTCTTCCGATCTCTAGGAAACAAGTCAGGGGGAATAAGCTTGTCCATTTTTCTCCCAAGCCTTGGATCATCTCTCCCAGGTCCCGGTCTTGCCTTGAGTCTTGCAAGTGAGTGACATCCAAAAAGACGGGCAGGTCTCTTCCGGAAGATCCCAATTTACCAGAGCCAAGTTCCGTGCAGAAACTCACTGCTTGCGTGAAGCTTTCCGCAAAAGTAAGGACCACCTGTGTCTCTTCGTTGGAGATCTTAGAGACCATTCTTCCTAGAGCTAAGCCGTCTTCCATGCTAACACTTGTTTTAGGTACGATGAGTATAGGCCGGATGCCTTTGCGGACCAAGCGATACAGATACTTTACTAATACGAAAGACTTACTTCGAGAAGGATGAAACAGAGTAAGATACATCTCTACTCGAGATATCGAACCAAACTAATCTTTCGTTTAGTATAATTTTCAGACTTCTATGTCACATAAAAGCATGCAAAGTTTGTAAAATGTATAATTCAGAAAAACGCTTGAGTACAATTCGCGTATATGTAAGTTTCGGAATTACTTTTTGGGCCCGATGCAAAGGAGGCATGATGTTATGAGTGGGAAACGTTTTCTTTCCAAGTATGATCACCTAGGAATTCTTTCCGCTCTACAAGGTTCCGCGAACTCAGAAGAAGTTCAACCTAGCATCCTTGAAACGATACGTAGGACTCTTTCCAAAGCAAAGAAACTGGATCCGGCCCAAGTCCCGCAAGATCTGATCACTATGAACTCTAAGTTCGTATTAAAAGACCTAGGAAATGCGGAAGCCTTCCAATTTACCTTGGTGTATCCGGAGGATTGCCCGGTTCCTTCTCAAGGAAAGCTTTCCGTTCTGTCTCATAGAGGTTCTGCAGTACTCGGAGCCAGAGTTGGTGAGGTGGTTCGCTGGGATGTCAATGGCAGCGAAAAATATCTAAGAGTGCAAGAGCTCTTATACCAACCTCAACCCGCTGCCATCTGATCTTCTTACTTGGAATATCCGTACAGACCACCTAGCTCTTTCGCCAGTCGGTCTTTGTAATCTACCTCACTGATCTGTCCCGTCCGGATATCGTACACCCAACCGTGGATCTCCGGAAATCCATATTTCGCCAATGCGTTCTGGATCATACCTGTCTTGTATAGATTTACGACCTGCTCGGCTACGTTGAGCTGGATCATCCTGTCTTCTCGTTTCTCTTCCGGAAGAGCGTCCAATTCTTCCCTGTGCTTCAGATACACATCCTTAATATGAGTGATCCAATTGTCGATGAGGCCTGTAGCCTGGCCTTTCAAGGCGGCCCTTACCCCACCACAGCCGGTATGTCCGCAAACGACGATATGCTTTACGTTCAAAACCTCGATCGCATATTGCACTACGCTGAATAGGGACATGTCATCCACAGAGACCACATTGGCAATATTTCGGGTCACGAAGATCTCTCCCGGATTCGTCTTGGTGATCACATTCACAGGGACCCGCGAATCACTACATCCAATGAACAGAACCTGAGGGGTCTGGCCTTCCGCATGTCTTGCAAAGAATTCCGGATCCACATCCGTCATCTCTTTTACCCAGGTCTCGTTATTGGAGAGAAGTTTCTGATAAGACTCGCTCATTTCCTTTTTCAAAGATTCTATATCGTTTTGCATATTCGGTATCCCTCCCAAGATAACCTTGATCCCCTTTCTATATGCGCTGTTCCGGAATTCATGGATGAGCTCTCTGATATCCAGGTCCAGATGCAAAGTCCTAGTACCATCGATCTCCAATGTGATCCCGCTAGGCTGACTTTCTAGAACACTCTTGATCTTGGCCTTATGAAAGAATCCTAGGTTCTCTCCTAAGACGATCCTTCTGAACTTTCCGTAGTTTTCTACCCGGACCACGGCAGTTCTATGATCCTCATAAAGCATAAAGACCAAAGAAGCCAATATCCCACAAAAAGTCCCGATCAGAACATTCGTGAAGATCGTAGTCAACACCGTCACCAGGAAGGGAAGAAAATGAGAATAGCCCTTATGCAACATCGTCTTGAATAAAGCAGGCTTGCAAAGCTTGAAGCCGGTCACGACGAGAATGGCAGCAAGAGAAGCTAAAGGAATAGTGTTCATAAATTTAGGAAAAAGTAATACACTTGTCCCGATCCAAACCCCATGCAACACTGCTGAAGTCTTAGATCTCGCTCCGGAGGCCGCATTCACGGAACCTCGAACAACCACGCTAGTGACAGGTATCCCTCCCAAGAGTCCGCAGGCCATATTCCCGAAACCCTGTGCCACCAACTCTCTGGACATGGGGGTCTTGCGATTCTCTCCATCCAATTTATCCACCACCTCTATGGACAGAAGAGATTCCAAAGAAGAAGCAAAGGCAATAGTCAAAGCCAGGGTCCAGACCCCGGCGAGATCCCAAGCGGAAAAGTTCGGGAAATCCAATTGCCCAAATAGATCGGAAGAATTCTGGAACACAGGAAGTGTCACCAAGTGATCCTGGCTCAAGGTTCCCCCCGGAAGAAGGTCTCCCAAGAATAAATTGGCCGAAGTCCCAACAGCGATCGCGATCAAGGATGCAGGTAAGAATTGGAACTTCTTCGCAAAGAATCTGTCCCAAACAAAGAACGAAACCAAGGAGAAGGCTCCGATCAAAAAAACATTCATCCTAAGATTCGGGATGGAATGTAGTAATACGGTGAATGAGTTGGTTTCCCTTCCTTCATGAGGATCATGATAGGTCTCATTGATATCCTCTCTCGTTAGATCGAATTCCTCGACACCAAATTCCTCGATATCGTAACCGATCAAGTGAGGCAATTGCTTGATGATCAGGATTAGACCGATTGCCACCGACATTCCCATTACGGTTGCCGAAGGAAGATATGCGGATAGGGCTCCTGCTTTCAAGATCCCAAGAAGGACTTGGACCATTCCCGCGATCAGTAGCGCAAGAAGGAAGATCTCGAAACTCCCCAGATCTCGGATACCGGAAAGTACGATCGCAGTCAAGCTCGCAGTAGGTCCCGAAACGCTCAAAGGAGACTTACTTAAGGCTCCTACTAGGATCCCTCCTATAAAACCGCCAATAATTCCGGAAAATAAAGGTGCTCCGGATGCGTGTGCAATTCCCAAACATAAAGGTATCGCTACCAAGAAGACGGAGATACTTGCAGGAAGATCGTATGTAAATTTCTCGCTTAGGTTTTTTATTTTTTTCATTTTAATACTCACTTAGTTCTATTTTTTTTTCGGTTCTCTCAATAAATCCCTCCCGAATAGCTATGGATCGTCCCGTAACTATTTCCAGACTCCTACGAAGATATTCATATACAATTGAATCGAATTCTTCTTTCGTTACCAGGACTTTTTTATGCAATTGCGAAGTCGATTTCGAAGAAGATCGAAGATACCAAGGACAGAAAAGATGATTAGCAGTAAGACCTTTGCAAAACGGTTTCGTTTCGCACTTTTGATTTTTATAATATCCTTTTATTCCAATTCTCATTTCGCAAAAGAAGCGAATAAGACCGAGACTGCAATATTTGCAGGAGGATGCTTCTGGTGTATGGAAGGCCCCTTCGAAAAACTTCCCGGAGTCATCTCCGCAGTTTCAGGCTATACCGGTGGAAAAGAAAAAAATCCCACGTATGAGGATGTTGGCTACGGAAGAACAGGACATAGAGAATCCGTAATGATCACATACGATCCCAAGAAGATCACCTACGAAGCATTATTGGATACATACTGGAGACAGATCGACCCTACCGATGCGGGAGGACAATTTGCAGACAGAGGAAATCAATATAGAACCGCGATCTATTATAAGAACGAGAGTCAAAGAAAATTGGCGCAAGAATATAAAGATAAGATAGGAGCCTCCAAAAAATTCTCCTCTCCTATCGTAGTAGAGATCCTTCCAGCAAGTGAATTCTATCCTGCGGAAGATTATCACCAAGACTATTATAAAAAGAATCCGGACCATTATCACAGCTATCGCAAAGGTTCCGGAAGAGAAGAATACGTAAATCGGGTCTGGGGAGTTCCTAAGAAATAAGAATCCAAAGACCGTTTCTCTAATTCAAAAAGAGAAGAGATTTTTGCGAGTCTTATTCGGTCGGTGCAAACGCTTCGCCCTGAGCATTGACGGGCGAGGTTTCCTTTCTTAAGAGTAGATCCTTTCGATACGCATTTGGATTTTGGCCGGTGATCTTCTTGAACTCCAAATGGAAAGCGGACTTGGAACTATAGCCCGCTCTCACTCGCACCTCGTTCGTAGTCATACTAGGAAATTCCAAAAGAAGCTTCTTAGCCTCTTCCACTCGATAGAGATTGATCAATCCTGGAAATGTATTCTTAAATTCGGTCTTTATGATCTCGGAGACCTGATGATTCCCGATCCCCAGATCCTTTGCTAGATGTTCCTCTTTCAACTCATGACGAAGATATACCTTATCCACTTCTAACAATTGCTTCATTTTGGAAACGGCACCTTCGACATCGATAGAGGCGACCTTGCTTTTGCGCACGATCGACTTGTTCTCGCCTTGCCCTTCCCAGATCCGCGCTTGTATCATCTTTCTTAAACAAGCGGTAACGATCACCGCATGAACCGGGAGATACGCAGGCGCCAGAAAGATCGCAATCCAATTGAATGGATTATAATCGAAATGATAAGTCGCCTTTAAGAAGAAGGCTCCTAGAAAAATACACCAGGATGCAAGATACGCCCTGGCATAGGGATCCGAACTTTTGAATAAGAAAGAATGAACATAATAGAAATACAGAACTAAAACGGACATTCCTCCCAGTAAAAGAAAGAATCTTTCCTCCGCCCAAGGGGTAAACAAGGGAACCAAAAGAAAGGAAAGTGCAAAGAAACAACCTAACACGAAGAACCAAACGGATCTGATCCTGATCTTAAAGAGTCCCGCTAAATGATATAAATGAGAATAGAAGAAAAAGTAAGAAGTGGTTAAGAACAAATAATAGAAATAATAGCCTAACTTGTTTTCCCAGCCGATCAGGGAATGTACAGTCCTGGAATGCAGTAAATAAAACCCGGAAAGTTGAACGAGTACCATTCCCGCAAAAGACAAAAATGCCGATTGCCTGAACCCGTACCAATAGACAAAGGAAAGTAGAACGCCTAGAACGGAAGACAGAATACAACCAATAATAAGCGAATTCCTAAGAACGGAAACACCTCCGAAAAAGGACTCGTCCATGAGATAGAGCGGAAAATTGATATAGGTAATCTCTTCATACGCATCTAAATGAATATAGTAAGTCTTGGTCGTATGAGCCGGGATCCGTATGATAAAGTTAGGATAAGGAGAAATTAAACCTCTCAGGCTCAGGGAAGAATGGTCCGAAAGCTCCATCTTTTCCAAGACACCTTTCGAATCATAAGAGCAGAGTTCCGCGTTCGGGACATTCACCGAAAGAAAAACGAGGCGTTTCGTCAAATCCAGACCTGAATCGTTACTTAAGGTAGATCGCAGCCAAGCACCTTTCGCGGTCTTTCTTACCCGTAAGACGTTTTCCATCGGGTTTAAATGCCACTCCCGGCTTTTCAGATCCTGCAAAGCCTCTTCCGAGCATAGACGAATCTCCTGATCCCTATGACGGTATTCGATATTGGTGCTTATATTTAAAGAAGGACCGGATCCTCCGATGGAGATCGGAGTCTCAGAGGAAAGAGGATAGACAGAAAGAAGGAACGCAAATGCTAAAAGCCCTTTCCACCCAGAGAACAGGAATGATAAACGGCATTTCATTCTTTTTCTAAGGAAAAGATAAGTTTTCAATCAGACACCCAAAAACCCTTTTTTGCAAATTTATTCCCACTAAACAGGTAAAACGTCAAACAAAATGCCGGAAATGAACCGGATATTTGGCTCAGATCGCGAATTCTAAACGGATCTTGAAGCCTCAAAAGGAACAAATGAAAAAGAATTTTCTTTCAAGCGTTCCGGTCTTTTTTTAAATCTCCGCCTTTCTCTCTTTTAGAAACTTTCTAAATAAGATTCCAAAATTTAAATCTTGGAATCTATAGAAAAATATTTAGGCAACACTCTCTCAACTCCCTCGACACAATCATTACTATATTCAAAATTCGGAATACTATTTTCGGCCGTTTTCTCCTCTTTCCAGGATTCTCATCGACCATTATCCCCCACACAGGGACCATGCCCAACAATAGGTCATCCAGAAACCAAAAATTTCCTCACAATCCTCACCTCAAGGCGTCCCTTTGTATATTTTTTAAAAAATATACCGACCTCCCATTGCTTTATATTTTTATAATATTATAAAAATATAATATTTAATAGTAACAATCCCGTAAAGAGATCGTAACATATCGATGAAATACTCCTGGGAACGCGGAGAAACTGCTTCGCGCAAGCATATTCCAGGAAAAAAGAATGAAAAAGTGGATTGGACGCGTTATGCTTATTGTGGCATTCGCATCTACAACAGGGAGCGTTTTTGCTCAGGATCTTTATATGGATCAAACGACCGGTCAGGTCTTCGCAGCTCCGGGACCGAATCGGGTTAAGTTAAAAGACGAAGATAACGGTAACGACAAGAAGGATAAACCTTCTGCTACAGATGCAAAAGGAAACACTGCAAATGGAGATAAGCATGAGAGCGGCCTTATCCAAGATCATAATTTCTTAAAAGGTTATGAATTTACCGATGTTCCTAATCAATCTGCACATAGACCCGCCGATCCGCAGAAAGAAAAACTTACTATCTATGGTCGCTTGCAATTCAGAGGTATCTCAGGATCCCAAGACACTAACTTTAGTAACGGCAATAGTGATTTCCAAGCGATAGACTGGAACGTTCGCCGACTCCGATTGGGAGCCATGTACGAAGGCGCCGACTGGTGGGGAGGCGTTATCAATATTCGTCTGGAGAACCTGGTCGCTCGTCCCGAACTTTCTCCCGCAAAGACCACAAACGTTTGTACGAATGCAGGTTGTACAACAACTGCGGCTGCAGTAACTACACCAAGCACACTTTCTAATAATAGAGGAGCGATCCAAGAGGCGGTGGGATGGCTACAGTCCAAATTTGCGAATACTCGTCTTACATTCGGACAGATCAATGTTCCCTTCAATAGGGAGTATATAGGATCTTCTCAAAACATGGTGAACGTAGAACGTTCCATGATCACCGCAGCACTTCCGCAGTTCGATATGGGGGTCATGTTAACCGTACACCCTTTAAAAGAGATCTTCGGACCTAAATATACTCAGTACTTAGCATTGAACGGTTACGTCGGAAACGGACGAGGCGCCGGTGGGGACTACGGTACTGGAAGAAAAACGGATCTTTACAATACTCGGAATGGTAACGCAACGAATGTTCTTACCTCACCTACTTATGTTTGGAGGGTAACATTCAACCCTCTCGGCGGTCTTGTAAACCAAGTCGGTAAAGAAGTCGGCTGGCATGAAGGAGAGGAGATCTTCCAAAAGGAAACTAAATGGTCCATCGGTGCTTCCGGATGGCAAACCGAGAATTTCGCTACGATCAATAACTCTACATTGAACAATATAGTAGACGCTTATCCTCGTGGAATGCCGAACATCGCAATGGTTACTCCTCAATCCACACCGGATGGAGGAACCTCCGCATTGTATGGGATCCCTTTCTCTTATCCTGGATCTTCCTCGACGAGCTTGGTACAAAACAATTCCACCACTCCCGGGACTCCAAGGTTCGGGCTCATCGCTCATAACTATGATACTACCTTTACATCAAACGGATTCTATCTGAACGGTGCATTCACCAAAATGAGCGGCCCTGCATCCAATAATACTACTGGATATCATGTAACTGTCGGATATAATATCCCGATCCTTTCGAAGTACTATATCATGCCTGTACTTCGTTATGATTATCTGCAAGGAGATTACAATCGGAACGGCAAGATCGATCCTCAAGATACGTTTAAGTCTTATTGGGCAGGTGTGAATATCTTCTTGGATAAACATCTAATGAAGATCCAAGTCTTTTATAATAACTTCCACACTATGTTAGGACAGGACGCTATTACGGGAGCTGCTAAGCCTTTGGACAATCAGGTAATCATCGTCCAGGCCCAGTTCAGCTTCCAAACAGGGGTCACCACAAAGGAAAAATACTACTCCGCAGCCGAAGGCCGCTATAGAGCGGAATAATGCGTAAGGGAAAGAACATGAAACATATCAGATCTATAACGATTTTCTTAAGTATCGCGATCTTCGCAGTATCCTGCGCGAAATCCAACGAAGTAGACAGCGGAGGACTCTTCGCATCCGTACTCGCCAATCCTGTAAACGACGGAACCCTTTCCGTTGTGAACATGAAAACAAACGATGGGATCTCGTACCAAGGAACTTGTTACGATAGCTTCAAGCAGATCTTTAGCGGCACCAGTGTTTCCGGGACGACATTCTATAATGCGACCCTAGGATTCCTACACATCGCTCCTCCTCTGGAAAGCGAGAAGTCTTCTAAAAGCACCTGTTCTTCTTTAGGATTTTCCGGATCGGGGATCTTGGAAAAGGACGCAAACGATAATTTCGAGTATAAGCTCTATTACTGTAACACAGACATAGGAGCTTGTTCGTACAAGGGGATCCAAGCCTCAGGGTTGTAAGCCAAATTTTTACAGAGTTACTGACTATGCGGGGGAGACCCCGCATTTTTTTTGCCTTAGGGCAACGCGATGAGGGAAGATCTTAAAGGATCATGCTCCCAATAAGCGGAATAAATAAATGGTAAGCCTTTGGAGTTTATCCCTTTCCGGACCGGGAATCTCCTTCTCCAGATCTATTGTCTTTCTATAGATGGATTTCAAGTGATTCTTCATGGTCCCAGGATGGATCCCTAGATCTTCACTGATCTTGCTCTTATCCCTTCCGGAAGCGATTCCTGCACAGATCTCGGTTTCCTTCTTAGTCAACTTTGTCTTTTCTCTTAGGGTCAGGATCAAAGCGTCTCTATCCATACCTTCTTGCTTTTTGATAGCGTCGGTAGAAAGTCTATTGAGATCGTTCGCAACGGAATTGCTTCTCGCTTCGGAAGAAGATTCCGAATTCGCGGAAATAGTGCTTAAAAAACTGGAAACCTCTCCGTTCTTATCTCGGATCGGGAATACATTCTGTTTCCAATCGGAGACTTTTACAAAACCGTTCTTCGAGTTGCCGATCACAACGGAGCCTTGTAGTACATTCTCCCAAAACTCATCGTAAAAAAGTTTGGCGGAGCTTCCTGACTGGAATGCTTTTGGGGTCTTGCCGATGAGTTCATTCTCTTTCAAACCGGAGATCGCTTCGAATTGTTTATTTACTGCGAGTATCACCCCTGCTCTGTCAGTAAGGAACATTCCGTTCTGGGATTGTTGAAAGGCCTTATAGAGTGCGTCTTTCTTCTCAGCTTCCGACTCTACTTCTTCCTTAAATACGAACAGGAAGGAAAGATCCTCTTTAGAATCCGGCATTAGATAAACATGTTGTTTCGTTGGAAGAAAGCTTCCATCTCTCTTTTTCAAGCGAAGAGCTCTTCCCGCAAAATCACCGGACTTAGATACATTAGGAATGATTACAGTCTCTAGATACTTGAGATCGGTTTCGGACAGAAAATCCGAAAAGCTCTTTGCAGAGTCCGCCGAGGCTATGCCAAGAATCTCTCTGCCATTTTCGTTTACATGAAGGATGCGCCCTTCCGAATTGCAAATGAACAAAATATCAGGCATACTTTCTTGCCTTTGGATTATTTCTTTAATATTTTCCAAAACTAAGATCCATCCGATTCTTACGAATCATAAGTTTCGATCCGCATCATCTTCATCAAAGAGAAATGGAAGCATCCAAAACTCTGAGAGACAAGGATCGATCTTATAGTTTTCTAAGACTTACATTTTCGAAAAAATCCCACAGCCCATAAGGAATTATAAAATAAGAGAAGAAGATAACGAAGATCGATCGAACATAAGGTACACACAGGCTTGACATACTTCTTTAAATACAAAAGACACAATTTCCCGCGAACGAATGCTCCAATCCTAAAGGATATCCTAAGATCATTTAGCAAGTTGCGTGATGTACAATAGACGTACATTTTATACAAACTCCTTCTTAGAAACTAAATACAAAGGATTAGTTTCTTGCTCTATAACGACCTTCTTAGAAATTCAAAGTTATGAGCGAGCTAACACTTGTAATAGGGAATAAAAACATCTCTTCTTGGTCCTTCC
Organism: Leptospira langatensis; assembly: GCF_004770615.1. Taxonomy (NCBI): domain Bacteria; kingdom Pseudomonadati; phylum Spirochaetota; class Leptospiria; order Leptospirales; family Leptospiraceae; genus Leptospira; species Leptospira langatensis. The sequence continues at coordinate 92,061 of NZ_RQER01000006.1, forward strand.
GACCTTGGATCCTTTTGAAACAATCCGGGATCTCTTTCCAAGAAATCCCGATGAAACTTTTCACAGCAGAATACGCTGCCTCCATAGATAAGCATTCTCCTTCCGGCAAGGTCCCGGTGTTAAACGACAACGGATTACAGATCTGGGACTCCTTAAGCATTTCTGAATATTTGGCAGAGAAGTTTCCGGAAAAGGAGCTTTGGCCCAAGGACACTGCCACAAGAGCACAAGCCAGATCGGTAGTAGCCGAAATGCATTCCGGCTTCTCCGCAATGAGAACTCATTTAGGTATGAATTTCTGCGGAAGAATAAGCAAGGACATCCCAGCAGACGCACTCAAGGACATTACGAGAGTGCAAGCTATCTGGAGTGAATGTCTGCAAACTTTCGGGGGTCCATTCCTATTCGGAAAGAAATTCGGGATCGCCGACGCATTCTACGCGCCTGTAGTAGCTCGTTTCCAGACCTACGGTGTGGAATTAAGTCCTAAGGCTTCCGAATATGCGAACACGATCTCAGGACTCCCAGCGTACCTGTCCTGGGGAGAAGGAGCTAAGGCAGAGCTCCAGTAAATCTCTTACCTAGGGCGAAGAAAAATCGACCTTGGGTATTTTTATCTAAATATATTTTTGCTTTACTTATGTTTAGTATTTGATCTCATCTATGTATGAGATCAAAGAAGCGAGGCACAGAAAAGCGCCCACCAAGTCGGTTCGATCCGATCCAAAGAGAGGCTTGGTGGGAGGATCGCAATGTGGATCCGGAGGAGGATCCTGCCCCTTCTACCCATTTCTATTGGGAAGATTCTAAAAGTATTCTGACCAAGAACAAATCCCCTGATATTCCGTTCGAGGCTAGCATCAATCCCTATCGCGGCTGCGAACACGGATGTATCTATTGTTTTGCGAGACCCAACCATTCTTACGTGGATCTTTCTCCGGGTTTGGATTTCGAGACTAAGATCTTCGTAAAAAAGAATCCTGCGGAGCTTCTCATCGAAGAACTTAGAAAAAAGAAAGGAGCCGTGAGCCCAATCACCATCGGGACTGCAACAGATCCTTACCAACCGGGAGAAAGAGTGTATAAAAACACTCGCAGCATACTCGAAGTGCTCTTGGAATTCAAACAACCGGCAGCAATCATTACTAAGTCTTCTTTGATCCAAAGAGATCTGGATCTACTTTCCAAACTCGGAACGCTCGGATTGATCAAGGTACTCTTCTCGATCACAACCTTGGACAAAGAACTTTGGTCCAAACTGGAACCGAGAGCCCCGGCTCCCGGAAAGAGAATGGAGACCGTAAAGGCGCTTACGGATGTAGGAGTTCCTACAGGAGTATTATTCGCACCGGTGATCCCATTCATCAACGACTCGGAGATGGAAACTGTTTTAGGGACAGCCGCACAATTAGGAGCAGAATCCGCAGGCATGGTGTTCTTACGATTGCCCTTAGAAGTGGCTCCCTTATTCGAAGACTGGCTTTCCCGCCACTACCCTCTTAAGAAAGAAAAGGTGTTACGGGTCATCTCCGAAGCCAGAGGAGGGAAACTCTATGATGCAAAATGGGGAGAAAGAATGAGAGGAACAGGCAGCTATGCGGATCTATTACAAAAACGGTTTTCTCTTTCCATCCGGAAATTTGGATTAAATCGAAGAAGCCAGCTCAGAACGGATCTTTTCACTATTCCCAATCAATATAAGAAAAAGAAGAAGGGACAAGAAGATCTGCTACCCGGTTTATTTACCGATGAGCAAAGTCCTACCTGATCTATTTCGCATCATAAAGGAATCATCACGTTCGTTCAAAATAGAGAAAGAATCGAATTAAAAAGAAATTTCCTTCCATAATTTTTAGATTTCCTAGATCCTTGCCCAATGACTTGGGAACAAAACTATCATCTAGAAGACGGAACCTTTGCTGGAGCCGGAGACGTATCCATCTATTACAGAGCGTATCGTGCAAAAGACGCATCCAATCCAAGGACCCTGGTTGTCCATCATGGGATCGGAGAACATGGAAAGAGATATGATAATCTAGTAGAAGCTCTCTCCGGAAAAGAATATAATATTTATCTAATAGATGCCAGAGGTCACGGGAAATCCGGAGGCAGTAGAGGAGTAGTCACACATTTCAACCAGTTCCTTGCGGATCTGGATCGATTGATCGGGATCGCCAAACAAAAAGAAAACGCAAAAAAAGTAACTCTCCTAGGCCATTCCATGGGGGCACTTATTTCTCTTTTCTATGCGGGAGAACCTTCTTACCAAGCAAATCTGGATCGTCTCGTACTAAGCGGCTTACCGATCGCAGTCAAAACGGATCTGGTAATGAACATAAAGAAAGGCGCAGGAAGTCTTTTAGCAGGAGCTTTCCCGACCTTAACGGTTCCTACCGGATTGGACGTAAACGCTCTTTCTCACGACAAAGAAGTAGTCAAAGCCTATAAAAAGGATCCTTTAGTCCACGGTTCCGTGGGCGCATACCTAGGAGACTTCTTATTGAATTCGAAAGAAAAGGCCTTAGAAAAAGCCGCGAAAATCCAGATACCAGTGTATATGTTCCATGGCAAAGAAGACGCTATCGCTCTTTCTGTCGGAACGGATGAGGCTTTTGAGGTAATTCCTGCCGCAGACAAGACCAAACGCGTTTACGAAGGATTGTATCATGAAACCATGAACGAGCTTCCGGCAGACAAAGCCAAAGTCTTGGGCGATCTAGTGAACTGGTTGCAAACCCACTAATCCCAATTTCACGAGTACCAAAAAAGTAAAAAGCCCGGTCTTATTACCGGGCTTTTCTTTTAGCTGTCGACTACTGATAAAGAAATGTAGAGGCGAATCGATCCTGAAATTTGGGACAAACCTGTCTCAGGCAGCTATCGCTCTTGAGCAAAAATCCTATTTTACCATATCCTGTAGCTGTTTGATCTTTTGGTCCTTTTCGGGAGCTTCCCAAGCCTTTAAGGAGAAACTATTCATACTGTATTCTTTGGTAGTGAATTTCTCCTTATATGGCGCTACCAATTCCTTGTCAGGCTCTGTCGTCTTAGCAGCCAGGATCTTCTTCATGCCATCTTCTCCCTGACCGAACCAATCCGGATCCACTGCAAGATTTACCCTATGACCTCTCAATTGTGTCAGTGCATACGGGCCTTCGTAATCACTTTCCCGTATTAGCTTTCCATAAAATAGAAAGTCCACTTCTTGTCGACCCGCAGCTAACTTTCCGTCGAAGGAAGCCCAAGCAATAGGTTCTCCATTTGCCGCGTTGACCAGATTTCCTTCCAAATGATACGTTCCCGCCTTGAATATATTCAGACCCGCCTTTACGTTTAGAGAGCCCTCTTTCGCATTATCCAAGAAATAGCCGCTCCACTCCGCAGGTTGATTCGGAGAAGAGAAGAAAGAGGTCATTAGTTTTCCCTGTTTCTTCTCCTTGCCATAGACAAATTCCACTTCTAAGTACATGTCCCCCCAATCCTTATAACTCGGTCTCCATTCGAAGGTGAACACATTATCCTTAGCTCGTACATCCCCGTCGATCCCATGATCGTTCCCATACGGAGGAAGCGCAGGATACTTGATCCCGTCGAATTCCTTCCAAAGCTTTACATTACGAACATCTAATGGAGCTCTTTCGTAAGTCGGACCGAAACATTCCAAAGTGATATGAAGAGGATCCTTGATCCCGATTGCCGCCCATTGCAATGGTTGCAATTTGCAAGAGTAACCATTCCCCTTTTTGTCTTGGGGATGATCCACCATAGGAATAGCCACGAGAGGAATGAAATAAGGATCTAATAAGTCCGAATTGTACTTTGTAAGAGGACGGGAGTTAGGCGGATATTCTGCCCATTCCAAATAATCCTTCAGCACTTTCTCAGGGGGAACGGCCTGGTCCAGTTTCTCCAGGTAGTTTGGATCGTCCGCCTCAGAAGAACCTCCGCCAGGAGGACCTCCCTTTGCCATCCATTCTGCTTTTGCTTTCTTCTCTTCTTCCGATAAGAACCAACCGTTCTCTTCGGCCTCATCCCTTAATAGATAAAAAACTAAGGCCACTACAAGAGCAAGTCCAAGGTAGATAAAAATTTTTTTTCGATTCATTCAGGCGATCTTTCTATTCCTATTCGGCTCACCTGTATATGAATATATGGAAGCTAGCTCAACCCTTATTTTATAGAAGGACCTCTTCTACCCCACCATAACCCTTTCGGTTTAGTTTTACTAGAACGTATTCATTTGCACACTGCGCAATGGTTTGTCGATTCAACGAGTTACACCGAAATTTCTATTCCCAACGGTTGTTTTAAAAAACTTATAACAAACAGAGTATGCTATTGTAGCGATCGCTATATATTATATTTTTCTTATATTATGTATTTCCTTTTTACATTTTTGTATTTGATCTGTTATGTTAAAAAGAACCCAATCCACTTGACTCTAAACCCCCTTTCACTCATACTTGTAGACCGGGAAAATCAAGTGACCTGGTTACTTGGCCTTCCCAAAAGATCGGAGAATAGAGAAGATGAAAAATTGGAAGAGTATGATATTGGGATGTGTTTTCGCATCATTGTTTGCTGGCTCGCTTTCCGCGCAAACCTACACGGTTTTCATTCACGGAAAATCTGACAGCAACCACAATGGAGTGGGAACTACGGACGTGAATAATTATTGGGGAACTGCACCGAATTCTGTTTCGGGAGCAAAGATCTTCGTCGGATACGATGGAACTTCTGACCCAAGAAATTATGGAACCGCTCGTGCTCAGACCAATATCACTACGGGCTTGAATACATATTGCAAAGGTTCCAACTCTTGCAAGATCGTATGTCATAGCGCGGGTTGCTATGCAATCGAGTACTGGCTCTCGAATTTAGGAGGAACCACTTCTAGCAAAGGCTATAACCTTACGAAAGTAACGGCATTGGCTTCCGCTTCCGGTGGATCCGAGCTTGCTTCCGCCCTGAACGGTATTACGTTCGGATTCGCTGGTAACGCTATGGATAAATCCTTGATCGTTGGCACCGCTCGCGGCGCATACAATCACAATACCACTAATGGTATTACAGTGTACCAAGTACCGGGAACCAAAGGTATGATCGGTGCTTCCTTGATTCTTCCTGGAGAAGACGATTACGCAGTCGCATTCCACTCTTCCTGCGCTTACAATAAAGCAGGCGGTTTGGATGTTTGCCAATCGTCAGTGACACAGTACGAAGGTATTTGGCCGTTCGGTTCGAACGTAACTTATACCCAATTCCAAGGTCATACAAGAGCTCCTTCCGTTGGATCAGCGGGACTGTATTTAAACCATAGTGAATTGAAAAACGAAGGCTGGAGATAATATCCGGCTCAAAGCGCGTCGATTCCGACGCGCTTTTGTTTTCTTCGCTTAAGCTACCCACCTTATTTTTTCCTTTTCAACTCGAATAAAACCCTTTTAAATAGGATCTTCCTATCCTTACGGATCGGCGAAGATATATTACAGGATCGATAGCAAGATGGATCGATTCATTACTCTATAAAGGTCATACTCTCCCGGTATATTAGAAATTATGAAACTTCTTTGGATCGCGCTCCCTATACTATTGATCTCCTGCTCTCAGATCCGTTGGAAACCCGCAAGCCTCGCTATAGAAAGAGGATGGTCCGAATCGGGAAAGAACATCGTACAGACGGAAGTATTGTATGAAGAGAAGGAACCATGGAATCCTTTGACCGGCACCACGATCAAAAAGAATTATCGTACTAAGTTCAGGATCTACGATCTGAACGAACCGCAAAAGATAGACGGTGATCCTCCTATCTATTCCTATGAGATCAATTCCTGGACCCTGCCAGGCTCCGTATACTTTCATTCCGAGACGAATCGCTTGTTCTGGATCCAAGGTTCGAATGACGAGTACGGAAGTGTCGATCGATTCCCCGCAGTCTGGTCTCCCAAAGGATTTCATTCTTTTGATCCGAAAGGTTTCTTAAAGGAGGGTCAGACCATTCTTCATTTCGTTCCTTCTCCTGACGGAGGAACTGCAGCATTGATCTTGGGTATATTGGATGCAAACCTGGAGATCCAATCCCCTACTCTAGTACTTGCGGATGTAAACGGGCAATCTTCTTCTTTGGACAGCTCTTATTCTGAATTCGTTTTAAAAGAATGGAATGAAACGCCGGAGTACAGGATACGTTGGTCGGAGGATTCTTCTGTTCTGTTTGTTCGAGTAAAAGATGCGGTCTTTAAAGCCAAGGAGAAGGCTAAGAAATTGGAGCAAGCAAAGGAGTTCCCGCGTTGTTTCTTTCCACCTTCCAATTTCGGACCGGTAGGGATCAGTCCGGCAGGAAGCGGAGGAGACTCGGACCGCAAGAGAGATATGGAATCCCCTCCGTTTAAACGTTATAAGGACAAACCCTTTGTGAGGAATATCTCACAGATCAGGGATTGCCCTTCTTCTTGATGATTAACTCTGTGAACGTCGTCTTGCTTTTCTGGATTCTCTGATGAATTCTATGACGGCAGGCATCACGGAGATCACGATGATCGCAAGGATCACGATCTTAAAGTTTCTCTGAACGAATTCTAGATTGCCGAACTTATATCCGCCTAGTGTGAATACGACGATCCAGAGGACTCCTCCTACAATATTATAAAGAATGAATTTAGTGTAGGTCATCTTTCCGATACCCGCTACGAAAGGAGCGAAGGTACGGATGATCGGAATGAATCTGGCAATGATGATCGTTTTTCCGCCATATTGCTCGTAGAATCTGTGGGCCTTTTCCAGATGCTTTTTGTTCAGGAAAGGGATCTTTTCTTTGGATAGGATTTGGTCTCCCGCCAGATTGCCGATGGAATAGTTCACTGTGTCGCCTAAAATGGCGGCGATGATGAGCAGCACCAGAACGGTTGCCAGATCCAGACTTCCCCTAGCGGCGAAGGCACCTAAGGCAAAGAGAAGACTATCACCGGGAAGGATAGGAGTCACCACTAGACCAGTTTCGCAGAAGATAATTAAGAATAAGATCAGATAGATCCAAGTGCCATAAGCCAGGATCAACGCATCCAGATGTTGCTCCAAATGCAGAAAAAAGTCCAAAACGAATTTGATGGTTTCCAAAATCTTGCCTCGAAGTCAGATTCGGGGGCCGTTCAAGGAAGTCAAACGTCTTCACGACTCCGGAAAGAGGCCTGTTTGATCACCCACATGCTTGTAGATCTTTGTAGGGTAATTTAATCGTATTTTTTCGGAGGAAACTCCTCTCTTATCGGGTCTTATTCTAGCATCGAATTCCACAGGATCTCCTTGCTTCAGTCTTTGCTTTCTGAATCTGGTGGAATAGTAGAACTCTTGGGCATAGATCACCTTACGTCCCGAAACAAGCAGTCTTATGTCCTTGATCAGTATCCTGGATCTCTCCTCGTTCCTATGGACAAGGATAGAATCTACAACCCCTTTGAATCTGGTCCTGATCTTAGGTAAACCCTTTTGATCTTCTTCCCTACCATCGCCCATGAGTACCAAATAAGAGAAAAAGAATAGATTCGTACAACCGTTTTTCTTACCGTTCATTCCGATTCCCTTTCTGAGGGAAACGTTCCGAACTATAACCCGGTCCAATAATAAGATAGGACTCTCCGGAGATTTTTATGAACAGGTTTCACTTCTTTTCCCTTAAATTCAGCTGTCTTGCAGTCCTCCTCCTGGGCTTCATTGCAAGCACAGGCTGCTATACCAATATCCGTCCCGGAGAGGCCGGACTCAGGTATCATCCTCTAACGAGTGGTTTACAAAGAGATCTATTGACTAACGCTCTTTATTTCTACGCTCCTTGGAACGATATCATTCTATATCCGACCCAATGGACTTCTTACAAAGAAAAAGTAGACGTTCTTACTAGAGACGATTTGACCATTAACGTTGTTGCAGCGGTCATCCTCAGGCCTGTTCCTAGCGAGATCTATAACCTGCAGATAGAGATCGGTCCGGATTATTATGACAAGGTGGTCCGCCCTCAGTTTCGAACCTCTGTGCGTAACGCATTATCCGCTTATAGCATGATCCGAATTTCCAAGGAAACTCCTAAGGTCTCTTCCGATATCAGACAAGCCTTGGGAGACAAGCTGAGAGGAAAGCACATAGAGATAGATGATGTGATCATAGACGATATCGAATATAGCCGTCCTATCTTGACTGCGATCGAAGGTAAACTCACCAAAGAACAAGAACAGGAGCAGATGAAATTCGAGATCAATATCGCGAAGAAGGATGCGGAGATTACTGTCATCCATGCGGAGGCTAAGGCAAAATCCACTGCAATCGAAGCGGAAGGTAACGCACAGGCAATCGTGATCGAGGCCCAAGCGAAGGCAAAGGCTCAGAAACTCATAGCCGCTCAGTTGACCAAACAATACTTGCAGTTGAAAGCGTTTGAGAACCCGAATACCAAACTATTACTCGTTCCTACAGGCAAGGACGCATTGCCTATGATCTTCAATATGCCTGATTCAGGAAGGATCCCTACCGCTCCCGTAGATACGACTCCTCAACCTTGATCCCATATCTCCTCCCGTCGTACGCGGGAGGAGATCCCATCGCTCTCTCCCTATTTTCACCTTCTCAAATCCGTTCTTACTAAGCGGAACTACAATCCCTCAGATCCTTTTTCAAGAAGAAGAGAATGAAAATTTCTTCGTATCTAAATGCGAATGATACCGGAACCAAAATTCCGCTCCCATTCTTTCTATCTGAGAACCGCTCTTTCCATGAAAGAACTTAAATTCAGTCCGGAACAAAGAGAAGTCATAGAAGATACATCTAGATTCCTGCAAGTGATCGCAGCAGCCGGTTCCGGAAAAACAAGCACACTCGTAGGAGTGATCCAAAAAGAGCTAGAAAGAAATACCTCGGGCGAAGAGATCCTTGTACTTACTTTTACACGAAAGGCGGCAGGTGAGATCCGAGAGAGGATCCATACGCAGACCGGGATCGAGTCAGTAAGAGTTCATACCTTTCATTCTTTTTGCTTAAGAGCCTTAACGAATTGGCATCCTCGTTTCAAAAAGGATCGACCTTCTATCCTTTTACCTGCGGAGAAGAATGCTTTCTTTAGAGAGTGGTTCCGAAAAGAATCGGACAGTATAGGAGGGATCCCTTTTGAGTTACTCAGCGGGGATATTCTACTACCGAAAGATTTCCCTCATTCCTGGAAAATTCCTTTATTAGAAGATTATAAAAAGTTTAAGTCTAAAGAGCATAAACTGGATCTGGACGATCTAGTCTGTCTATTTTTAGATTCTTTAGAAGGCGAAGAACCTTGGACAGAAATCCCTAAATCCGGCTTGAAGAGGATCTTAGTAGACGAGTTCCAAGACACCGACTCGCAACAATTGCGTTTCTTACGGCTTTTATCGGATCGATCCAGGATCACAGTTGTAGGAGACGACAGTCAGTCGATCTATGCATTCCGAGGTAGCGAACCCAGTATCTTCTTAAATTTTCCGGATCTATTCGTTCCTTGCTCTCGTAAATTCCTAAGTACGAATTACAGATCCTTACCCAAGATCGTAGAAGTTTCTTCGATCCCTATCGAAAAGAATGAGAATCGGATCCCGAAGACCGTTCTAGCTCACAGAGAAGGAAGGTCAAGGATCGGCAGATTGAAAATGGATAAGATCAGCGATCTATTTTCCTATCTTGGGGAATTTTACAAAGCCAGTGGCGGAGATCTAAGGATACTTTGCAGATCCAATCATAGGATCCGGGAATATTTAAGCGTAGGAGTTCCTTCGGAACTATTGCTTACCATCCATGCGTCCAAAGGTCTGGAGTTCCATACGGTCATTGTAGACCTGTCGGATGGTTGGAATATTCGAAAAGATTCTCCTAGCTCCGTCTGGGAGGAAGAAAGAAGAGTTCTCTACGTTGCATTGTCCAGAGCAAAAGACAATCTATTGATCTTGGGAAAGAAGAGCCATTCCAATCGGGAAACGGCAGAAGATATCTTCTTCTCTTATTTTAAAAGAGAAATACCTCAATTAAAATAGGAACCATTCTCTCTCGGACTATTTTTGAAGAAGGTTCCGAATTCCCGAATTCAATCGATTGCCAATCGAATTCAGGAGCTAAAATTTGGAAAACAAGCCTATGAAATTTTTTCTGATAGAATTAGAATACACCGTCCCTATGGAAAAGCTGAACGAGGTCACTCCGGCCCATAGAGAATTCCTACAAACCCAATACGATAAGGGAGTGCTACTCTTGTCCGGTCCTAGAGTTCCCAGAGACGGAGGAATGATCATCGGTAAATCTTCTTCTTTAGAGGAATTGCAGGAGATCATGAAGAACGATCCGTTCGTAAAAGAGAACTGTGCAAAATATATCTATAAGGAATTCGCTCCGGTGAAATATCAGCCTTTTCTAAAGGAATGGTTGGAGCTTTAAAAAGAAAAAAACCGCTTCCCGTTCTTTGAATCGAGCGGGAAGCGGGGAGCAAAGTGATTGGATGGGTGCTAAATAGTTATAAGAGCTTCGTTCGCAAGCTCATAACCGCCGGTCTGATCGGGATGAAAATCCTTCTTAAAATACAGAAGCGAAAGCTCTGCTAACCTTGGATATAATTTCCTTCCGAATTCACGAGAGTTGTTCAGATCTTGAAGATATTTACGAAAGCTAACCTTCTTATCGGCCAACAAGAACCAATGCTGAAAAGCGATAGAATATCCCCAGAACATGAACGACGCGATGATGAATCCTAAAATCCGTAGGGCATAGCTTTTAGAAACGGTTTGCAGTACATCGTAAGCAACTGACTTATGCTCGATCTCTTCGCAAGCGTGCCAAAGAAGAAGGTTTCTCATATCTCCATACGCATGTTCATGCAATTGATGACGAATGGATACCTCTGCCATGCTAGCGGTATAATGTTCCAGACCTGCAGTCACTGCAAGCTTCAGCTTTTTACCGAAAATCAATTCGAAGAGAGGAAGAAAGAAACTGAAAGCGGTCCATTTATAGATCTTCACCATGAGATCAATGGGTCTATGTTGACCCTTTAGGACTTCTAGGATCTTTTCATGTTCCTTTCCGTGCTGGACTTCCTGTCCGATAAACGCCTTCACACGATTCGAAAGACCTGGGTCTTTTACTTGATCAGCGAATGCTTTCACACTTTTGATAAAGAACCTCTCCCCTTCCGGAAAGAGAACATGGTAAGCGTTCACATTATGAGTAAGATACGAGTTATTGGCTATGTAATGATCCGGAAGATCCTCCAGTCCTTCGAAATTCATTTTGCGAACAGTGGGAGAATTCGCATCTATGGATTTTAGATTTCTTTTTTTAGTCTCAGTTGAAGCGTTCATTTAGATCCTCTTCTCTTTCTATATAGTTGCCAAAGCAGCGTTAGCAAGTTCGTATCCGCCGGTTTGGTTTGGATGGAAATCGGGTTTGAAATACAGCAAAGACATTTTCCCGACCTCGGTTACGATCAATTTTGCATAGGAACGAGCACTTCTTAGATCCGCAAAGTATCTACGAATCCCGATCTTAGGATCGGAGAAGATGAACAGATGCTGCAGTGTGAACGCATATCCCCAAAACATAACCGACGCCACGATGAACCCGAAGATCCTAAGCACATAGCTTTTAGAAATCGTCTGTAAAACATCATAAGCAACGGATTTGTGTTCGATCTCTTCACAAGCATGCCAGAGAAGAAGATTTCTCATCTCGCCTTCCGCCTGATCGTGCAGATTATATTTTAAGGAAACTTCTCCTAAAGAAGCCGTATAATGCTCCAGGCCGGCAGTCACTGCAAGCTTGAGCTTCTTACCAAAAATAAATTCTAGAACGGGCCAAAAGAATCCATAAGCGGTTTTCGTATAAAATTTTAATATTTTAGAAACAGGACGGCCTTGCTTCACTAGCATTTCTAGAGCCTTCTCATGCTCTTTTCCATGTTGGACTTCTTGCCCAATGAATCCCTTGATACGGCTCTGTAGATCCGGATCAGTCACTTGGTCCGCGAAAGCCTTCACGCTCTTAATAAAGAATCTTTCGCCTTCCGGAAAAATGACATGATACGCGTTTACCGTGTGAGTGATAAAAGAATTCCCCGCTACATAGTAATCGGACAATTGATCCAACCCTTCAAAGTCCATCTTGCGTACGCTCGGAGAGTTTCCGTCGATGGGCTTGATTTTACGTTCCTTTTTCTGAGTTTGCACTGGCATCTGTTTCTCCCCCGTTTTCATCGGGTTTTGTAGCACACACTATAACCGTATGGAAGGAGACTAGCGCGCCGATCTCGGAAAACCCTCGCCGATTTTGAAATCGACCAGGAAAAGCAGATAGAATCGGAGAAATTCTTCTTTTTTGATAAGTCGTTATGTAAAAAATATAACGCCCAGTTCCAAAAGAGAGGACCAAGAGTTCCTACACGCAGGGAACCCGGATCAGAAATGATTGCAGAAAAGACGATTTTGTGGTAGGCAAGGAGCGCTCCCACAAGCCACTCCCCCCACCCAAGATGCAGGGTGGGGGCGCCAAAAAAATCCCCATGTAGGAACTATTACAAGCCCACCAGGCAATTTCCCTACTGCTGCACTTCTGGCCCTGAGATCTAAAAGGCTTTACGGCTCGGTTTGCGACGAAATACTGACTGTACCGGGGGATTAGCTCAGCTGGTTAGAGCGCTACCTTGACATGGTAGAGGTCACTGGTTCGATCCCAGTATCTCCCAGGTTCCTTACCTTTTTCCCGTTACTTTCTATAGAGATCCGATTCACAATATTCCCGCACGGGATAGAAACAAAAAAGCCCCCGAACTCGGAGGCTTTTTCCTTCTACTAACCTTACCCAATCCTAGTCTTTAAAATAGAAAGGTGTGTTTGCCGGCATTTTAAATCCGGTAACATTCGCGAGGTCCTTCTTGATCTGCTCTCTTACGATCTGATCATGCTCAATGAGTAGAGCCTCTCTCAAAGAATACTCGCCAGCTTTCAGATCCACTTCTCCCACTGCCATGGAAGCTCTATAACGGACCATCGGAGACTCATCTTTTAAGAAGGCGCATAGATCATGGAATTTCTGGTTTGCGATCCGATTGATATAAACGATCGCATTCAAGATGGCGACCTTCGCAAACGGATTCTTCTCTTTATCGATTGCCGAATTCAATTGGCTCAGAGTGTCTTTTCGATTCAAATTCTTCAAACCGTCTGCTGCAGAAGCGCGAATATAGAAATTAGGATGACTTAAGCCTGCGATGATCGCGTCTTGATTCTCCTTAGTATAAGGAAGAAGTCCTACATTCCTTAACAATTCTCCCGTAGAGATCACGAGATTATAACCGTCAGGAGCGCTAAATGTAGGTTGGTCATTTTCCTGAACCAAAGCGGAAGCTCTCTTGATCTCTTCGACCATACCTGGTCCGGAGACATCGGATTCCATCGCTCCCAAGGCCTGAGCGATCACGAACTTCAATGAAGGAGAATTCTCATCCGATTTCGGAACGTTCGGATTTCCTTTGAGTGCCTTTAAAAGGGGACGGACTGCAAGTTTGCTAGTCACGAATTTTAAATAGTCGGCCGCCTGGATCCTTTCTTCCAAGCTTCCGCTTTCCAACTTCTTTACTTGGTCGTAAAAGAGTTGGTCCAGTTTTTCGTGGATCATCTCCTTTGCGGAGAGATTGAATGCAAAAAACGAAATGATTCCGAGGCTAAGGATTCTCAAAATAGACATGGGTTCCCCCTACAGAAAGTATCGGATCTAGGAAGCCCTGTCTTAACCCGTGAGGGCGAGAATCGGCTATAAGGATTCGGTTTCCTTGACCCTTTCCGCAATCCTGCGAATTTTCTCCGAGAGATCCTCGACCGCCAATTCCTTTTCTCCCCCTTCTTCCAGTTCCCGGCCGACTTTTTTCAGGTCCTCTTGGATCTGTTCGCTGTTTTCACTGGCTCTCTGGGCAAGGTGGGTCAAAAGATCCTCTCGATAGCTTTTCACTTCTTCGAGTCTAAGTTCCCCCAAGGCCACCATGCTTTGGAGGATCCTGTCCATTTTTTCTTTAGTAAGATATGCGAGTCCGATACCGCCAAGGACCAGGCGCCCGAATAAAGCACTGATATTCTTTCCAGTCTCCCGGATCAGAGCGGAAAGCATATAATTGGAGAATTCTTCGTTTCTTTGGCCGAGGCTGACTTTAAGGAAGGTCTGCCCTAAGATCTTAGGAGTGATGTCTTGCCCGCTCATATTATCGATCACCTTGATCTCTTCGCCTGAGATGATCATCTCAGCGACATCTTCCAAGGTGATGGTCTTGCTAGTTTCGGGGTCGTACAACCTTCTATTTGCGTATCTTTTTAGAACCTTCATTCTTTGTTTTGCTCGTGCCCGGCGCTTAGGAAGAATGTCCTAAAGCTATTTGTCTCAGTAGACAAACTGGTTTTTATTTGCGATTTCCCTTTCCTAGTTGCGAGTTTTTCGCAACGCACCAATTCTAGGATCGGACGAAAATCCCCAAGGTCAAGGAAAAAACCCGTCCTTACAAAAAGCGATGAACTTACTCTCCGACCTTTTACTTCTGCATCGACTAACTTCGGATGAGCTTGAGTTCCTCATTGCCTTATTAAAGTGGAAAGGAATAGAACAGACCGAATGGGTCACCTCCTCCGGATTTCCTTCCGCTCCCAAAGAAACGCTGATCTGGAAATCTTCGGTACTACCCGAAGACATTCGATCCGCACAGGATTGGTCCAGAGAAGTCTGCTTGATCGGACGCTTCGACCCGGAAGAAAAGAATTCCTTTCTCAGAGCCGGAGCCACTCGGGTCTACGACTTGAATCTTTTTCCTTTAGAAGAATTCCCTCTCTTTCGTTTTTCCAAACCTCTGCATCCGGAAATGGTTCTTCTTACTGAGAACTCGGATCTGTTCTCAAAATATAGGTCCTTGCTTCGGGCCTGCGGATCCAACGCTCATTGGTGCAAAGATATTTTAGGACTTCCTAATATGCTAAAGGAAACTAAACCGGGAGTACTTCTTCTGGACGCAGAATCCTTTGCTCCGAGGGACCTAAGCCCAAAGGTACGAAGTCTTTTAGGAACTCCTTACTTCCCTCTTAGCTTTTGCTTGATCGACTTCAACCGGGAAAATGTGTATCAAAACCTTGCCACAGGCCTTAAGGACGTAGCAAAAGCGTTCTTCGAATCACGGGACCTTCTTCTTTTCTTAAGGGACAGACTGGCTCTTTCTCCCTCTCCCAAGGAGTCCTTATTCCAAGCGATCGATTGGAACGGAAGTCCCAGAAATATCAGAGAATTCGAATTTCCGAATGTTCCGGACGGCGTATTAGAGAGAGCGGAAGCCTCCTACCTCTATCGGATCCGAAGGCTATTCTTATGGCTGGGAGAAGGGACCAGCAGAGGAACGGAAAGCTCCTCTTAGGCGCTCGCTTCCGATTCTAATCGTTCGAATACTTGCAGGAATAGATCCGGTCCCTGGGCGCCGGATACGGCATATTTATCGTTAAAGATATAGAACGGAACTCCGGTCACTCCCATGATCTTTCCTTCATTCTCTTCGTTCGCGATCTCAGCCAGAAGCTTGGTATCCTTGCGAACTTCTTCCAATTCGGTTTCCGGGATCCCTACTTGGGCCAATCCTTCCTGAATGACAGAATCGTCGGATAAATTCTTTGACTCTGAGAAGAATTTACTGAAGAAAATCTCTGCGAGCTCCGCTTCCTTATTATAATTCCTTGCCTTACGGATCAGTGCATGAAGAAGGAAAGTATTGGGCTGATGACCTTGCAGTATATTAGAGAACTGTAAACCGTCTTCTTTTGCGATATCGGTAACTCTTTGGGTCATCATCCTCACTCGGTCCAAGGAACCGAATTTCTTGACCATATGAGCTTCTCTATCCTCGCCGCCCTCCGGCAGATCAGGGTTCAATTGAAAAGGTTTCCAACTTACTTGGATCGTATCGTTCGGATGATTGGTCTTCCAGGACTCGATCGCCTGTTCCAATCTTTTCTTACCTATATAGCACCAAGGACAAACTACGTCCGAATAGATCGATACTGTTGCTTCCAAATCTCTACCCTGTAATCGTTAGACTTACAAGCCTTTGGAAATTAGCACTCTTTTTTTATTCTTCATCCAGAAGTTCGGCCGCTTCTAGATCTTCCAGACCTCTGTTCGGAAAAGCCTGTTCGTAAAAAAGCGCAGCAAACAGATCGAAGTCCTCGTCTGCCGGAAGATTTTTCTTCTCCCAGTATTCGTTCCTTCTCTTGATCAGAATGGAAATGGTCTCATCTTCTAAGGAGAATTCCTTTCCGCCCCGATTCAGTCTTCGGATCAGCCAATTCAGATTATGTAAGAAGAAGTTCCCGGTGAATTCCAAAGTGGAGAGAGAAGGCTCCTTCTTCATTAAAGTCTCTGTATGATAGAGAGGGATCCGAAGATAATGAGGGTCCTTTGTCTGTTGGTACTGTTTGTATCCGGAAGATATGGATTCGAAAAAAGGCATAGAAGACACATAAGAAGATTGAATGAGCTTTTCTTTTTCAGGATGAAGCCGAATGACCTCGATGAGATCTACAAAGGAATCCTTTTGGATGGCTTCTCTTAAGATAGGATCCAAAGGGGCAGGCCTCGGCTCGGAATCGATCAGCCGAACATAGAGATACTTTACTTCATAAGCGAATCTGGATTCTCTAGGGATATAATACTCGATCCAGATCGGTTCTTTATAATAATTTACTAATTCTTCTTCGGGAAGGTCGGGAGTGACGCTCAAAGACTTGAGCTTCTTCACATCGTCCGTTATGACCTTATTTCCCTGGACCCTGGTCCTGGATCGTTTGATCTGACGCAATTCGCTCTTGTTTAAAAGAGGTTTCGGTTTATAGGAGTCCATCGTATTCAGTATCGGAAAGCAGGACTCGAAAATTCAAGAACAGAGCTCCGTTTCCTATCTTCTAGGACGGACTAAGACCAGAAAATCCTAGTCCATACGAGTCGCAAAAACATCCCGAACGGGCTCATGATCCCCGATTCGGCGAAGCGAACTCTTCCTTCTCCATCTAAAATATAAAAACTAGGATAGCCCCTGATCCCCCAATCCCTAAGTAACATCGGATTACCTACGATCACCGGAAAATCTATACTTTGTTTTTCCAGATAATTCTTGAGAGCGACTTCGCTGTCCCCTTCTTCCACACTAATGAATGCGAAACGATTTTGATCCTTCAAAGAAGAAGCATACCATTTCACTAAAGGAAGATTCGTGTTGCAGACTCCGCACCAAGTCGCCCAAAAATAAACTACAGTGGTCTTGCCCTTGATGCTTGCCTTCTCTCCTATTGGAGTTCTGAATTCTTTTCCATCCAGACTCAAAACAGGTTCTGTGTCCAAGGCTCTAAACCAGGCCAAGAAAAAAGTAGCGGTCAATAGAAGAATGAATGCTCCTCCGTACTGTAACGCCGATCTCACCTTTTGATTCATGTCCTAGATTAGACCTGTGTTATAGATGAAAGGGAAGACTTTGTCCGGAACCCGAGTACATGATCCAAACAACCAGTAAAAGCCACAGAAATCCCGCCACAAGGACACCCCAATCCGTAAGGATCGCCTTAGTAGGATTGTGGCCCATGTTCTTGATATAGATAATGTACAAGGATCTAAAGATCGCGTAGACCACGATCGGAATGGTATAAACCATTTTGTCGGTTCCCAAATTCTCAATGGTATGCGGACTAGTAACATACATAACATAGGTAACCAATGTCATGGTTGCGACAATCCCCATCATCAGATCCAGGAAATTGACGGAGTATTCTTCTAGGATCTTGCGATGACCCTTGGCTCCTTCTTCCAAGATGATGAGCTCTCCCCTTCTCTTGCCGAAACCCCAATAGAGAGCCAGCATGAAAGTGCAAAGCAGAAGCCAAGAAGAGAAACTCACTCCTACTACGATGGAACCCGCAATGGCTCTCACTACGAAACCGAAGGAAATACTCATCACATCCAAGATGACCATGTGTTTTAAGAATCTACTATATACTATATTGAAGATCAGATATCCGGTCACCCAGTAGAAGAACTCAGGCTGTAACTTAAATGAGAAAATTAGAGTGAAGGAAAGAAGAATAGCAGTGAATAGGAGTGCGATCGTAGGAGAGATTGCCCCCGAAGCCAATGGCCTGTGTTTCTTTTCCGGATGCAAAGCGTCTTCTTTGCGATCCATGAAATCATTGATCACATATTGGCAGCTGGCAGTTAAGGAGAATAGAAAGAATGCATAAATGGCTCTCTCTACGGATTCCAGATCGCCTAGTTTTTTCCCGAAAATGATTCCCGCGAATAGGATTATATTCTTAACCCACTGATGTGGTCTTAAAAGTTTTATGTAAGAAAATAGCATTCTTTCTCCCGAAAATCGATTCGCCTGTAGAGGCCAGATTGCTCGTAAATCTAAGGCTTGCAAGGGAATTTTAAAGGCTTCCGGAGACCAGAATCCGTCTCTAACTCTCATTTTTTGGAGAATCAAGGATCTTTCCGCCAGGACGTGATCCTCTCTTTTGAAATAGGGAATATCTACACCTTAAGGATTATCCATCCCAGGACAAAATGGGCGCTAATTCATCCGCAAACATGAATTCAGATATTATAATATGATTTTAGGCTTTACACCTTTGTTTCGTTAGCTTATATCAATTGCACTATGCATAGAAAGATAACTTACAAGATCGTCGATACCCAAGAGCCATTGAATCAGGATGCTTTTGACGCATTAGGGGCTTTGGGATTCGAACTCATATCGGTGATCCACAATCAGAAGAACGATTACTTCATTTACCACTTCAAACAGGTGGAAGCGAATCATTAAGAAAAACGAATCCTCATCTCTTAAAGAAGAAGGGATCTAACCGACTTGGATCTTGACTCCGTCATCCTGGGCGCCCAAGGATCCCAGTCCGGAATGTCCCGTGAATGCGATCAATAGAGTGAATACTCCCACTCTGCCCACGTACATGATGCAAGGATACAAGAACTTCTCTATGCCTGTGATATAAGGAGTGAGTCCCTTAGATAGACCCACAGTTCCGAACGCGGACATCACCTCGAAGAAAATATCCTCTATCCCGTGTCTATGACCGTTGGCCAAAGTAATGACCAGCATAAAGAATACGATGGAGATCGTTGCTAAAAAGTAGATCCTTGTAGAGATCGCAACCGAGTTCTTGGAGACTTCTTCCCCCATGATGCTTACCCTAGCTTGCGGATTGATCACATTTCGCAGATACATCAATAGGATCACAAATGTGGTGATCTTGATCCCTCCGGCAGCTCCTTGAGGTCCACCTCCGACGAACATCAAAGAGCAGAGCAACACATAGGTAGGACTCCGAATCTCGGAGAGATCGAATGTATTGAAGCCCGCCGTTCTGGAAGATACAGAAAGGAAGAAGGAGTTAAATAACTTATCTATGAAGGAGAATTTTCCAATGGTTTCCGGATTATCCCATTCGGTGATCAGGATCCCTATCCCTCCCACATGAACCAATATTAAACTTCCATAAAGTAGAAGTTTCATCTGGATCCTGCTGGACTCCCCTTTCAATGCCTGGCGATACAGCGCTAATCTTTCCTCGGCCCAGAAAGACATTCGGATCAGAAGAAGATAGATCCAAGAAGGTTCCTTTCCTTCTTCCAATGCTCTGGACATGAGATAGGTTTCCATAGCGACTTCTATCCGATTCATTACATTGCGAAATGCTTCTAGAAGTGTTTTCTCAAAGAATAAGATAACAGGAAAACCTATCCCTCCCATCACTACTAGACTTTCTACAACGAGTAAGGCCAAAGGATCCTTGGATAAGAAGGAAAGATCGTCCACTATCGAGAAGCCTGCGTTATTGAATGCGGAGACTGCGGTGAACAAGCTCAAAAAAAGTCGATTCGGATCCCCTGGCAATCCGCTCAAGTCGTCCGGCATGCTGATATAAAGAAGACAGGCACCCAATAATTCGATAGAGAGAGAAATATTCAGAATGGAAAGTAGGATGCGCCGAACATAAGGAGCCTTTTTGGTCTGACCGTCATCGGATTCATGGGAGTCGATCGCCTCAAAGAAGAAGGCTGCGATCCTAGTACTTCTGGAAAGACCTCGAACAACGAGTATTCCCACCAAAACCGCAAAGGTAATAATTCCCAAGCCCCCGATCTGGAAGAGAAAGAGCATGATCACTTGAGAAGAGAATGCCAATTCACTGATCGGAACGGTAGTTAGGCCGGTCACACAGATCGCGGAAGCAGCCAGATAAAAAGAATCCGCGTAAGCGATCCTGCCTGCTTCTGAAGCATAGATCATAAAGGACCCAATAACGATGGCTCCTGCAAATCCCAGACAAAGGATCCGGGCCACGGAAAGCAGTAAAAAGGAGCGAGCGATCCTATTAACGTTGCGTTTTAGAAATTTGAATTGGCCCATGAGAAAGGGAGCACCCTTTCCAGGAACTATTTTGGCCCGGGCATACGGGGGCAATGACTTTATGGGCTTATGGTCAGAGGCAAAGATTAGATTCTAGATTACATTTCCGAATCAGGATCCTATAGCGTCTACGAGCAGGAAACGATCTTTACAAGCGCGGTTCTTTCAGAAATCTGGTAAGAATTAGGGTTCTTTTACCTAAGGAACCCAGTCAGATTAGTATCTACTAAGGATCTTATTCTTCTTTTCAGAAGGCAGAAGAGGATCTTTAGCATAGGCTTTTAAAGAGGACTCCAATGAGCACTGCAGTTGCGGACTTTAAACCAACCGAGAAACTCCTAAAGACTAGGAACATCGGTATTTCCGCCCATATCGACTCAGGAAAAACAACCCTGACCGAGAGGATTCTATTTTATACGAACCGTATTCACGCCATCCACGAAGTTCGTGGTAAAGACGGAGTCGGAGCGAAAATGGACAGTATGGAGTTGGAGAGAGAAAGAGGGATTACTATCCAATCCGCTGCTACTTACTGCCAGTGGAAGGGCCATACTATCAATATTATCGATACTCCGGGTCACGTTGACTTTACCGTAGAGGTTGAGCGCTCTTTGAGAGTTCTCGACTCCGCGATTCTCGTGCTTTGTGGGGTTTCCGGTGTGCAATCTCAGTCCATTACAGTGGACAGACAGATGCGCCGCTATAACGTTCCTCGCGTTGCTTTTATCAATAAACTGGACCGTACCGGTGCAAACCCTTTCCGCGTGATCGAGCAATTGCGTGAGAAATTGAAGCATAACGCGGTTCCTGTCCAAATCCCGATCGGTCTCGAAGGAGATCTAGTTGGGATCGTAGACTTGGTCATCATGAAAGCCGTTTATTTCGAAGGAAAAGACGGAATGGAGATCGTTGAGAAGGAAATTCCTGCAGAATTACAAGAACTCGCTCAGAAAAAACGCGAGGAACTCTTGGACGCTGCTTCTATGTTCTCGGACGAATTGACCGAGGCAATGTTAGAAGGAGAGCCTACTGTTGAGCAGATCAAGACTGCGATCCGTAACGGAGCGATCTCTCTCAAACTGACCCCAGTATTCATGGGTTCTGCTTTCAAGAACAAGGGAGTTCAAAAACTTCTGGATGGAGTTTTGGATTACCTGGCTTCTCCTGTGGACGTTGTAAACTCCGCTCTGGACATCAAAAACGAGTCCGAGAAAGTCGTATTACCTTCTGACAAGGACAAACCTCTCGTTTGCCTCGCATTCAAACTCGAGGACGGACGTTACGGCCAGTTGACCTATGTGCGTGTATACCAAGGACGTATCCAAAAGGGTATGACCATCTACAACATGTCTACCAACAAGAAACATAACGTTGGTCGTCTATGTCGTATGCACTCCGACGAAATGGAAGATATCGAATTCGCAGAAGCGGGAGATATCATTGCATTATTCGGTATCGATTGTGCTTCCGGGGATACTTTTACCGACGGAAAAATGAACGTTTCCATGGAATCCATGTTCGTTCCTGCTCCGGTAATCTCTCTTACAATCGAGGCCAAAGAATCCAAGCACCTGAACAACTTGGCAAAAGCCCTCAACCGCTTTACCAAGGAAGACCCTACGTTCCAAACTCACGTAGACCAAGAGTCAGGCCAAACCATCATCAAAGGGATGGGAGAGCTTCACTTAGAAGTTTATATCGAAAGGATGAAACGAGAGTACGGAGTAGAGCTGATCACTGGAGCTCCTCAGGTTGCGTATCGTGAGACCATCACTTCTCGCGCCGACTTTGACTATACCCACAAGAAACAAACGGGTGGTCAGGGACAGTTCGGTCGTGTGGCTGGATTTATCGAGCCGATCCCATTGGAAGAAGATAAGAATTACGAATTCGTAAACAGTGTCGTGGGAGGAGCAATCCCTCGCGAATTTATCTCCTCCGTTGATAAGGGATTCAGAAGCTGCTTAGATCGCGGAAGTATGATCGGATTCCCTATCATCGGGGTAAAACTGACCATCAACGACGGATCTTACCACGATGTGGACTCTTCCGATATGGCATTCCAGATCGCAGGACGCTATGCATTCCGCCAAGGATTCAGCAAAGCAAATCCTCAGATCCTGGAACCGATCATGAGAGTAGAAGTGGACGGACCTGCGGAATTCCAAGGTCCAATCCTAGCTTCCTTGAACCAAAGACGGGGGATGATCCTGAACACCACCGAGCAAGACGGATATTGCAAAGTGGAAGCGGAAGTACCTCTTTCCGATATGTTCGGATACTCTACCGTGATCCGTTCCTCTACCCAAGGAAAGGCCGAATTCTCCATGGAATTCTCTCGTTACGCTCCTGTTCCAAGAAACGTAGCGGAAGAATTGCAAAAGAAATACAAGCCGAACTCCAAAGACGAAGATTGATCCGGATCGGATCCTTCTTTTTGGAAAAAAGGGAGCCAACTCGGCTCCCTTTTCTTTTTTGAACGGGCCCAAAATTGCCGATAAATACTGCATGCGGGAGAAATATCCAAACCGATCCGTTTGCTTAGGGGTCCTTTTCGTAATCTTCTTCCCGCTTAGCCGATTCGCAGGAACTCCTACAAAGACCCATACCGTCCAGCCCAAGGAAACCGCCTTCTCCATCAGTCGAAAGTACGGCATGGATTGGAGGATCCTAATGGAATGGAATGGGAAGAAGGAGACGGAAGGATTGAAAGTCGGAGAAAGGCTCCACATTCCCCCGGATCCGAACCCTAAAAATCAGGAAGAGACGAATTCTTCCTCACATTCTTCCGTCTCTTATGAAAAAGGAAAGTTCCGTTCTCCTTTGAAGAAGCTTCCCCCTGTGGCATTACCTTATTCGAATCTCTCCTATTATCCGAACCGAGGAGTCTTATTCAAGGCGAGCCGCTTTAAAGAAGTGCATCCTGCTTCTTCCGGCAAAGTAGTTGTACTGGACCAAATGGACGGTTATAGGAAATATATTATTTTAGAGCATAAGGGCGGATATTCCAGCGTATATGCAAACCTTCGATCCGTTTCCGTGAAAGAAGGAGAGACTGTGAAGCCCGGCGAGACCATTGGCGAGTTGGAAGAAGGAAAAGGCCTGTATTTTCAACTCAATCAGGGGACTAAGGCGATCGATCCTATTCCTCTTTTAAGAAATTAACATAAAGTATTGATATATTAGGTTTTTTGCAAGGAATGGAATGGGAAATCGTAAATTCTAGAGCGGTAACTCCGAATGGAGTACTAGAGAACGCGACGATCCGTATCAAGGATGGTCGGATCGTATCCGTATCTTCCGGAACCCCTAAGGAATCCCTTTCTATCCGATTGAATCTGGGCGGATTATTCGTGTACCCGGGATTGATCAACGCTCACGACCATCTTCTTGGGACCTATCTTCCAAAAGTAGGGACGAATCGTCCTTATTTGAACTGGCTTCCTTGGGACAACGATCTCAAATCTTCCGTCGTGTATGCGGAAAGACAGCAATTGGAGCCGGAGCAGCTCTATCTATTGGGTTCCTACAAGAACCTGATCAGCGGAGTGACTTCCGTATTGGATCATATTCCCCATTTCGTCCAAACTCCTTTCTTGGAAAGATCTCCGGTCCGAATTCTGGATCATTTTACTCTGGCGCATAGCATCTGCTCTTATTCCTTAAACTGGGGAGACGGACCCGAAATAGAATACGCAAGGGCCAAGGAAGGAAACCTTCCCTTTATCACTCATATCAGCGAAGGATTCGACGAGGAATCCAGGAATGCGGTCCGATATCTGAAATCCATAGGTTGTCTCGGCGACAATACTGTACTCGTTCATGGGATCGCATTCGATTCAGAAGATATCCAGAGCCTAGCACAAGCGAAGGCTCACTTGGTTTGGTGTCCGGAATCCAATCTGTTCATGTTCGGCAAGACCACTTCCATCCAAGAAGTTTTAGAAGCGGGAGTCAACGTGAGTCTTGGAACGGATTCCCCCATGTCCGGATCCTTGAACATTTTGGATGAGATCCATTCCGCCCGAAATTTCTTTCAAAAGGAATACGGAAAGGAATTAGACCCGAAACTAGTTTTCAAAATGGTCACCGAGAATCCGGCCAAAGCTTTACGGATTTCGAATGACTTAGGCAGACTGGAAGCAGGCAAGATCGCGGATCTACTCGTGCTTTCTTCCGAAAAAGAAGACGCATACCAAGCACTTTGCTCGGCGGATCTTTCTTCCGTACGATTGGTAGTGCGAGATGGGAAGCCTTCTTATGGCGACCATTCTTTGAAAGAATTTTTCGACGAAACCGGCGTTGCTGGACGTGAAATTAAGATCGCGGGAACCGATAAATACCTTGCAGGAGACCCCCTAGGGTTGCTAGAATCGGTCACCCGGGCCCTTGGTTACAAAAAGGATTTGGCATTTTTTCCTGTCGGGTGAGATTAAGAGAAGAAGGTAACGGTCTTGGCTGGGCCCATAATCCGAACTTATAAAGGCGGCTCTATTATTTACTTCGAGAAAGATCGATCGGAGGATATCTATGTCCTTCGCCAAGGTCGAGTCGTACTCACATACACTGCCATAGACACAGGCTACGAAGTAAAAGAAGATGTGAGACTCGGAGAATTCTTCGGAGTAAAATCCGCACTCGGAAAATATCCTAGGGAAGAGACCGCTCAAGTAGTTGGCGGGGCCACCGTTCTAGTTTTCAAATTAAACGACTTTGAAGTGTTCGTTTCCGAAAAAACCCATCTCATCCTAAAGATGATGAAGGTTTTCTCCAGCCAGCTTCGCCAGGTTCACAAGAAATTGAGAGAGATTCTCGGCCAAGCAGAGGCCAGAAATCCAGCGTTCGAGTTAATGAACGTCGCAGAAGTATTCTACAAGAATAATAACTTCGAACACGCGGCATACGCATTCGGCAAATACTTGGACCATTATCCGACCGGACCGTATGCAGGACGGGCCACCGAGCTTCAGGATCTGGCGAGAAAAGGAACTCCGTACCCGATCAATATGCCTCCTTTGGTCTACGAGGCCGCTTCTACGAGTAGAATGACCCAAGAGAATCTGCAGAATATCATGAAGCCCGCTGCAGAGAAAACGAATATGGGAGCGGGAACGGACAATACCATCACCTCTCTCTATAATAGAGCTCATACCTTCCTAAATGTGGGCAAATTCGAAGAAGCGGCGGCCATCTTCAAAGACCTAATGGTTCGCAGTGATTTCAAATACGATAGTGAGAAGAAGTTGGTAGATAATGCTCTCTTCCAGATGGGAGTCTGCTTCTTAAAACTGAACAATTTGGAAACAGCAAGCAATACCTTCTCCGCTTATATCAAAAAGCATCCTTCGGGCGAATCCGTAAAAGAGTCCTTATTCCATCTGGCAGAGATCGCCGAACAACAAGGAGATCGCCAAAGGGCCGGGATGCTATTCGGCAAGGTAGCATTGCTTCCTCCGGAAAGAGACAGCCTATCTCAGAAAGCAAGGCAGAAAGCCAAGGAGCTGAGCGCTTAATGGATTTAATGCTCGAGTCCATGTTCTCCAAGTTCGGTAAAACCTACGAACCGAACCAGATCATCTTTTGCGAGAACGAGCCAGGAAACGATTTCTTTCTCATCCAGGCGGGAAAGGTGAAGATCACCAAAACAGTGGGAAATTCCATCAAAACCCTGGATATCCTGGAGCAAGGGGATATCTTCGGAGAGATGGCGATCCTAGAAGAACAGCCCCGAAGCGCTACCGCGATCGCCATTTCCGAAGTAAAGGTGCTCAATTTCAACCGGGCTAACTTCGAACTATTACTTACTAAGAACCCTACTCTGGCTCTTAAGATCCTGACCATCTTCTCCGTGCGGATTTACGATGCGAAACGAAGATTGCTTATCCTTCTTCTAGACGATATCATAGGCAAGGTTGCCGACGTGTTCCTTATGCTTTATGAGAAAATGCATACGCATACCGAATTCAAGGAAGTGGTGCTGAACGTTACCGTCGAGGATGTGGCGGATTGGTGTGCCCAGCCGGTGGGAGAGGTCCAGAAGGTCGTAAACCAATTTGCGAAAAGCGGTAAAATCGAGATCTACTCGGATAAAATCGTTATTCACAATATCAACGACTTCCAGAGAATAGTCTCCCAGAAGCGCAAGCCTGCTTAACAGGGACGCGTCTCTTAAACTGACAAGGTCCCGTAGCTCAGGTGGACAGAGCAGAAGTTTCCTAAACTTTTGGTCGGAGGTTCGAATCCTCTCGGGGCCAC
Source organism: Leptospira langatensis (assembly GCF_004770615.1). Classification (NCBI taxonomy): domain Bacteria; kingdom Pseudomonadati; phylum Spirochaetota; class Leptospiria; order Leptospirales; family Leptospiraceae; genus Leptospira; species Leptospira langatensis. The sequence goes on from NZ_RQER01000006.1 coordinate 118,807, forward strand.
CAAGGTTCAGATGGCCGATTCCCAAGACAACGTTCTCAATCTACTCAAGAAGTCCGAAGAATTCTTAAAGAAGAAGAATATACCCTCAGCTCGCCTGGATGCAGAGATCCTTCTCGCAGATTTGCTTAAGATCCAGAGGGTCAAACTCTATATAGATTTCGAAAGACCTCTTTCCGTTTCGGAAAAAGACGAGTATAGAGAAAGGATCGTGCAAAGATCCAAGTTCCGGCCCACAGCATATATCATCGGAAAGAAAGCCTTCTTCGATTCCGAATTCCAAGTAAACGAATCAGTACTGATCCCAAGACCGGAAACGGAAGAATTAGTAGCCTGGATCTTAGAAGAATATTCCCAGAAAGACTCCTCTTTGAACGCATTGGATCTTTGCTCCGGAAGCGGCTGCATAGGGATCAGCCTCGCCAAGGCTCGCCGCAACTGGCAGGTTTCCTTTTCGGATCTTTCTACAGAAGCGATAGAGATGAACCGAAAGAATATTCAGGAAATCTTAAATTCAGAGGATCGTTTTCAATTATACCAGGGAGATCTCTTCTCTTCCCTTCCGGGGGAAAATCAATTCGATCTCATCGTTTCCAATCCCCCGTACATTCCTGAATCGGAAAAACCTTCTATCATGCCTGATGTGGCCGAATACGAACCTCATCTAGCTCTCTTTGTTCAGGATTTCGAGAATTTTCATAAGAGAATTCTAATAGAAGCTCTGCCTTTCTTGAAACCAAATGGGGTCCTCTATTTGGAAACCCATCCTAAATATGCGGGTTGGCTCAAGGAAACTGCTCTCTCTCTTGGTTATTCCGAAGCGATCTCCAAGAGAGATCTCTCCGGAAGGGACAGTTTCGTTAGATTGAAGCGGGCATAATCCTCAAAAGGATTTTCCCCTTTCAAGATCCCAATCCAGCAATATCGAACAAAATCTTCCTTTAGCCTCTAAACGAAAAAAGGGGCCGGCAATGCCGACCCCGAGCTAAGTTTCGACTCGTATGGGGAAGAATTAAATCGCTGAGCTTCCTCTTTCTCCGGTACGGATACGGATCACGTCTTCGAGAGGAAGGATAAGGATCTTTCCGTCTCCGATCTTTCCATCGCCGGTCTTGGCAGCTTTCAGAATAGCGTCAACGGTGGGCTTAACGAACTCGTCGTTTACCGCGATCTCTAATCTTACCTTTCTTAAAAGGTTCACTTGGTATTCATGTCCGCGGAATACTTCCGTTTTCCCTTTCTGCTGCCCGTAGCCTTGCACGTCGCTTACGGTAAGTCTGTAGATTTCATTCTTAGTAAGCTCGGCTTTTACCTCTTCCAGTTTATGTGGCTGGATAATTGCTACGATTAATTTCATATGCTCTCCTTTACTTAATGTATAAATTCAACAAAAGGTTACAGAATATAACCTTTCTCTCCGTGGATCTCGGAATCGAGACCTGCGATCTCTTTCTCTTCGGAAATCCTGAACCCGATTGTCTTCTCGATAATGAAAACAAGGGCCAAGGATACGATGAAGGAATATGCACCTGTAGCAACTACACTGATTAGCTGGACTACGATCTGGTCTCCGCGAGTAGCAACCCCGGCTCCCAAAGTCACAGTGAATACACCCGTAAGGATGGCGCCTATCGCACCGCCCACACCGTGAATACCGAATGCATCCAGAGAGTCGTCATATCCGAGTTTACCTTTCAAAAGAATTGCAAGGTAGCAGATCGGAGAAACGATCAGACCCATCAGGATCGCGCCTTTTGCGTCCACGAATCCGGCTGCCGGAGTGATCACGACCAATCCTGCAACGATACCGGAAGCAGCACCCAATGCGGTAGCTTTCTTAGTATGGAAGTATTCGATCAAAAGCCAAGCCACTCCTGCCGCTGCTGGAGCGATCAAAGTCACTGCGAAAGCTCTTGCTGCGAGTCCGTTAGTCGCCAGACCGGATCCAGCGTTGAACCCGAACCATCCGAACCAAAGGAACCCGGCACCGATCAAGGTGTAGGTCAGGTTGTTTGGAGCGATCAGAGCCGGTCCATCACCTTTACGTTTTCCTAATACGATCGCTGCTGCGAGTCCTGCAATACCGGAGATCAAGTGTACAACTGTTCCTCCCGCAAAGTCAAGAGCGCTTTTTTGGAATAACCAACCGTCGGAGTCCCAAACCCAGTGTGCGACTGGATCGTAAACCAGAGTAGACCATGCAAGGATGAATACGACGTAACCGGAGAGTTTCACTCTCTCAGCGATCGCACCCGAGATCAGGGCTGGGGTAATTAGAGCGAACATTCCTTGGAATAGGAAGTGAATGAATTTAGGGATAGTTCCTTCCAAGGTATCGATATCGATTCCGTTCAGGAAAAGAAGTCCGAAGTCGCCATAGAAAGGGTTACTTCCGTCGAATGCAAAGCTGTATCCGAAAATGGTCCACTGAAGAGTGAGAACCAAGATTGCGATGAAGCTATGCATCATGGTAGAGAGAACGTTCTTAGATCTTACAATCCCGCCGTAGAACAGCGCAAGACCGGGGATCATGAAGAACACGAGTGTGGAAGCGACGATCATCCAAGCCGTGTCCCCTTTGTCCAAAGTCGGAGCAGGAGCAGGCGGAGGTGTGGTTGCGTCCTGACCCCAAAGAAGTGCAGGGACCACTAAGATCAGAAGCGCGATTAGTTTATGGGCCAATTTCATTTTCTCAAATCTCATCTCGAAATATGTTTTAACCCTTTACTGCAAGAAGAGTACCTGAGCCCAAAAAAGGTTTAAAAAATATTTAAAAAATCGAATGGCCTATGCCAAAGGCGGCAAACCGACTTTCCCCCAAGGGTACTTGGCCCTTTTTAGATAGGAAATTAAGACTGCACTCGATTCGGGGAGATCCCTGCCGAGTTCGACCCGGCAGTTTGCGTACTTTATAGGCAGATTTTTTCAACTTGCTGGAAAATTAGAGTACTAACCTGAATTCTGCAGCGGTGCGTGCAAAATTCAGGTCTAAAATCCCTGCCAAAAAGATCACATGCGGAAGATCGCGTAGGAAGGATCCGGTTTTTTTCCGGAAAGATCCGAATACAGAGCGAGCCCTAGGGCCTCTCTGGTCCGGGCCGGATCTAGGATCCCATCGTCCCAAAGCCTTGCTGTGGAATAGATGCAGGAGGAACGTCTCTCATAATCCTCTAAAATGGGCCTTCTAAATTCGGCCTGCTCGGCTTCTGAGAGCGCTTTACCTTCCTTCTCCAGTTGCTCCATTTTAACTGTAAGAAGAACATTCGAAGCCTGCTCCCCGCCCATTACGGAAATCCTTGCATTTGGCCACATCCAAAGGAAGCGAGGTCCAAAGGCTCTACCGCACATTCCGTAATTCCCCGCTCCGTACGAACCACCGATCACCACTGTATATTTAGGAACCACTGAAGTAGAAACTGCGTTCACCATCTTGGCCCCGTCCTTAGCGATCCCGGAGTTCTCGTACTTCTTTCCTACCATGAAACCTGTGATATTTTGTAGGAAGATAAGCGGGATCTCTCTTTGGTTGCAAAGCTGGATGAAATGAGCCGCTTTCAAAGAACTTTCCGAGAACAGAACTCCGTTATTCGCAATAATCCCTACCATCTTTCCGTAAATATTTGCGAAACCGGTCACGATGGTGGTCCCATAATATTTTTTGAATTCTTGGAAGCGAGATCCGTCCACTACTCTGGCGATTACTTCTCTCACGTCATAGGGTTTGCGAATGTCTTTTTGGATAATGCCATAGATCTCGTCCGCAGGATAGAGAGGTTCTTCGTAGGAGATGGATTCCTGGATTGCCCTAGCCGAACTTCCTAGGCTTCCTACAATATGCCTTGCAATCTCCAACGCATGCTGATCATTCTCCGCATAATGATCCGTAACACCGGAGATCCTACAATGCACATCCGCACCGCCTAATTCTTCCGGAGTGACTATCTCTCCTGTAGCAGCCTTCACGAGAGGAGGTCCGCCTAAGAAGATGGTACCATTTCCTTTAACGATGACAGACTCGTCCGACATCGCAGGAATATACGCTCCCCCCGCAGTACAACTTCCCATCACGATCGAGATCTGAGGAATTCCTTCTCTAGAGAGATTGGCTTGGTTATAAAAGATCCTTCCGAAATGCTCCTTGTCGGGAAACACCTCGTCTTGCATCGGAAGAAAGGCTCCTCCCGAATCCACTAGATAAATACAAGGAAGTCGGTTCTCTCTTGCGATCTCTTGTGCACGTATATGCTTCTTCACTGTGAGAGGATAATAGGTCCCACCCTTTACTGTAGCATCGTTTGCGATAATCACGCAAGGTTTACCGCCCACCTTTCCGATACCGGTTACGATCCCTGCAGAAGGAACCTCGTCCGCATAGACCTTCTCTCCTGCAAGAGAAGAGAATTCCAGGAATGTGGTGTTCGAATCGATCAGAGTATGGATCCTTTCTCTTGCAGTGAGTTTTCCTCTACTCTTGTGCCTTTGGATCGCCTTCTCTCCTCCGCCTTGGTACGCTTTTTGGAGAAGTTTTCGAGTATCTTCTACCTTAGCGGATAGATCGGAATAGTTCTCCTTATACTCTGGAGAAGAGGTGCTGATGCGGGATTCCAGTACTTCCATGGAGCCTCTTAGAAGGTTTTATTTGTGAACTTTAGTTTCGTACAGAATGCGGATAAGTTCCGACTCGGAATGAGAGAGTTCTCTGTTCCTTCTCGCCATGATCTTGCGAGAGTCTCTTAAGAAAGAGTCCAGGATATAAGGTTGGCCATCCGCCCAAACGAAAGGATGAAGATAACCGCTTACCCTAGGAGATACTACATTGCATCCGAAGTCAATGACGGTACCTGTATTCAGCATGACTCCGATCCCGATCTTAGAGAAATCCCCTATGACCGAACCGAATTTAATGGAGCCTGTGTTTACTTCGGTCCCTTCTTCTCTGATCTTGACTACACCGTAATTGTTCTTGAGATCGGAGGTGGTAGAGAGGGCTCCCAAATTGACCCAGCTCCCTACCACGGAATGTCCAAGAAATCCTTCGTGATGTTTATTCGTAAAATCTAATATAATACTGTCTCCGACTTCTCCCCCGATCCGACAAACATTGCCTATCGTGGTCCCGCCGGTGATCCTTGCATTGTCTATATGGGTCCCCTGCCCTATGTACAAGGGGCCTTCTAAAAAGGAGAAGGAGGTGACCTTAACGTCCTTGTCTATGATGACAGGCCCCGAGGTTACATCGATCACTACTCCGGGATAGATCTTTGCGGAAGGATGGATATGAGCGTGTTTGGATTTTCCGACGATATGGAAATCGCCGGATTTCACCTTAAGCTTACGGACCCATTTTCTGAGGTCCTTATTGGATTCGAGATCGATGTCTATATTCTTGCCGACTGCCTGGATGGATTTCCATGGAAGGAATTCCTCCGGCTTAATGATCAGATCTACTTCTCTCTCATCATATTCTGCGATCTTAGGATTTCTTTCAAAGAAGGTCTTTTGGAAGGCTGGATTGGAATGGGAATACAGTATCTTGGCGTCCTGATACTGATCCTTTAGCCTTTGGAGCGGGGTCAAAACCCCGTCGCGGATCTCGGAGAATGATCGGATCCGGGTCAATGCCCCCAAACCGGCTGGGGTTTCCCTCTCGTCGATCCATATTCTCTGAACTCTGCCCACGAAGTATTACTCCACTGTGACGGACTTTGCGAGGTTCCGCGGTTGGTCCGGAGGACAACCCCTCGCCACGGCAGAATAATAGGCCAGAAGTTGGAGAGGAAGAACATTCAAAATCGGGCTTAAAATTTCCGGACAATCCGGTACTTCGAAGCAATAATCCGACAGTTCCCTAGCCTCTTTGTCACCTTCTGTAACAATCGAGATGATAATTCCATTCCGGGCCTTGATTTCCTGGATATTGGAAAGCATTTTGCTGTAAATTTCCGACTTGGTGGCAATACAAACCACAGGAACTTCGTTGGTAATGAGAGCGATCGGACCGTGTTTAAACTCTCCGCCCGCATATCCGGAAGCGTGGATGTAAGAAACCTCTTTTAATTTCAGAGCGCCTTCTAGAGCGACAGGGTGATTGTACGTCCGACCGAGGAATACAAAGTCCTTGGTCTTCGTAAAATCGGCGGCCCAATTTTCCAAAATAGAAGCCTGAGCCAAGATCCTTTCCATCTTTCCAGGAAGAAGACGGATCTCTTCGATCAGGGTCTTGAGTTCTTCGTCGGAAACGATCCATTTTAGTCTAGCAACATACAGGGAGAAAAGAAGAAGGTTGATCACCTGAGCGGTAAACGCCTTGGTACTCGCCACGCCTATTTCCGGTCCCGCATCCGTACGAATGAAGGAATCCGATTCTCTTGCAATGGTAGAATTCACATTATTCACCAAGGACAATACCTTGATGAACTTTGCCTTAGCTTCTAAGAGAGACGCCAAAGTATCCGCAGTTTCTCCTGACTGAGAGATCCCTACGATCAGAGTATCTCCCTCGACCACTGGGTTTCTATAACGGAATTCCGAAGAAGTCTCCGTATCCGTTTGTATCTTGGCGAAATTTTCCAGGTAATGTTTGCCTAACATTCCTGCATAATAACTGGTCCCAGCCGCTTGGATGATGATCCGGTTTACTTTAGACATCATCTCTCTGGAGATCGTACTCTCCGGGAATTCTATCTCTCCGCTTTCACCGATCCTGGATTGGATGATCCGACGGAAGATCCCAGGTTGTTCATGGATCTCCTTGATCATGAAATGAGGATAGCCGCCCTTGTCCACATCCTCGAATTTGATATCCTGCTTCTTGAACTCCGGCTCTTTCTCTGTTCCGTCAAAACCGAAGATGCTACATTCGGTTTTCGTAAAGTAACCCCATTCTTTGGAGTTAATATAATAGACTTCTCTACAGTTCCTGGTTAAAGGAGAGATATCGGAAGCAAGATAATATTCTTCCTTTCCTCTTCCCAGAAGAAGGGGCGCACCGTCCTGAGCGAAATACACTCTGTCCGGCTCGTTATCAAAGACAACCGCAACCGCCCACTTTCCTTCGACTCTATCAAATAATTCTAAAAAAGCTTCCTTATTGGACTTTCCGCGTCTTCTACTTTCTGCAAGAAGGTTCGGAAGCACTTCGGTATCGGTCATGCTATGGAACACGAAACCCTTATGCTTCAGTTCCTGACGAAGTTCGCCATAGTTCTCTATGATCCCATTGTGAACGACTGCTACGGTGGATTTTGCGTCGGTATGAGGGTGAGCGTTGATCTGATTCGGTTCTCCGTGAGTGGCCCAACGAGTATGCCCGATCCCTACATTCCCGCGAACAGGATGTTCTTTTAGGAAATTCTCCAGATCCTTGATCTTTCCTTTTTGCTTGCGAACTTGGATCTCGCCCCTGTCCAGAACTGCGATCCCTGCGGAATCATATCCCCGGTATTCCAAACCGATCAGTCCTACGATCAGTACAGACTCTACGTTTTTTTCTCCCGCGTATCCTACGATTCCACACATATATTATGAATTCTCCATGATCCTTCCGGCCTTATTTAATAGAGCTTCCAGATCCTTTTTAGTTCTGGCCTCTCCTATCAACCGGAGGATCGGCTCGGTATTCGAAGGTCGAATATGTATCCAAGAATCTTCGTTTGCTAAGCGAAGTCCGTCTCTTGCATCTTCTTTATAGTCGGAAAACACACTGCGAAACCGAGAATAAATCTCGTCTGTCTTTTGGCCCGCAATTTTATACGCGATTTTTCGCATATGAACTGCAGGGAGATTACCGAGCACAGTATCAGTATCTTCCCCCTTCAGGGCAAGCAGATTCAGGATATGAGCCACACCAGAAAGAGAGTCCCTTCCAAAGGAAGGAATGGCAGGATCTATGACCCCTCCGTTCCCTTCTCCGCCGAACACGGATTTGCGGTGTATCATTTCTGCCACAACATTCGCCTCTCCCACCTTAGAACGATACGTTGGGATCCCGACACTGTCCGCCACCCAATCGTTCACAAAACTAGTGGAGAGGTTCACTGTGATCGAAGCCTTCTTCGAAAGAGAGTTAGAAGCCAAGTAAGACATAAAACTTAAGGGAAGAGTCAGTTCTTCGGAAACTGCTCCCTTCTTAGGAGAAAGGACCACGAGTCGATCCGCATCCGGATCCAATGCAAAACCGATATGGGCCTTGGATTGCTTGATCAGCCTAGACGATTGCTTTAAGGCTTCCGGAGTCGGCTCAGGCGGCCTAGGAAAGGTCCCGTCCGGTTTGCAATGCTGAGCGATCACTTTGCAGTTCAATTGCTTTAGCAATTCGGGTAAGACAAAACTTCCCCCGCCGTTTACCGCGTCTAGGAAGACTGTGAATTTTTTTCGTTTGATTGCGGCAACATTCACTCTGGCCAAAACGGAATCGATATGGGCTTGGATCCGGTCCCTGCCGTCTTCGACAGTTGCGTTGGGTTTGAACTGAAACGGTTTGTAGTCCTCAGTTCGAACAAAATTCAGGAGTTCTTCGAGATCCTTTGCGTTTGTGAAGAAGCCTCCCGGCCCAATGAACTTAAATGCATTCCAGATCACAGGATTATGAGAGGCGGAGATCATGATCCCGCCAGAGGCTCCGGACTGATTGACCACGGCTTTTACGGTAGGTGTAGGCACGATCCCGAGTTGGATCACCTTTTTGCCCATTCCGAGCATGACCCCGATGGCAATACTCTCTATATAAGCCCCGCTCGGACGGGAATCCCGGCCGATCACAACGGTATTGCCCTTGAGCCAGGAACCGAAAGCACGTAGAGAGTGGTAGATTACGTCGGAGCTAAGTCCTGTAGGAATGATCCCCCGGATCCCAGACACGGAAACCATCAAATCCGGGTGTTGGAAAACCGGTTTTTGAGGATTCAGGGCCATAGTTCCGGGGTTTGTTTTATGATTGGGAAAAAGAACATGGGCGATGACAGGATCGAACTGCCGACATCCTCCTTGTAAGGGAGGCGCTCTCCCAGCTGAGCTAATCGCCCGTTATGATAACGGTTCTTACGCGTTTGCAGCCTGGCTATTGATGCGTAATGCCATCCGACTCTTTTTGCGGTCTGCATTTTTAGAGTGGATGAGGTTGGTTTTGGCAGCCTTGTCCAAAAGAGAGGAATACTCATTAAAAAGAGTCTTGAGGGAATCCTTCTCTCCTTCGTTTAGCGCTTTTAGGATCTTTTTTGCTTGGGTCCTAAGGCGGTTCCGGTTTTGAGAATTTGCCGCATTCCTGCGTTTCGTTCTACGGATATCTTTTTCTGAAGATTTAATGTTCGCCAAGGATTTACTTCCTATGAAGGGATAGACCCAGGTTTTCGTACCTCACCTGCCTGTCAACGTGGTTTTGCCCCTAAGGTCCTAAATCATTCTCTTTTTCCAGATCCCCGCTATTCGAGACAATCCGGTAAAAATCGAAGAATTCGGATCCTTGCCGGTACTTCGGCGGATAAGTGCCTGGCCCTTCGTTTAGATGCATCCAGGACCCTTGGCCCTGAGGGAATGCGCCTTGGATCCGGAATCGTGCGACCCCATCCAGATCCAGAGAATACGTTACTCGCCTTTGGCACTCAAGAGGCTCCGATCTCTCCGACTAGAACGGGGGATATTCTCAAGAGAGAAGTGTTTGGAAATATTTTTTTGCTTTCCATTAGGCGAAATTGCTCCGATTTTTTGAAATCGAGTAGTTCCGAAAATCTATTTTTCGTCACATAAAGGAACTACGGAAGCGGATCTTATGTTATCGAGACAAACCCAGGACTATATCATAGTTAACTCGATCGATGAAATCGATCCGAATAAACTCTCTCTTTCCCAACTAGGTACGAAATACTTAGATCGAAACGGGAACAGATACGCAGTGCGTTTCAATAAGGAAACTAGAAAGGCCGAGATCATCCGAATTACACTGCAAAAAGCTTCGGATGCTGCTTCTTCCAAACCGAGAACGGGCAAACTGAATTCCAAATCGTATCCCTTGGATCTCCAAAAGCTTTCTACCCTATTAAAAAATACAAAACATCCTAGTGCGGAATGGATTGAGAATCTTGCTGAGAAGAGTAAATCCTCTCCAAGTATTCGACCTTCCGGCCCTTCTATAAGTCCGGAAAGACAATCTTACCCTGCCAACCAAGAATCGGAGACGATCGCACCTTCTTCCGACACTGCGGATCTGATGGCGAGAGTTGCAGCTGCGCATAACGATCAATTCGATCTTTCTAGAGTGGACTTGAATATTTCGGATGCCGGTCTTTCCGAAACTAGCAAAGAAGATACTCCCGTTTTTGTGGAAGCGATAGAAGCAGGTTCCTCTAGAGAATCCAAGTATATCGATGATTCGGTCCAACAATTCCAAAAGATCAAGGAAAGGATCGAGTCCGTTCTGAATAATATCCGTAATTCCAAGATCTTCGAAGCAACCGGTGATCCTTCCGACAATAAGAATATTGTAGGGAATCTAACCAGAGAGTTCGATATTGAATTCTTCCAGAAGCTGGATAAGATACTCAACTATCATAAAGAGCTGACTTCTTATCCTAGATCCATCACGTATTATACGGCTAAGTATGAATCCCATAGAAAGCAGGCGTTGCAATCCAGAAGCTCGGATCAGGAAAAATTGAAATTGGTGATCCGCTGGGAAATGCAGGAAATGCTCTTAAGTTTGGCGAGAAAACTTAAGAAAATGGTCCTGAACGCGCTGAACGTTCTCAATACTAAGAACGAAAACCATCTCAAGCAGGTCGCTTACAACCAGCAGCAGATGTACAAAGATGCCCGAAGCGCCCTTTTATATTGTTCGGAAGATATAGGTGCACTACTTATCTCCTTGCAAAAATGGGCCGATAGCGAAGGGTAGAATCCTTTGCATGGCCCTGAACGACCAAGAAATTAAATCCCTAGTAGAAAAGATCCGCTCCGAGTACCGGGAAGGCGCGAAACAAAGTCCGAAGATCTTCGACGGAAAAGGTTTCGAAGATCGTTATATCCAAACTCTAAAGCATAGAGGGAACCTGGACTTATTTCTTAAGGACGAGGTCAGCTTTCTAGAAAAGATCAAAGAAAAACATAGAGAGTTGACCGAAAGAAGGAATGCGTCCAAAGGGGAGACCATCAACCGAATCCTAGACGAGCAAGAAGAGAAACTCTCCAAATACCAAAAAGTGGATTTTCACCCTCTAGCTCGCCCGGAAATGCGCTATTTTTATGGAGCCATGACCAATTTTGCGGAAACGGATCTTCCGGTTCTCATCCATATTTTCAGAGGAACTCCCGAATATTCTTCCTTCCAAGACAGTATTGCCATGATCGAAAGAGTGGGAGTGACCAAACGAGGATTGCCTTCTCTCAGGATCTCAGAGCATATCAAGGCCTTATTAGATGCGAATGGGAACCAATCCGCAATGGAAAGGGATAGTCAAAATATCCTGAAAGAAGTCTGCATCGCTTTGGCAGCCCTTCGTAAAACAATGCTGGAATGCGTGGAAAAGAATCGGGTCAGCGATAGAATGACGGTCCAGATCAACGAGAGGGACTTTCCTAAAGCTGCCGAGGCCTATAAGAATTTGCTTTTCGGTATCGCATTGGAAAAAATAATTGTTAGGACTGAAAACATCATTCGGGATTTCCGAATGAGCGATTTAGTCGGCCTAGACCCTAAATGAAACTTTCCATCGTAATCCCCTGCTATAACGAAAAACACACCATCAAGAATATCTTAGAGACCGTTAAAAAGGTCCCTTATAAAGATAAAGAGATCATCCTCGTAGATGATTTCTCCACGGATGGAACTAGAGAATTATTACAAACGGCTCCTTTCAGGAAATTGGTGGACCAACTTCATTTTCATGAAGTGAACCAAGGAAAGGGAGCAGCTCTTCGCACCGGATTCAAGGCTGCCAAGGGTGATATAGTCATCGTCCAGGATGCGGATCTGGAATACGATCCGTTCGAGATCCCGGATGTGATCGATCCCATCCATAAAGGAAAGGCGGATGTGGTTTTCGGTAGTCGCTTCATGGGCGGAAGAGCTCATAGAGTCGTCTATTTCTGGCATCGTCTGGGGAATCTTTTCCTCACCACTCTTTCGAATATGCTGACCAATATCAATCTCACGGATATGGAAACCTGTTATAAGGCCTTCCGTAGAGAAGTGATCCAAGGAATTGAGATCCAAGAGAATCGATTCGGATTCGAGCCGGAGATCACTGCCAAGATCGCAAAGATCCCAAATATTCGTATCTACGAAGTAGGAATTTCCTATTACGGGCGTACATATGCGGAAGGCAAAAAGATCGGTTGGAAAGACGGATTTCGCGCTATCTACTGTATTCTTCGCTACAATCTATTTTCTTAATTCTTAGTTCGAAGTTTTGTACAAACGTTACAAATTTCCGCTCGAACGAAGATATTTTTACTTGTAATCGGAAATATTACACCATTTACTTTGTCTAAGTTCCATAAAACTCTTAAGGAGAACTTTACTAGTGAAAAGGAAACTTTTATTATTTCCTACCCTTCTTCTCGCAGTTCTTGCCCTAACCGGCTTGCAAGCGGGAAACTTCAAAGTGGATAACGCCCACACTTCCGTTGGTTTCAAAATCAAACACCTTGCTATCGCCAACGTTGCGGGTACTTTCAAAGATTACAGCGGCAAACTAGGTTACGACGAAGCTACCGGTGCATTGACTGCGTTAGACGTAAGCATCAAGTCCTCTTCTATTTCCACAGGAGACGAAAAGAGAGACGAGCACCTGAAAAGCCCGGATTTCTTCGACGCAAGCAAACATCCTACGATCACTTTCAAGGCGGCAAAAGCTACCGTTAAGAAAGGTGGAGTTTCCAAGATCCCAGGCGAATTGACCATCAAAGGGATCACTAAACCGGTTACTCTGGAAGTAAAATTCGCAGGTTCTGCAAAAGACCCATGGGGAAACACTCACCTAGGTTTCGAAGCAGAAGCTAAAGTCAAGAGAGGCGACTTCGGTATCCTTTGGAACAAGACCTTGGAAAAAGGCGGAGTTCTGGTAGGCGAAGAAGCTACGATCCGTATCGAAGGCGAGATCGTTCCAGAATAATTCTCTTTTTAGAAAGTCGGGGCGGCCTGCCTCGACTTTTATTTCCTCTTTTTTATATTTCATTCCCTTCGGATATTCGGATCGCTGGAAATATCTTCCTAACGAATGATTCGAAATACTTACAGTAATCTTCTCTCAAAAAATTCTTGGTTTTCTTTGTAACTAGGATCTATTTCAGGCGAATCCATTAGCGATCGAAGCGACTTACTTTAAAAGTCTTGCTTCTAAAATACATTCTACGAGGGACCAATGAACGATCTCACTAAAAGCATGATCATAGGCGCAGCTCTAACAGGACTATTGTCAACTGGAGCGGTAGCAGAACAAAAAGCTGCAAAAGAAGAAGCAAAAGGAGAATGTCACGGGATCAATTCCTGCAAAGGCACAGGGGATTGCGGAGGCAAAGGACATTCTTGTGCAGGGAAGAATTCCTGCAAAGGGCAAGGCTGGATGTCTTTAACTAAGAAAGACTGCGAAGCTAAGAAAGGAAAATTCAAAGACGCATAATCTCTGAAATGAATCTCGCCTGAGACAATCCGGAAAGGAATTCCGATATGGATCCAGATCCTTTAGGTGCCTTTCCGGAATGTTCCACAGCCTCCAATAGGGTTTTCCCTACCGACAGATTTTTCCCAAACTGAAATTCCCAGAAATCGATTTCCTGGATCCAAAGATTTTCGCCTCTTTTTCCAATCATCAAATACTGATCCTGTTTTGCAGGAAGTTCGGGAGTAAAATCCTCGTCCTGGTCTTTCCAAAGCTCGTACACAGGATGGGTATAATGCAGATACATTAGAGATTCATGAAATATAAATTTTAGATCGTTGAACTCCCCCGACAAAGGAAGGTTTTTCAGTTCTTCGTTCCAGTTCGGGGGAAGATGGAATATTTTGGAAATATTCAGTTCGAGATCGGCGACTTCTCGGATAAACGGATGCTCCGGAAAATTCTCCCCGATGAATTCCGGAAAACTTTCCCCGTAATCGGATAGATTATAAGAAAGTGAAGGAACAGAAGAAATATACCTTTTAGCCAACTCGAAGAAATCCTCATCCCCTAGGATCTTCCAGACAGTTTCGAATCTATCTCCTAACGCCTCCGTGAATCTTGCCTGGTATGCTTCTCTATAGACTTTTAAGGAAGAATGGAGATCTAATTTTCCTCCCGGCAAAATTTGTGCGATGAAAGAAGCTCCTTTTGTCCCTGCATCTTCTACTTCGGAGAGAATGTCCGAAGAGACAAACGAAGATTCTTGGTCTTCGGAGCGAATGAATTGAGAGAACAAATCCCTAAATTCTTCCGGTTTCATAAAAACTCCCTTCCGGAAGACCCGATTGCGGATCCTCGGTAAGATCTAGGATCCGATATACTTTTATTCATAGAGCGGCCGCCTTGGAAAGGATTGCCTCAGCCTTAAGTGCTTCTTCTTCCACTTCTTGGAAGCTAGGGATATCATCATCCCATTCTAAAAGGATAGGAAGATCTTTTATTTTAGAGGAGAATCGAGAGAACAAGTCCCAAACCTCTTGGGCCACAGGACGAGAATGAGTATCGAATAAGAACTCTCCCGTATCCGTATGTCCTGCTATATGTATCTGGCCTACACGATCCCAAGGAACGGACCTGAGATATTCTTCCGCAGAAAATCCGTGGTTCATAGAGTTCACATATACATTATTAATATCTAATAAAAGTCCGCAGCCGCTGCGAAGTGCAAGTTCTCGGATAAATTCCCATTCCTGCATTTCGCTTTGTTCGAATCGTAGATATGTGGAAACATTCTCGAGAAGGATCTTTCTTCCCAGGATCTCTTGTACTCGATCCACTCTTTCTACGGCAAAATCCAAAAACTCTTTGGTAAAAGGAAAGGGTAAAAGATCATGAAGGTAATTTCCTCCTTCTTCGGTCCAACAAAGATGATCCGAAACTAAGAAAGGTTGGATCCGATCGATGAGTTCTCTCCAACGCTCGAAATATTTTGGATTGGGAAAGGTTCCGCCAAGGATCGAAAGGGAAACTCCATGCAGTGCAACCGGAAAATTCTCGCGTACCTTCTCCAGCATAGCTAAAGGTTTTCCCTTGCTATCCATATAGTTTTCCGTGATCGCTTCGAACCAGGAGACTCGTACCGGCGCTTCCTGCTTGAGATACGGATAATGTTCTTTTCTTAAACCAATCCCGATATGACCCATTTTAATCCGTCTATGTAACCTGATTCGATGAGAACCGAATTAGGATACATGAACAAGTTGTATTTTTTGATCGGTTTGATTTTACTCTCGGTGGGCTGCGCCGGAAGACAGGTCTCAGATCCTGTGTTTACAGCGGACGGAAAGATTGCGATCCGCGGTTACGATCCTGTGGCCTATTTTACGGAATCCAAACCGAAAGAAGGCGACTCCAAATTCAGCCTAAACTGGAAAGGAGCCGAGTGGAAATTCTCTTCAAAGAAGAATATGGAGATCTTTAGCAAGAATCCGGAAAACTACGCTCCTCAGTATGGCGGTTATTGCGCGTATGCGATGAGGGATGGAGAAACATACGAGATAGATCCTAAGGCTTGGAAGATCGTATCCGGTAAACTATATCTGAACTATAACGAAAAAGTGAACGGTTTCTGGGAGAGAGATATACCGGGCAATATTGCCAAGGCCGACGCCCAATGGAAGGTCCTTCCTAAAAAGGAAACGAATACTCGTCCTTAACGAGCGTCTTTCATAATTAGGAAATTGTACGAAGCGATGATCTTCTGTGTCATCTCTAGGCCGTCCTTGTTTACGTCCGGATGATATTTTTTGATCATCTCTTTGTATTTATTCTTTAATTCGGATTTGCTATAGTCTTCGGATAGACCCAGAAATTCGCGATGCTCTCTGGTTTCCGCATCTTCATAGAAGGTTCCCGATCCGAACCTTCGACCATGATGGTGTTTCTTTCTCTTCTTTTCCTTTTCTTCCTTCCTGAACCTTCCGAAGATCTCGTAATACGCCCTGTCCCGATATTC
The DNA here is from genome assembly GCF_004770615.1 of Leptospira langatensis. NCBI lineage: Bacteria > Pseudomonadati > Spirochaetota > Leptospiria > Leptospirales > Leptospiraceae > Leptospira > Leptospira langatensis. Next base: position 134,914 of record NZ_RQER01000006.1, read on the forward strand.
GGAAGTGATCTGTCGAATCGGGAATAATTTGGTGTTCAGTACCTGAAAGAAATAGGATCTCAGGAATACGTCCGCGCCATAGTCCGAGGAAAAAGACTTAATTTCCAAAAATTCCGCGATCCCGTTATCCACCAATCTTTGAAGATCGAATTTATCGTCGAAATAGGAATCGAACGCGTCCTCAAATCGTTTGGTAGAAGAAATCAGAAGGAGAAGCAACTCCTTGTCGAGCTCATGTCTGTCCAGTTTGGAAAGAACGATCTCTTTTAAGAAGGTGCGGAACTCATCCAAGTACACATCGTCGAAATAGACCCCTGCTCTCGCAAATTCCAAGGCAAGACCCTCGATCTTCAATACCTTCTCCAATAAAAGGATCAGCATATCTGCCTGGCTTTGATTGAATCCCTGAGAACCTCTAGAAGAATATTCTCTTTCGGAGCGAAGAGTATAGAGCAGCTTGAAATAATCCTCTCTTCGGATCTCCAAGATCTCGATCAGTTTGTCGGACGAAATAAACCACTCGCAATCCGTACTAGAAGATTGTAGCTCAAAAAGTATGTCTTCTAATGAAGACCTGACTTGATCGAAACTGCGGGTAGTCAAAAGAAAGATCCTATACTACTTTAGACCCTGGGCACTAAACCGAGTTTGTCCACCTATTTTCCCAATAAAAAAGATTTGATGGGGACTGGCTTAAACGAGATTCTTCCCACATGTTACCCCTGATCACTGTTCTCGGTTGTTTCCTTCTCTATTTCCTAGGTTACAAGTTTTACTCGGGATATTTATCCAAATCCATCTTCCAACTGAAAGACACGAGAGGGGATACTCCGGCTCATAAATTCAACGACGGTGTGGATTATCTTCCTACAAAACCCGCCGTTCTATTCGGTCACCATTATGCGTCCATTGCGGGACTCGCTCCCATCCTTGGGCCTGCGGTTGCGGTGATTTGGGGCTGGCTGCCTGCTATGCTTTGGGTGGTCCTTGGCGGGATTTTCGTAGGTTGTGTGCACGACTTCGGGGCCATCGTGGTTTCCATTCGCAACCAAGGAAAATCCATCGGGCAAGTGGCTCAGGATCTCCTCGGACCAAGAGCGAGAAGTCTCTTCCATGCGATCATTTTCTTTTTAGTGGCGCTAGCCATGGGAGTATTCGTCATCGTTCTTGCGGAAATGTTTTCTGCGGACCCAAAGGCAAAATTGGCTCCGGTCCCTTCTCCTACTAAGATAGAACAAACGGAAGCGAAACTTCCGAGTATTCAGGAACATACTCATCCTACGGAAGTGAGAGTGGAGACTTCTTCTTCTCCTATTGAGCTCAGAAGTCACTTTCCGGAAGCAGTGATCCCTACAGCAGGGATCATGATCTTTGCTCTATTGGTGGGTTGGCTTCATTATAAAAAAGGAATGAATCTTGGACCTCTGACATTCGTGTCCGTGGCGCTTACTCTTGTGGTCATGATCTTGGGAATGAACGATTCCATTCTCTCTTGGACCGGTCTGAACGATACTGCCAGGTCTCCCGGAGTCCCACTCTGGAAGATCATCTTGCTTGCATACGCATTCCTGGCTTCTGTCACTCCGGTTTGGCTTCTTTTACAGAGCAGGGACTATATTAACTCTTTCTTATTGTATTTGGGGATCATCGCCATCTATCTAGGTTTCTTTAAGGGAAGCTTGTTCGGAGAATTCTCTTCCTTTAACGCGGAAGCGATCCGCGCAGAAAAGGTGGATATGGATATTATTCCGTTCGTGTTCATCACGATCGCATGCGGTGCGGTTTCGGGTTTCCATGCCTTGGTCAGTTCCGGGACCACCGCTAAGCAATTGGACAGAGAGATCGATGCGAGAGCCATCGGTTACGGAGCCATGATCGGCGAATCCCTATTAGGCCTGACTTCCGTTGTAGCCTGTACCATCGGATTCGCTTCCGCTGCAGAATGGTCTTCCTTCTATAAATCCTGGTCCGGAATTCAGGGACTAGCTCCTTCCGTTGGAGCCTATATCTACGGAACGGGAAGATTTATCTCCCAATTGGGTTTTGACCAAGGTTTTGCGCAAGGATTCATTGCATTAGTTGTTGTAAGCTTTGCCTTGACTTCTTTGGATTCTGCGACAAGATTATTAAGATATAATATAGAAGAGATCGCGGACAGCATTAACTCGGAATTCATAAAGAAGGTCTTGGGAAATCGATATGTTTCCAGTATCCTGGCCTGCGTAGCGATCGGGTTCTTCGCCTTCTTGCAAATCGACCAAGGAGGAAAGAAGACCACGGCAGGATTGGCTCTTTGGAAACTTTTCGGGACCACAAACCAACTCTTGGCGGGACTCTCTCTCTTGGTAGTCACGATCTATCTTCTCTATTCTAAAAGAAAGACTTGGACTAGTTTCTTACCTATGATATTCGTACTTACCGCAACTCTATGGGCCATGGTAGTCAACTTTTACGATTTCTTATTTTCCAAATCGCCTAGCTATTTATTGGCAGGAGTCGGAGGAGTCTTGATCTTCTTAGCGATTTGGCTCTTGGTAGAAGCGGTTCTCGCCTGGAGAAGGTTTTCTAAGGCATGAAATTCTGTAGCGTTTGCGGCTTCGAAGTAGTTCAGAAAATTCCGGAAGGGGACAGTCTTACTCGATACGTTTGTGAGAACTGCGGCACCATACATTACCAGAACCCTAAGGTGATCGTAGGAACCATCCCCGTTTGGGAAGGAAAGATACTTCTCTGCAAACGCGCCATCGAGCCTCGCAAGGGATATTGGACTCTTCCGGCCGGTTTCTTAGAAAATAGAGAAACGGTCGAAGAAGGAGCCTCCAGAGAAACGGAAGAAGAAGCAAACGCGAAGATAAACATAGTTCGATTGCATTCCGTCTATAGCATTCCTCATATCAGCCAAGTGTACATGTTCTTCTTGGCAAATTTGGTGGACGGAACCTTCTCCGTAAGCTCCGAGTCGGAAGAAGTAAAATTATTTCTACCGGAAGAGATCCCTTGGGATGAACTCGCTTTTGCTTCCGTGACCTATGCCTTAAAACGATTCACTGAAAGATCGGACATTCCGGAAACAGGGATCCATCTAGGCTCTATCCGAAATCGAAAAATGGAAGGCAAACCCTAAGAAAGAAAATGCGGTGCATTTTTTTCGCGAAGGAATTTTCTGGGAGCATGCTCGGAAAACTTTTGCCGTATCTCTTACTCTTAGGGATCTTTTTCTCTCAATCCCTGGCGGCAAATTCCTTGATCACTACGGAATCCGGAACCTTCTCCCCGAATTGGGATGGAAACTCGGACTTCATGAAATTCAAGATCCAAACTTCTTCCTTGCCTAAATTGCAAGATTGGGAACTGACCATACGAAGTGCTTCCGGCGAGACCGTTCGTAAATTCGAAGCAGGCAAGCTCAGAAAGAAAGGATTCACTCTTTTTTCTGACGAGAATGAGTTCGCTCCGGAGGATATCTATCTTCCTTCTTCATTGGAATGGAACGGAGAGAATGAAACGGGCGATCCTGTTGCAGACGGATATTATACATACCAACTTCTTCTTCTGACAGCAAACAAAGAAAAGATCCTATCCGAAGAAGCGACCTTCTATTTGGATGCGAAAGCTCCCAAGGTAGAAGCGAATTGTAAGACCAAACTACTGCTCGCCGATGACAGGAATCTCGCAAAGATCTTCATCCAACAAAAAGCTGCCGGTGAATCCACGGATATGTTCGTAGGAGAATTCCTGGATGCCGAAGGAAGATCCATTAAGTCCTATTCTTGGAGAACCAAAGACCTTCCCTTCCAACTCGTATGGGATGGGACGGATTCAAACGGAAAAATGGTCTCTCCCGGATTGTATTCTTATAAACTCACAGGAAGGGATGCCGCCGGGAATGAATCCTCGGATAAGGTGGAAAATCTTACCGTCAAGAACGAATCTATCGGAGTGGATCTGAACACGGACGGAGAGCTTTTTCCTGCGAACCCTTCCAATCCCTTGAATCATATTAAATTTTCTGCATTTACTTCTTCCAAGCTCAAATCGGATTCCTATGAATGGGAGATCTTTAAGAATAAACCGGACGAGGAGAATTTGGTATATTCCCAAAAAGGTCTAGGGGAACCCTCTGGAGAATGGATTTGGGAACCCAAGAATAAGGAAGGCAAAAGCCTGGATGCGGGAACGTACTACTACCGACTGACAGTGTTTAGCCGCTACGATAAGTATCTTAGCTTCCCGAAAAAGTTCGTTCTCTCCGAAGAAGTCCCGAAATTCTCCTATGACGTATTTCCGAATGGACTTACCCCGGACGGAGATTGGCAAAAAGACATATTAGAGATCCATTTTAGATCCAAAAATCTCCCTCTTTCCTCCTGGAAGATCAGCATCCTCGAATCCTTTGGAGAAGAGGACAATAAGGAAGAAAGAACCGTTCGTTCCTGGTCCGGACAAGGCAACGGGCCCGAGAAATTGATCTGGTACGGTCTGGACGAGCAAGGCAGAAGGATCGGCTCCCTCGCGCCGATCCGAGTCATCCTCTCTTACAAAGATATATTTGGCGAAGAAGGAGACGTAACCTTAGGCAGTCTCCAAACGGATATATTGATAGTGAAGGAAAAAGAAGGATTCAGATGTTCCATCCCCAATCGGATCTACGAGGATAGATGGTGGACCCTTCCTTCTAGAATGAAATCCGTTCTTTCCAAATTCCCAGGTTACAAAGTAGAACTACAGTATCATACTTCTCATAGAGGGGACGACGAATACAATCTGAGATTCTCCGAGGAGAAGGTAAGAAAGATCTTCCGTTCCTTGTTCGGGAAAGATTATGAATTCGGTCGCTACAGATTCAGAGGATATGGAGAGACTCTTCCTCTTGTCCCAGGAAACGGATCGTACGAAGTGGATCGGAACGAGAGGATCGATTTCTTCCTGAGCATAGGAAAATAATCATGTGCACTGCCATAATTTACCGGGACCCAAGTAGAGAGATTATAGGGGTCGGATTTAATCGGGACGAATCCTTTAAAAGAGCGCCTGCACTTTTCCCTCGCCTCATCGAGTCACCAAACAATGGTAAGGCGATCGCTCCCATTGACGGAGAAGCGGGAGGCACATGGATAGGAGTCTCTCAAAGCGGGGAAATTATCTGCTTATTGAATTACTATGAGGCCACTCTCAAACTTCTTCGCAATCCGGTAAGCAGAGGATTGCTTGTTCGCTCCGTTCTGCTAGGAGAAAGAACTCCGGAATCCTATATGGACCAAGAGTTAGAAAAATATTATCCGTTTAAACTCTTCCGGATCAGCAAAGAAAGAACCATGATCTATATCTGGGACGGCAAAACCTACGAGATCGAAGAAGACCACGAAAGCTACGCAGTGTTCGGAAGCTCCTTCACCCAAGGGCCCAAGGCTCAGGTCTCTCGCAGAGAAGTATTCGATAAGAATTTTCGACCGAAAGAAATGCCGGACGTGCAAGGATTCGTGAAACTGGCCAAGGAATTCCTGATCTCCCACCTACCGGAGCAAGGTGCTCTGTCGCCCTGCATGCACAGAAGGGACGCGCACTCCGTTTCCAGGACGGTGATCTCGGTAAACAAAGGCTCAGTGTACTTCTCATACAAGAACTCCCAGCCTTGCGAAGAGGGGACAGAAGAAGATTACAATTTCACTTTGACTGAATTTCGAACTTCTGCATGATTGCCTTATGGCGGGCACCAATTCCCTTTTCGACGATAAATACGAATACCGGGATCCTTCTCAGCAGAAAAGGAAGAATGCTCGTGTCAAGATCACTATCGACGGGGATTTCGTAGTCAAAGGAAAGACCCAAAGATTCCCAGTCTTCATCGTGGACATAGGAACCGGAGGAGCCGGGATAGAGACCCGCACTTCCGTATTCGAAGGAGACAGGATCCTACTCTACGGGATCGTCAACGGAAAGAACATGGAACTCGAGTCCGAAGTCATCCGTGTCTCCGGTAAAAAAGCAAACGTGATCTTTATTAATCTGTCGGACGAGGACAGAGATTTGATCCAAGACCTCATCCATAAAAAATTCTTCGATAAGGACAAGAAGCCTCTAGGCTGAGGCAAGAATTGCCCTCGCATTTCTAAGGTGCCGTTACTGTAAACGGGATCTGCGTGCAGCTTTGTTCCTCACCCGGTACACCGGATTCTCTTGGCACATAGTCCGCCAAACAAGAAATAACCATATAATTTCCTTCCGGGAGAGAAGAGACACTTACACTCAATTCACCAGGAGAAAAATTGAGCTGGCTTGCCACTTCTTCGAATTGGTTATTCGCCAACTCCCGCAAAACCACCCAATTATAAAGACGTAAAGACTCTCCTTCCGGATCCGTACTTGCTGACGCATCAAATCGTATAGCCTGAGTGCTATTCGGAGAATTCGGAACAATATTAAGATTTATGGAAGGAGCACCGTTTCCATTGATCCGTACGTCGAAAATGGGAGTTAGATAACTATTGGTTGCCTCATCGGTAAAACGTAACGGATTCTCAAATCCATCTAAAGCATGTACTTGCAAGGCATAATGACCTGGAACATCCGGAACAAAATTTTGGATAGAAGCTCCAGTATTCGGAGGAGGAACAGTCGATCCTTCAGGCGCAGCCAATACACTCCATTTAAAACTCATAACGTCATTTTCGGGATCTGTACTTCCGCTCATATCCAAGGACACGGAGGCACCTAAAAATACCGGATTAGAAATATTCGCGATGACCGCATGCGGGGCTTGGTTCATAGTTCCTTGCACGATAATAAATCCGCGAGCAACACAGCTATGCCCTCCATTCTTCTCGGTACAAAGTTTTATATAATGAACTCCAGGAAAATAGGGAGAAAAGGAATAACATTCATCTGCAGTCTGAAATCCTTTCACATATCTCTCAAACGAGACACCTGGATAAGAATCACCTGCAAAGAAATCCCAATCAGGAAGTATTAAATTCGGGCGGGTAGATCGATCCAAAATAATGGATTGGCCCAACTGCAAAACCTGTATGTCGGATTCGGGAGGCAAGGGATCAGTGAATAACTTTAAAGTAGTTCCCGTACAAGAACTAGGTGCGATCGCATTCTCTCTATTATTCTCAATTCCCAAAATAGCCAATAAGGAAGAGGAATCGTTTGATTGTCCGGAACAAGACAAGAACAATAGCGCTAAAGATGCGCCAAATAGGGTTTTCTTTTTTACCAAGATTCTCAAGGAAGAAAAGTGCAACATTAGTTCGAAATATATCTTCATTCACTTTCATAAACAGTTTTCGAATGTCTTCTTTTCCAATTCGCAAAAAAATATATATAAGTTTGCTAAACTAACAAACGTTATCTGCCTTGTTTGATTTAGTTTGCAAGAGAAAGTAAATTTTATTCTATGTTCAGCCCTTCTCCAACTCTTCCAAGATAGGACATTCCGGTCTATGATCCCCATGACAATGCTTTACTAAATGCAGTAGAGTATTTCTCATTGCTTGTAATTCAGAGATCTTCATTTCTAACTCTTTCACGTGAGAAGAAGCTAAGGACTTCACTTGTGCGCTTGCTCTGGATCTGTTTCTCCAAAGACCGACTAACTGCTTGATTTCCGGCAAGGAAAATCCGAGATTTCTTGCTCTCTTGATGAACTTCAGAGTATGAGCATCGTTCTCGGAATATACTCTGTATCCGGATCCACTCCTTCCTGCCTTAGGGATCAATCCTATGGATTCATAATGCCTGACTAATTTCGCGTTCACTCCGGATAATTTAGCGATCTCCCCTATATTCATGTTTTTATAACCTTCTAATTATTGGAATGTTTGAGGATATTTACTCATTTTTTGATAAATGTCTAATATTTTTTAGGATTAGGCGCTTGACCTTCCTATTATTGGAAGGTTTAGAATAGAAATATAGAAAGGAGATCCAAAATGTACGAGATGAAACTATCCGGAATGACCTGCGATCATTGCGTAAAAACAGTCACCAAAGCGATCCAGTCTATCGCACCGGAGAGCAAACCGATCGTGGATTTACATTCACAAACCGCTCGCTTCGAAACCGAAAAAGATATTTCTTCTCTTCCTGAGATCATCAAGGAAGAAGGTTACGAAGTCCTTTCGATCAACAAAGCATGAGTTAGAATGACAAAAGCATTCTTTCCCAACTCTCAGAGAATCTTTTGTTATAAAGTAATATCCGCGAATGTGCAAGCGAGGACGAAATGATCACAGATACAAATCAAAGCCAACCGATTCCTTCTTCGGAAAAACCATCGGAGATCACATTGGATCTATTCGGCATGACCTGCACCAATTGTGCGAGAAGAATTGAGACCGGCCTCGGGAAAGTCCCGGGAGTAGAAGAGGCCAGGGTTAATTTCGCAAGGGAAACCGCTTTTGTTCGATTCAAACACGATCTAGATCCAAAGTCGCTGATCTCTCGGGTGGAATCCTTGGGTTATACTGCGGCAGAACATTCCCAAACGAACTCTAAGCAAGCCAATTCACTTCATGAAGAAGAAAGAAGGAAACTTAGGTTCAGGTTCTTTGCCTCCTTGGTTTTTTCTTTGCCGCTGCTTTATACGATGGTTTCCCATTTTGAATTTCTTAGCTTCTTACCGAATTCTAAATTCCTAATGCATCCTTGGGTGCAATTCCTGCTTGCAACTCCGGTACAGTTTTGGATCGGTTTTCCTTTCTACAAGAGTGCGTTTCGTGCCTTAAAGAATGGAGCCGCGAATATGGATGTATTGGTGGCGCTCGGGACCAGCGCCGCATACGGATACAGTCTTGCGATGAGTATTGTATTCGGAATGAAAAACGGGGATCTTCTCTTTTCTTCAGCTTGGGAACATTCGGCTCATTCCGCCTTACCACCGTTATACTATGAGACTTCTGCAGTACTATTAAGCTTTTTACTTCTGGGAAAATGGATGGAGTCTTTAGCAAAAGGAAAAAGTTCTTCCGCAATCCAAGCATTGCTTTCCTTAAAACCGGAAACCGCTTGGGTGAAGAAGGATGAGAATTGGACAGAACTTCCTTCCGAATACGTTCGAAAAGGAGACATGCTTCAGATCAAACCGGGAGAAAGAGTCCCCGTGGACGGGATCGTTACCGAGGGATTTAGCTCTGTCAACGAGTCCATGCTTACCGGAGAGAGCATGCCGGTCGATAAGAAGTCGGATGATACCGTTTTAGGCGGAACAGTCAACGGAAACGGAGTACTGATCGTTCGCGCAACTTCGGTAGGTTCCGATACAGTCTTATCTTCTATCATCAAAACGGTAGAAGACGCGCAAGCCTCCAGGGCTCCCATCCAAAAGATTGCGGATCGGATCTCTGCTTTCTTTGTACCCGCAGTGATCGGGATCTCCTTCTTCAATTTTCTACTCTGGTTTATATTCTTGGAGCCAGGCATCATAGGCTCGGCATTGGAGAAGTCGATCGCTATCTTAGTGATCGCTTGTCCTTGCGCCTTGGGTCTCGCTACTCCGATCTCTATCTTAGTAGGAACAGGGAGAGCTGCGAGTCACGGAATTCTGTTTAGGAACGCGGAGGCATTAGAATCTTCTTCTAATCTGGATGTGATCGCATTCGATAAGACTGGCACGATCACAGAGGGAAACCCGTACGTTACCGCCTATCAAACATTAGGCGAAGAAAAAACCGTACTCGTCGCGGCAGCTTCGGTAGAAGCTTCTTCTTCTCATCCATTAGCAAAGGCAATCGTTCAATTCGTAAAAGAAAAGGGCCACTCCCTACAATCAGTGCAAGATCTCAATACGGAGCCCGGACAAGGAGTGATCGCAAAAGTAAACGGCTCCTCTCTCATGATCGGAAAAGAAGAATATATAGCTTCTAAATCCGCCTTGCCGGAGCAGCTGGTCTCTCGTTCTTCTTCTTGGAAAGAAACAGGAAAGACTATTGTTTGGGCCAAACTGGATCAGGGATCCAACCCTAGTTGGATCATCTTTGCGATCGAGGATAAGATCAAAGAGAATGCGAAGTCTTCTCTAGAAAAACTAAAAGATCTAGGACTAAAGACCATTCTCCTAACAGGAGATAACGCGTTAGTCGCTAAGTCTGTCTCTTCTCAAGTGGGAATAGACGCGTATCATTCTTCTCTTCTTCCAAAAGATAAGGCGGATATCATTTCCTCCATGCAAGCAAGCGGTAAAAAGGTGGGAATGGTAGGTGACGGGTTAAACGACTCCCCCGCCCTTGCAAAAGCAGACGTGGGTTTTGGGATGGGAACCGGAACAGACGTCGCGATGGAGACTTCTGGAGTCATTCTGATGAAAGGTGACTTGGAAAAGATCTACGATTCTCTCCGGATCGCAAAGGCTACGACCAGAAATATTCGCCAAAACTTCTTCTGGGCTCTTGCTTATAATACGATCGGGATCCCGATCGCTGCTGCAGGCCTTCTAGCCCCTTGGATTGCAGGCGCAATGATGGCCTTCAGCTCCGTGTCTGTGGTGCTAAATGCCCTTCGTCTGAAAAAGCCGACATAAGAACGCAAAAGGTTAAGCTTCTTTTATCTTATAATGGGGTTCAATTTGGACCCCTAGTATTTCCGAAAATTCTAATATGAGAAGTTCGGTACGGATCTATTTTTTTGCTGCGATCCTTTTAGTCTTTTTCGTATCCCCGACCGGGATCGTAAAGGCGGACTTGGACAGTAACCGTGCCACCGCTCTCATCCGTGTGGAAAGAGGACTTAAGCAGAACGAATTCCATCTCAAAGCGATCAATAGTACGATCTCTAATTACGGAAGCGAAGAAGACAGGGCACTCTATCGCAGATGTTTGCAGCATCACATAGAGACTTTCACTTTGTATCTTCAATTCGATCTAGCTCATTCTTATGATGAGATGAGACAGACCCAAAGACTACTCGTGGTTTTATATTCCAGAGTCGTCGAATCTTCCGCTATGGTGGTCCGCAGAGAGCTGGATTACCTTGCCAAATACGCGCTTAGGACCCAAGACGCGGAGGCAAGACATCATTTGGAAATGGGTTATCGAGAATTCGGCGCATCAAACCAAAAAAAGGTCATCGCATTGAATCATCGCCCAAATCTTCCCGGCATCAAGACGCAATATCTTTACGAGTCTCTGAAATTGCTCAAACAATCCAGAGAATACGTTACCCTTCTTTCATTGAAGTTCCTCTCCGATTTCGAACCCGATCTGCGAAGCTCCGAGTTCGAAGAGATCTATAACGAGATTAACAGGGCAATGTTCACAAAATCGGATCATTATGCAAAAATCCACTTTGACAATCATTTCGTTATCTATAACGCGGAGAATCTCTACGAATCGACTTGGCAGAATCCGGGGTTACAGGAATTGGAAAAGGCCCTTGGAGATATCGATCCTGCATCGGATCGAGCAAGAAGAATGGCCAAGAGATCCATGACCTCTCCGTAGATTTTAGGAAATTTCTTTTTATACGAACAAAACCCGGATTGACAGAGTTCGGGAGCGAATATATCCCCTTTCTTTGTGCCGGAACTAAGTTGCCCTAACTGCGGAGCCCCCGTACCCATCCAAAACAAAGCGTCCGTGTACGCCGTTTGTTCCAGTTGTAAGACCATCTCCGTAAAGAAAGACGCGAATCTGGAAAAGATGGGATTGGCGGGAGAACTCGCAGACGACCATTCTATCGTTCAGATCGGGACAGAAGGAAATTACAAAGGAAAACACTTCCGAGTTTTAGGTAGGATCCAGCTCAAATTCGAATTGGGGTTCTGGAACGAGTGGCATGTAGCAGAAGGAGACGGATCTTCCGCTTGGTTAGGAGAGGCCCAGGGCAGTTATTATTATACAAAATTGCAAACCGATATTCCCCGAGAGCAGATCCCTCAGCTCGAGACCGGCGACTCGGGTGAGATCGACGTCTACAGCGTAACTAAGGAAGGCAATCGAAGGGAAAGACTTCGCCCTGGAGACGATTTCAGCCTAGGCAAAGAAGAATGGACCTTAAAGGAGATCATGACCGCCACTTGCGTGAGCGGAGAAGGTGAACTTCCCGTAAGTTTCGAGACGGGTTACACCGCTCCTCTCTTAGATCTTGCAAACGGTGAGGGCTTGTTTGGGACCTTGGATTATTCGGAGAGCCCGGCGTTACTATTCTCCGGAAGCTTTGCGAGCTTAGAAGAATTACATTTAACGAATATACGGCAAGAAGAAGTCGCCTACAACCAAACTCCCGTCCCCGCCAGATCCATACAATGTATGGGATGCGGAGCCTCTCTCAGCCAATTGAGCCCCGGTTTCTCCAAGTCCATTGCCTGCGAATATTGCGGAACCGTAATGGATTCGGAAAGAGAAGAACTGAAGATCATAGGAAAGTTCGAAGAAGTTTCCAAGAAGGATATTCGCCTTCCTTTGGGAACAAAGGTAACGCTTCCAAAACTCCCCGAGTCCCAGGTAATCGGTATATTAAAGAAATCTACCGAGATAGACGGAGAGACCTATACTTGGACGGATTATCTACTTAGATACCAAGGTGGATATTCTTGGCTGAACGAGAACGGGGATAACTGGACTTATTTCGAGCCCTTACCTGGAATTCCAAAGTGGTCTGCCGGGCTAAAGCGAGTCTTCGATAAGAAAGCATACAAATGGTTTAGCACTTCCGATTCCAAAACGGATCTCGCACTCGGCGAATTCTATTGGAAAGTAAGTGCGGGAGAAAAGGCGGAGATTGAGGATTATATCGCTCCTCCGAATATGATCTCTTCCGAAAAGACGAACCAAGAGATCTTCTGGTCCAAGGGAACCTTCATCCCTTTCAATGTGATGAGGAAATCACTGCCCTTGGACGTGGCCTCTACATTACAAAAACCGGAAATAGTTGGGGTCTGCGAACCGAATCCGTTCAAGATCCGTTTTAAACGGAATTTCTGGGTGGCTCTCGTCTTGACGATCGTGTTCCTCGGTTTCCAGATCAACGGATGTGCTAAGGCAAAAAACCTGACGGTATTTAAGGGAAGTTTCAAATATACGCAAACTTCCACACAAAATACGGATATCGGATCTCCCAATTTTCACGACAATTCCTTTGTAACGGATGTATTCGAGATCCCCGGAGATCCTTCCGATAACGTGGAGATCCAGATCGAGGCTCCTAACCTGGACAATCGATATTTATATTTTTCCACCGCTTTGATCAACGTGGATACGGACACCGCCTACGATATTGGAATGGAAACCAGTTATTATCACGGAGTCGACGACGGAGAATCCTGGTCAGAAGGGTCAAAATCGGACTCTAAAGCGTTAGCCGAAATTCCTCCCGGTAAATACTATCTCCGCTTAGAGAGCCAGTCGGATTACCTTCCCGGGACCGGATCGGAATATAAGGTGACTGTGCTCAGGGATGTGATGAGTGTCGCTCCTTTCTTTCTGTTCTCTATCTTCCTTTGGCTTCCCTTGATCTATACGTATTTCAGAAGCTATCTATTCGAATCTAGGCGAGAATAAAGAGGTATCAAATGGATTTTTTAAAGGGATTGGTCTATCCGATTTTCGCCGCGAGCATGGCTTTCGGTTTCTTTGCGAATTATAGACTCGGAGGAGCCTCGGACGATTTCGAAGAGATCAATCAAGTACCGAAAACGGTCCGACAGAACCCGGGCATCTATCGCTCTCACTACTCTTGGTTCACTCGAAATTTTCCGGGAGGAAAATAAACTGCAGAGAGCCTTACTCGTATCCGTCTTAATTCTTTCCTCTTGCGGTTTAGTGTATGAGTTACTCGCAGGAACCGTCGCAAGCTATCTACTAGGAGAAACAGTTACACAATTCTCTCTCGTGATCGGGGTCTATTTATTCTCTATGGGAATAGGAAGTTGGCTTTCCCGTTACCTATTAGAGGACCTGATCCCCAAATTCCTGGATGTGGAACTCGCCTTAGGGTTACTAGGCGGATTTAGCGCAACTATCCTATTCTTAAGTTTCGGGCAGACCAGGATCTTTCAGATCCCCTTATTTACGATCGTGGTGGCGGTAGGCACTCTGGTAGGAATGGAGATTCCGCTTCTGCTTCGTATCCTGAAGAATAAATTAGGATTTCGTGATATGGTTTCCAAGGTACTCAGCTTGGACTATGCCGGAGCCTTATTGGCCTCACTCGCTTTTCCTATCTTCTTCGCGCCCAAATTGGGAATGGTACGAACCTCCCTATTCTTCGGACTCTTGAATGCGGGCACAGCACTTTGGGGGACATTTGTTCTTCCTTTAGCCGACCGCCAGAAAAATCTCCTGAGAGCAAAGTCCGCCATAGTGTTGACCCTTCTCGGATTAGGTTTCGCTTTCTCCGAAATGATCACATTCTATAGCGAAGAGAATCTATTCTCCGATGAGATCATTTACTCTAAACAAACCAATTTCCAGAAGATCGTAGTCACAAAGTATAAGAGCGAGCTTAGATTATTCTTAAACGGCCATTTGCAATTCAGTTCCAGGGACGAATATAGATATCATGAGACCTTGGTGCATCCGGCCCTTCTCTCGCATCCGAACCCGAAACGAATATTAGTATTGGGCGGAGGCGACGGATTAGCTGTCCGGGAGATTCTCAAACATCCAGGTATAGAAAGTATCACCCTGGTCGATCTAGATCCTGAAATGACCCGTATCTTTACAGAGCAGCCGATCCTCAGTCAGATCAACGGATCAAGTTTGAAAGACCCTAAGGTAAGAGTGCAGAATGCGGACGCATTTCTCTGGTTGGATGAATCGGACTCCGTATACGACGTAGTGCTCATCGACTTTCCTGACCCCAGCAATTTTTCCATAGGTAAACTGTACAGCACCGCTTTCTACAGAAACTTAAAGAGAAGGTTAAACAGATTCTCTGTTGTAGAGATCCAATCCACTTCTCCTTTATTTGCCAGAATGTCCTTTTGGTGTGTAGAGGCCACTTTGAGAGAGGCAGGCTTTACCACCAAAGCATTGCATGTGTACGTACCTTCCTTCGGAGAATGGGGATTTATCATGGGAGGATTGGAGAAACTTCCTTCTTATCGGAAGGCTCTTCCAGTAGGATTAAAATTCCTGAATGAAACCGAACTCAAATCCCTCTCCGAATTCCCGGAAGATATGTCCAAGGTCCCTGTAGAACCGAATCGATTGGATAACCAAAGCTTAGTTCGCTACTACGACCAAGAATGGAACAGACTTCTGGATTGATGCGACGCTTATGCGCTTTCCTTCTGCAAATAATGACTAAGCCAAAAGTGAAAATTATACTTTCCGATCAAAAAATAAATGTGAGAAAAATGAATAATGTATCGTTCATTCAATCTCTATAGTAAATTATATTTTGTGAATATGAAATCAGCCTTTCGAACGCTTCCATAAGAATAAGTTCCCGAAAATTAGATACTGAGATTATTTTTCAATCTCGATTCCCTTACAGAAATTCCGAGAAAGAACTTTTCATCTCTTCGAAAGGGCCAAGAATGGGGAAAAAGAGGTCTTTAATAAATGAACCGTGCCTTAGGATATATTCTAACGAGTCTCGTTCTTCTCACAAGCTTTGGAGTTTCTTTCGCACAAACTGCGACAACCGAAACCACTCTCCACGATTTTATGGAAGATTATACCGACCCCATCGCAAAAAAGGCAAAGAAAGGGGACAAGGCAGCTCAGGCGGCCTTAGAAAGGATCCTAAAAGAAGTTCCTAATTACGCTCTAGATGATCAAAAGGCAAGATGGAAAGAGATCGGCGAAACTGCTATTGCTAAAGGAGATCTTCAGTCTTCTTGCAAAAGCTGTCACAAGGAATATAAGAGAGAATACAAGAAGAGCTACAGAAAACGCCCGATCCAAGTCTCAAACGAGCTGATCAGTTTCTTGAAAGGTTCGAAGTAACTTCTATTTTTCCTTTGTCCTCGGGGACCGGAAGATAATCCAAGATGAGTAAGGTTATATCGTCTTCGAAATGTTTTCGGTTCCCCGCAAAGGTTCTCACAGTGGAGAATAGCATCTCCGCCAATTCTTCTCCCGAAGTCCCTATATGCTCGCCGAGTAATTTATAGAATCGTTGAAAACCGAAGATCTCTCCCGAAGGACTTCTGGCTTCCGTGATCCCGTCCGTATATATGATCAGCCTATCCCCGGGCTTCATCTCGAAGTTTACCACTGAGTTCTTCAAATTAGGATCCATTCCCATGATCCATCCAGGCAGATAGATCTCTTTCGTTTCTCCGGAATTTCTAGAAATTGCCACGATTGGCGGATGACCCGCATTCGAATACGAAACATTGCCGGTTTCCAGATCCACGAGCAGATAAGCTGCGGTGATGAAATGTTTTCCGTACTTCCCGCTTAAGGATCGATTGATACTACGAAGTACTTCAGCAGGATCCTCGTTCTTTCTGGATTCGATCGAGAATGCAAGCTTCACCATGGAAGAAATGATCGCAGCAGGAACGCCGTGTCCGGAAACATCTGAAAGAAAGATCCCGAGCTTTCCGGTTTCCAAATATTGGAAATCGTAGAAGTCTCCTCCTACTGAACTTGCAAACTCGCTTCGGACGGAAAGCTTCAAGTTCTTAACTTCGGGAACTCGGTCCGGAAGAATGGACTCTTGCAACTCTCTTGCGATCTTCAACTCTTGTTCAATTTCGGTTAACTTGAGAAGGTTTTCATAATTCTCCAATCTTGCCTGGAGGGAATCCTTCTCTAAAGTCTTGATTCGATCCGCCAATGCGAAGGAAAGAAGGGTCATCTCCACCAAGGAACCGAATTGAGCCGACCAATGAGTCACATAGGTATCCGGGATCCAGGAAAGGTTCCTCAGAGAAGTGATCAGAACGGAAACGATAAGCACGGACCATGCCAAAAGAAAGTATCTGGCAGGACGATATCCTTTTTTCAATCGAAGGGCGGCAGCATACACTACCAATAAGGCGGCCAAGAACGGATACCAAGATACAGCACGGATCATGATCCCGTAGATACCCATGAACAAGGAAGCAAAGAATCCTAAGAATGCAAACGCGGCCAATATTAGAAAAGCTGAATTCTTCCAACCTGTTTCCCTTTCCATATGAAGAAAGGACCTAGTAAATAAAAGGGAAAACGCAACGGACAAGAACGCAAATCCAGTCAGATAATCGTTCCAAGAAGTTGCACTCGTATGCACCAGATATTGAGAACCGATCCCCGTAACCGAAAGCTGCCAAAGGGCATAGAATAACAGATAGAAAACGTAGAAGAAATAACTGGAATCCTTCACCACGAAAGCGAGAAAGATATTGTAGACCAGCATGATCCCGATCGCACCGAAGAACACTCCTAATAGAAGGTTCTCCATCTGGATATGAGCCGCGAATTCTTTGGGAGCCCAGGCCTGGAAATTGAAGACCACGGATCTTCTGCTCGATGCGGAAACCAAAAATTCCTCTTCGCGATTGGGTGGAGTCTCAATCAGGAAGGCCTGCTGGATATAGGACATTCTCAGATCTCGCGAAAGCTCGGCCCAGACGATACCTTCGGCCCTGTACGTCTTCTTGTATACGGTGAGATTTTCCATTCCTGGATTATTCAGAACGAAGTACCACGAGATGGTCCCTTCTTTCGGCGGGGACTGCACCTTAAACCGAACGAAGAATTCGTTATCGGTGAAGCTGAGAGAAAGACTGTCCTTAGGGATCCTGTCCCAAGTACCTTCTTGCAAGTCTCCCAACGTTTTCTTTTCTCCAGGTTGGACGGTACGGAGAAGCATGTACTTGTTCAGAGGAACTCCAAACATGCTACCGGTGATCGGGAATACAGGGAGGCTCTCTTCTGAGAATAACGAACCCAATGGAAGGGCTAGTAGCAGAAGAAAGGATATTGAATTCCGAATTTTCCGGAAAGAATCCACCGAAAATCTCCCTAACCGGGAAGTATCTTGGCCCCGGCTAATTCGCAGATATATTTGAAATGTTTTTCGCTCACGGGCTGGATGGAAAGACGACCCCCGGGTTGCAAAAGCACCATTCCTTCTAGTTGCCCGTGGGATCTTAATTCTTCTAGTGAAATTGGGCGAGAAAATTTTTCCTTAAATTTCACATCCACCATGAACCAGGTCGGTTTTTCCGGCTTACTCTTCGGATCGAAATACTTATGTTTCTTATCGAAGGCAAAATGATCCGGATAGCCTTCCTTTGCTATTACCGCAATCCCCGCCAAATGAGGAGGTTTACAGCTACTATGGTAGAATAAAACGAGGTCGTTTTTCTTGACCTCGTCTCTTAAATAATTTCTTGCCTGATAATTCCGAACTCCTTCCCAGGGAGCAGTCTTCCCCGGGGAGGCTTTCAAGGTATCTATGGAGAAAACGTCGGGCTCTGTTTTAAAAAGCCAGTATCTCATTCCACTCCGGTAGAATAGGCGGGCTTGCCTGGAATTTCTCCGCCTTTTTCTTTCTTAGTAGATCTCTCAGTCTTCTTCTTAGGCTCCTCGTTTGCGGGATGAACAATCGCCATCAGTTCATCATGAGAAACTGTTTCCTTAGCGAGTAGAGCCTTGGCCAAGTTCTCGAACTTAGTAGAGTTCTTACGGACCAGTTCTCTTCCCTTATTCAGGCAGGTTTGAACGATGTCTCGGATCTCCTTGTCGATCATGGCTGCGAATTCTTCGCTATATGCCTTATTGCTTTGGCCCATATCCCTTCCAAGGAAAGGACTCTCGTGGCCGCTTCCATAATTGATGGTGCCTAGCTTTTCGGACATTCCCCAATCACAAACCATTCGTCTGGCGATATTAGTGGCTTGCTGGATATCGTTGCTAGAGCCGGTAGAAGTCATCTTGAACTTAAACTCTTCGGCAATGAATCCACCCATGCAGACCACGATCTGATCCAACCAATACGCTTTGGTATGAATATGTTTGTCTTCAGTAGGAAGGGACTGGGTCAATCCAAGCGCTCTTCCTCTAGGAATGATGGTTACCTTATGCACTGGCTCGGTATAAGCAAGCAAGGTTCCTAAGATAGCATGACCTGCTTCGTGAAATGCGATGACCTCTTTTTCCTTTTCGGAAATGAAGAAGGATCTACGCTCCGGTCCCATCATGACCTTGTCGCGAGCCTCTTCTAATTCTTCTTGAGTGACCCGTTTCTTATTCTTACGAGCCGCAAGTAGAGCCGCTTCATTGATCAGGTTGGAAAGATCCGCGCCTGTAAATCCAGGGGTTCCTCTCGCAATGGAGTTCAAAGAAATATCGCTGGTTAAAGGAACTTTTCTGGAGTGGACCTTCAGGATCTGCTCTCTTCCGTTCAAGTCAGGAAGATCTACGATCACTTGTCGGTCAAAACGTCCCGGTCTGAGAAGAGCTGGATCCAAAACGTCTGCGCGGTTTGTCGCAGCCATTACGATCACTCCTTCATTCTTCTCGAATCCGTCCATCTCAACGAGCATTTGGTTTAGTGTCTGCTCTCTCTCGTCATGACCACCGCCCCATCCGGCGCCTCTCAATCTTCCTACAGCGTCGATCTCGTCGATGAAGATGATACAAGGAGAATTCTTCTTACCTTGTTCGAACAGATCTCGAACACGAGAAGCTCCCACACCCACGAACATTTCTACGAAGTCGGAACCGGAGATACTGAAGAATGGTACTCCTGCCTCGCCTGCTACCGCTCTCGCAAGAAGGGTCTTACCGGTTCCCGGAGGACCTACTAATAGAACTCCGGTTGGGATCCTTGCTCCCATTGCTTGGAATTTCTTAGGATCTTTTAAGAATTCGATGATCTCTACGAGCTCGGTCTTAGCTTCTTCGCAGCCTGCAACGTCCGCGAAACTGACCTTGACCTTAGGATCCACAGTCATTTTTGCTTTGGACTTACCGAAAGAGAAAGCCTTATTGCCGGTAGACTGAACCTGACGCATAATGAAAAAGTAAAATATGAAAATGCCGATCACACCTACGAGAAGGAAGGAACTCAGCATTCCGAATCCGTGACCGTTCTCTACGGAAACCACTTCGAAATCTATATTCGTTCTTCTTAATGAAGAAAGGAAATCCTTGTCGATAGGAGCCACTT
This sequence comes from Leptospira langatensis, assembly GCF_004770615.1. NCBI lineage: Bacteria > Pseudomonadati > Spirochaetota > Leptospiria > Leptospirales > Leptospiraceae > Leptospira > Leptospira langatensis. Next base: position 154,966 of record NZ_RQER01000006.1, read on the forward strand.
TGGTCTCGAAGCGAACAGGGATCTTGACCTCTCCTTCGAACGGCTCGTAGCAACCTTTGATCAGATCTCCTTCCATCACTAGCTTATCGCAGCCTGGGAACTTGGAGTCCTTGATCTTGATGAGCTTGCCTTTTGGCTTGGAGGCACCGTCGGGTTCCAGCATACTCATGAATTGGGAGAACGGAATGACTTCCGGATTTCTTCCCCAAATGTCCTTTATTTGGGTGGAAAAGAACGATACGCCCAAGATCACCAAAATGAAAAGGATCAGTAATCTCAGACCTTTATTATTGTTATTCATATATTACTCCCAAGCTCCGCATCTCTTTCGGAGCCGCTTTCTTCCCATAACTTAGACTCGGAAGGCACTGAAAACTTTCCGCATCCACCGGAATCGATATAGCTTTGGAAACCGATTTTGGTAAAAAAGTTCCCCATATTCAGAGTCCCTTTTTTTCCCGAAAAGTAAAGGAGTTTTCGTTCAGGGAAGGAATACAAAAGAAGATAGAAGATAAGCTGGTCTAGATAGAAATAGGATGGGTTAAAAAAAATACTGCCGCGAACTTTAAAGTATCACGGCCTATTTTTGGGACTATAGTCTGTATTTTTCGATCACATCTTCGATATCTCCAAGGCTGATCGAGCGGATTGCAGCCTCGGCATCGTTGATGATCTGTATCAGACTCAGGTTTTCCAAAGGCTGGAAATCCTCTTTTAAGAAACTATCCAGATTGGATCCGTCAAAATTTTCGTTACCGATCCCGATCCGGATCCGAACGAAATTCGGCGAACGCAAGGATTGCACGACGGATTTCACTCCGGGGTTCTCGTTTCCATTCGCTCCCTTATCCACTACGATCTTTCCCAAGGGCAAGGTCCAATCTTCGTGGATCACTAGAATATCTTGTACCTGAATTTTCAGGAAGGAAGCAATGTACAATACGGACTCTCCGGAGAGGTCGCTGAAAGTTTGAGGTTTGAGTAATACAACCTCTTCGCCTTCGAAGTCTCCTCTGCCGATCAGAGATTTTTTCTTCTTCGTTTTGATCTCTACGTTAATGTTATTCGCAATAACGTCGAGGATCTTGAAGCCGATATTAGATCGGTTGTTATTGTATTTGTCTCCGGGATTTCCCAGTCCGACAATTAACTTCATACAATACCGTATTCCAAGTTTAGATCACGAGAAGGAGAAATTATTTCCCCTTTTTACCGCCCTTTTTATCGCCAGCAGCTTCCTTAGCATCCGCTCTCTCTTGAGCAAGTAGAGCTTTCGTTTTCAGGACCGCAGCCACAATCGGATCTCCGTTTACTAGGATCTCCCAGCTTGCAGGAACTTTCAGGTTGCTTATCTTGATGAAATCACCTACATCCAGATCGCTAACATCCAGAACCAAGCTCTCGATCAGATCCTCAGGAACTGTCTTAACTCGGATCTCGTGGATCAGATGGTCGAACTGACCTCCGACCTTGGAACCTTTTGCGATCCCCTCGGTGCGAATTCCAATCTTAGTGATGATCTTCTTGCCAGTCTCAACTTTATAAAAATCTACGTGACGGATCCTATCGATCTCCGGGAATCTTTGGATCTCTTTTACGAAAGCCTTTTGTACTCCTGCTCCCTCGACTTCTAGGTCGATCAGAGTGGACTGACGAATTCCGGAATGGACAATCTTCTCTAATTCTTTCTCGTTAACGGAACCGGAAGCAGCAACACCGCCTCCGATAATATTGATCGGGACTTGGCCAGACGCGCGCAAACGATTGTTTTCGTTTTTGCCGGTTTCGGTCCTCTTCTTAACAGCAATTTTGTGACTCATTGTTTTACCCTTGTATCTTATATAAATAGGTCGCTGACCGATTGATTGGTCGATATTCTCTGGATCGCAGCCGCAAATAATGGCGCCACGGACAGAGTCTTTAATTTAGAGATCCTTTTGGATTCAGGGATCTCTATCGTATTTGATAATACCACTTCTACGAACGGGGTCGCGTTCAAACGATCGATCGCTTCTCCGGAAAGAACTCCGTGAGTGGCTGCGCAATACACAGACTTGGCTCCGTTTTTCAATAGAGCGTCTGCGGCCTTGCAGATCGTTCCTGCAGTGTCGATCATATCATCCAGAAGAATGCAATTCTTTCCTTCGATATCCCCGATCACGTTCATAACTTCGGAAACATTCGCTTTCGGTCTTCGCTTATCGATGATAGCTAACGTAGCGTTTACTTTCTTTCCGAAGGATCTGGCTCTTTCCGCTCCGCCTGAATCCGGAGAAACAATCACTAGATCTTCGAATTTCTTGCTTAGTACATATTCTACTAGTACAGGACTAAAATGGAGATTATCCACTGGAACCTTGAAGAATCCCTGGATCTGATCTGCATGTAGGTCCATTACGATCACTCTAGTCGGCCCTAAGACCTCTACCAGATCTGCAACCACTCTTGCAGAAATAGGAACCCTTGGCTCCGCCTTTCTGTCCTGTCTTCCATATCCATAATAAGGCATCACAACAGAAATGCTTTTTGCGGAAGCTCTTCTAAGAGCGTCCATGATCAGAAGCAATTCCATAAGGTTATCGTTTGCAGGAGCAGAAGTGGATTGGATCAGGAACACGTCCCTTCCCCGCACATTCTCTTCTATCTTAACTGCGATTTCTCCATCGGAGAATTTACGAAGGTTGATCTTGCCCGGTTCAATTCCGAGAGCCTGGCAAATCTCGTTTGCGATGGTGCGATTCGAAGATCCTGAAAAAACGGCTATATTGCTGCTCATTTCGCCGCTACCTCGCTTTTCAGGATTGCAGTTAGATTTTCCAAATCCGCAGGAGAATTGACTCCCTGACTTTCGCCGCTATTTTTGAGAACCACCGCGCCCAATTTCTTTCCTTCTTTTTTATATAACTCTACTAGATCAGGAAGATAGTATTCTCCCTGTGCGTTGCTATTTCCAATTTTCTTGAGAGAGTCGAACAAACCTTCGGAACTAAATACATAAGTCCCTGTGTTGATCTCATCTATCTTCTTCTGCTCAGGACTTGCGTCCTTTTCTTCTACGATTGCGATCACTTCTCCACTTGCGTTACGTACGATCCGTCCGTAACCGGTTGGATTCTCCACCTTTGCAGAAAGCAGGGTAGCGGAGAAACCGTTTTGGATATGAGTGGAAACTAAGGATTCAAAGGTCTCGCCAGTGATCATGGGAACATCCCCACAAGCGACTAGGATTGGACCAGTATGGTCTTTGACCAAGGATTCGGAACATAAGACAGCATGAGCCGTGCCGAGCTGCTCGTTTTGTTCCGCAAAACGAACTCCGGGAATATCGGAGCATAAAGCTTGGACCTCTTCTTTCTTATAGCCTACAACCACGACTATATTAGAGATCCCTCCCTTTTGGAGATGATCGATGACATGATTCAAGAGAGGCTTTCCATTTAAGGAAACAGCCACCTTGGGGAGCTCCGTCTTCATGCGGGTTCCCTTTCCCGCAGCTAATACTACGGCAACTGCTTCCTTTTTGGCGTCCATTTAGTAATCCGGTGAAATACAGTGGCTGGGCCGATAGGATTCGAACCTATGAAATGGCGGTACCAAAAACCGCTGCCTTACCACTTGGCGACGGCCCAGTTTCAATCTCTTTAATAGTTAAAGCTAACAAACGTAAGGTCGGGAAATTCTGTCTGCATTTTGGCCAACAGCTCTTCCCGTATCTCCAACCCTTGCACGAGTCCGTAGATACAAGATCCGGAACCGGTTAGGGAAGAATAACTAGCTCCATTTGCCAAAAGGCTTTCTTTCAATTTCCCTAATTCCGGAAACTTTTGAAAGGCCAGAGGCTCGAAGTCGTTTACGAGCTTTCCTCTCAAAGCCGCCCAATTTCCTTCTTTTAAAGCAAATTCGACGTCTTCGCGTAGAGAAATCCATTTTTTCGAGGGTGGGTCCGCTTGTAAAGGCTTTTTGAGACCTGCGTACATCTCCGCAGTAGACAGCACCTGCGGAGTAAGAGCGAGTATCCCTTGTCCGGAATGGACCTCTATTTCTCTCATGATCTCTCCCTTCCCGGAAACGAATGCATTTCCTTCCGATAAGAAGAAGGGAACGTCTGCCCCAATTTCTGCCGCAAGCCGGAGCAATTCATCCGAGTGAAATTCAGGACCTAATCCAAAATAAAAAGAAAGAAGAGATGCAGCGTTGGTGGAACCTCCTCCTAGTCCCGCAGCAGGAGGGATTTTCTTAGTGAGATGGATCCTCACTCCGGGAAGTTCTCTGTAATGAGTACGGACCTTAGTGAAAGTCTTGAAAAGAATATTCTTAGAAAGATCCCCTTTCTCGGAAACCTCATCATACAAACGCCTTTTCTCCAAGATGATCTGATTCTCAGAGACTAGCTCAAAGCGTCCCGGATCGATCGGCTCGATCCCGATATCGTCTCCCCAATTCAATCGTAGAAACACGCTTCGGATCTCGTGAAATCCGTCAGGCCTCTTGTATGGGATCTCTAGTCCTAGATTGATTTTAGCGGGAGAGAGCAAGGTATTTTCTTCATCAAGCAGGAAGGCTAACCGGTCAATCTTTAAGCGAACTCTTTCGGTTTACAAAAAGTGCGAACAAGCAATCCCGATCGTCGCTTTTCCTTTTGCCAAAGTATGAATTTCAGTAGAGTCCCAATATGAACTTCATCTTTCCAAAAGAGATTGAGCTTCCCAGTACAGTCTCATTCTTTCCTGTAAATTTTCCGGACTGCGTATGATCACATTCGGCCCGAATCCTTTCAGAGTGGAGAGAAACCATTCTTCGTTCCGGATCTTGGTCTTGGATAGATAGTACCAAACTCCTTTGAGTTGGATCTTATCTTTCGTTCTTTCTAAGGGAAGTCTGGAATGAAGATTAAAATATACTTCGGCAGTATGATAGATCTCTGCAACTTCGGAATCCGCTTCCGTTTGGCTTAGGAATTTCTTTAATTTCAGGATGGCTTCTTTTCTTTCTTCGTCAGGGACTTGGACCGAGTCTTGGTCCGTGAGAGAAAGTTGGATAATGGAATCCAAGCGAAATGTCCTAGGTGCCTTTCTCACATGGCAATAACCGATCAGATATTCTTCTCGAAAACTCAAAAGGGCCCATGGATCGACTCGTCTTATCTCCGCCTGGGCTTCTCCGTTTGCTTGGTATTGCATCTCCAGAGATTTGCCGGATTGGATCGCATCATGAATTCTTTTCTTAAGATCGTTCTCACTCGGAACCCCGGCAGAAGGCAGGATTGCATGAATTTTTTCTAATATAGATTGGAGAATCTTCTTTCGAGAAGGGCTGATCTCCTTTTCGTCTTCTTCTAAGAAAAGACTTCGGATGGCAGCCCATTCTCTTACGCTAAGCACCAACCCCTGCTCCAGATCCACAGGCATGCGGATCCCGATAGTGTCTCCGTCGTAATCCAGTTCTATGAATTGGTCCGGAGTGTACGGATAGGATCCGACCATGTAGAGTTTTCCGAGTTCTTTCTTGAGATCCTTGATATCCTCAATGCCGGAATACTTAGAAAGATCCTCAAGGCTCATTCGTTTGTTTTCCTGCAAGAGTCGGATCACTGCCAACTTGGTCTGGATCTTTTTAGTACTCGGATTCATCCCGGACATTCTTTCCTTCCTAAAAGCCTGGAGCAATCTCAAAAAACGGATCCGACCTTATTCTCTGGTCGAAATCCATTCCGAACAACCGGATTTTTCTTTTTACGAAATCGTAACCTCGGACACGGGAATTTAAAACCTACGATACATACTCCGAGGGTCTTACGGATATAATATGCATATGAGCGCCGCAGTATTCGTTCGCAAATCCAGTCCGAAGATCCCAAAGTTCTATGTGGAATTGTTCGATTCGGAATCCGTCTTCTTAGCGTCCGCCCAACTCATAGGAAAAAGAGTATTACGCTTTATCGTGGACTCCAAGGTTTCTTATAAGAAGGGAGATGGGATCCACGGAAGACTGTACGGATTAAGATCCAAACTCTTTCTTCCATTTGTAGGGATCGTAAGAGAAAGAAGGGAATTACAATCCAAGTTCTATACCAAGCTGTGTGAGTTGGTCCTAGAATCGGAGGAAGACTTCGAGTAAAAACACTACTAAAACAGAGAACTCGGCTGCTTTCGATTGTTTCTCTTCTTGATCTTTGCCGTGAAACGTTTGCCATATTGGCCTGGCTTAGATAAATTCAACTTTTCTAATATATTCCGCTTTGCTTAGTTCTTTCTCTTCATCGAGAAGATCAATACATCCTCCCGATTCTCCACAAAATCCCTTTCGAAGCCCGGCCCTAAATTCTCTTTTGCAGCCTTGTAATACGAATTCTTTTCAAACAAATCCTCCGGTTTAGGATTCGGAGGAAAGGACGCCTTAGATTGTACAAATAGTATCTTCGAGAATTGGTTCGGATCGTTTTCGGAAAAGAAAAGTTGGACCCATGCCTCTTTCACCAACCAAACCGAAGGCGTTTGAAAGAAGTATTTCCCCAGGATCTGCGCGTGAGTTCTTACCTGAACGACCACTAAGTCCGGCTTTTGGTCCAAATAAACTTGGTTCATCTTGGTAGATTTTCTTCCGAACCTGCCAAGGATCTGAGTATAAGAAAAAGTCATGTATGCAGAAAAGAGAAGAAGAAGGATCCCGAATGCCTTCCCGATCTTTCCGGACGTTTTTGAAGGGAACTTTTTAGAAATGGAATCGGAAAGGGTCAAAAGCATCCCCACAAAACTAGGAAGACTTAAATGCAAATACCTAGAACCGAAATCTATGATCCCATCATTCGGCGCAGAAAGCACCAAAAGCACAAACGCTGCCAATCCCGAGATCACAAAGATATTTCTTTTGGATAGTGGCTCTTCTTCTTTCCTCCGGAAGAAATTCGTTTGAAAGAATAGAAAGTAAACGGAGAACAAAAGAACAATAACAAAGAGCGGAGTGTATCCGAAAAAGCCGATCCGATTCGGGTTTGCGATGAGTAGTCCTAAATAGATCTCCCCCTTTCTAAGAGGAGAAATAAACATAGTGGGCTGATTGAAAGAGAAACGAGGACCCATAGGATGATGGTAGAGAAGATATTGTGTCCCCAAAAGTAGAAATGCGCCGACTAAGAATCCCAAGAGATAGAGTAAGATCCCTTTTCTTTCTTCTCTCGCTCTAAATCGGAACCAAAACAAGAAGAATAGAAAAGAAGCAGGAAACACTAATGCCTCTATTCTAAACCAACCGGCAAACGCAGATAAGAATCCGGAGACCAAGAAGGAAAATGCAGCGGTATTCCCATCCGCACGCAGAAACAGAAAACTCCCCAATACAAATAAGAAAGCTCCGATCCCAACATCCGGAAAGAAGTAACCGTTCACCACAAAGGGAGTGCATATCGCAAGGATGCTTAAGAATGCCAGGCTTTTCTCCCATAAAAGGGAAAGAAGAAGGAGAGAAGCCAAAACAAAGAGTGAGGTTACGATATACACTCCTTCTATTCCTCCCCAAGGCAGAATCAGAGCGTAGAAATAACCTAGAGTCGCCGGAAAGGGACTGATGACTTCCTCGTCTATACGGATACATTCCGTAGGACAAAACCTGGATTGTTTATCTAATTCACGAGAAGGAAGAGCCAGGTCCCCGGATCGGAAATGATTCCGTAAGACCGATTCGCCCAATACGAATTTGCCTAGATGATCCGAATACAACTGTTCGCTGGGTTTCAAAAGGATCGGATACAGAAGGGGCAATGCCAATAGAAGATAAAATAAAAACTGTTTGGTTTTTGGGACCGAGGATCCTGGGGCTGAACTCACCAGGGCAAAATAGGAGAAAAACAGCCCTTCACAATCATTTTTCCTAAGATCAAATACCTATTCAAATCGATTGACTGGACTGGGAAACCTGCAAGGCTCTGCAAACGAACCGCAACACCGGAGCTGAAACAATGAAAAAAACAATACTCCTAACTCTCTGCTTAACTTTGGGAGGAGCGGCTTCTATCCTAGCCCAGGACAATACGCAAAATGTTAACGCTAAGGAAAAGATGGCCTGTGAAAGGATCGAATTGGATATCAAGAACGTTACGTATAACGACGCTCTTCGATGTGAAACCAAGGATGCGATCTGCTATATGATAGAAGGCTTTTCTATGAGCTGCATTCCTAAAGACAGGAATCCATCGAACAAATAAAAAAAGGCGCCAAATGGCGCCCTGCAGTCGATGGATTTAAGAAAATTTTGACTACGAATTAAAGATTGCTCAGGAAATCTTGAGTTCTTTGAGCTTCTGCTTCCAGAGCTCTTGCTTGTTTCAAGAATTTCTCAGACTGAGCGTTGCTAGCGAGGAATTTTCCACCAGTAGAACGTTTAGCCAATGCTCTTAACTCTTCAGCTCTTTCGGTTTTTTGTTGAGCAATCGCTTTCAGATAAGTTGCAACAGCAACTTTTTGCTCTTTAGTAACCGCAGCGGAAACCAAAGCCTGCTCTAACAGACGATCCTCAGTGTCTTGAGAAACTGCAAAAGCAGAAGATCCTACTAAGAAACCTAATACGAGAAGAAGTGAAGTGATTTTGTTAACTTTCATGGAACTGAAACCTCAATGTTTATTCTTTATGTTTTCTATTCTTGTTTTTGCTTACATCCATAAGACCTATCGGCATGCGCAAAGGGAACAAAAAAAAATTTTATAAGATGAAAAAAATAATTTTTCTTGTTAAGCGAACTCGTTCTTTCCTTCCATAAGATTTCTATTAATTAGAAATGCTTAATTTTCAAAAACCTAATCCGATCGAGCTCTTATTTATTCAGATTGAACAAAAAAGAAGCGTTATCTAAGTTCCGAAAGAATCTTTGCCTCTTATTAATGCAATTATCGATATGTAAGACTGCTTTTTCAATTATTATTCTAATTCGAAATTCAAAAAATGCTTATTTTTTGAGCACAATATTTAAGCAATCTGCCCTCCTGGTATGCAAAAAAGGGCCAAAAATCGGGTTTTTTGAGGATTTTCCGAGAATTCCAAGATAGCGGAAATTTCAAAAGTCTGCTTCTTTTCTCGTTCTATCTTTAGCTTATCACTCGGGAACGGAGGGAATTTGCTTTCTAAGGTTCCTTCTTCTTATAGGAATTACGTACAAAGGATTAAGAAATGAGATACCTACACGCAATGATCCGAGTAAAAGATTTGGATCAAGCCTTGGATTTTTTCTGCAGTAAGCTAGGTTTACTAGAAACAAGAAGACATGATCATCCGGAAGGAAGATATACTCTCGTGTTTCTATCGGAAGGAAAGGAGAATGCTCCGGAAATAGAGCTTACTTACAATTGGGACCAAGAAGGAGCTTATACCGGCGGTAGGAACTTCGGACATTTGGCTTTCGAAGTGGATAATATCTACGATACTTGTGCAAACCTTCAGGCAAAGGGCGTGATCATCAATCGTCCACCTAGAGATGGAAGGATGGCATTCGTTCGTTCTCCCGATCTGATCTCTGTAGAGCTTCTGCAAAAAGGAAAACCTCTAGAGATAGCGGAACCTTGGAAGAGCATGTCCAATACGGGAGAATGGTAATTCTCCCAAACTCTCCTTACTTTGTTGGAGAAGACCGAAAGGAAGTAGGAGAAGTCCCATACTTCTCCTGAAATAATTTGTGAAATGCGGATTTGGATTTAAAGCCTGCCGCATATGCCGCAGAGAGTACGGAGCGTTGCGGCTCTTCCCGTAAGATCCTCGCGGCTTCTTCTAATCTAAAACCGGCTATATATTCCCTGAATCCGATCTGCAAACGGGAATTTAATATCTCAGAGAGTTGATGCGTGCTTAAACCCAGTTCTTGAGAGAGATTTCCCAGGCTCAAGTCCTCGTCTAGATACAGTTTCTTTTCTCGCATCAATTCTTCTAACCTAAGAAGCAGCGCTTCCACATCCAAGCCTGAGATGCGGCTTTCCTGATAACGTGCTTCTCTGGAATTTTTGCGAAAGGAATCCATCAGATCCGGATTCGATGCTCGGATGAGAAAAATGCAGGAGATGATCACAGTGAGTCCGCTTGCAGCGACCAAGAACAAGGGCATATAGAAGATCTGAGCGATCACAAAAAGAAGAAGTACGAACAACGTAGCCGAGAATAAGGCCAAGATAGGTGAAAATGATTTGCGTTGTTCTTCCTCAGCCTTGGACCTCCAACGCCATACCGTTCTGAATAATGCGCCAGGATAGGCCAGATTCAATATGGTCGCGAGCGCTAATAAAAGAAGGATAATCAGCGAGTATGGATCGCTTGTTCCTTCATTCTGCAGAAAGCGAAGCTTCTCCTCCGTACTACGTACAAAGAAAGGAAGAAGGACCAGAAATGCGAATATTGCCGGAAGAAAATGGGATCCACCCAGCCTTGTGGTCTTTGCCCCAGTGAGTTTCTGGAAATACAAATACGTAAGTGGCCCGATCAAGAATAGAATAGGAATATGCGCTTCTGCAAACCAAGGAAAATCCGAAATCTGCTCAGACAATTCCAGATACAGATGCATTTGTACAATGGAAACGCAGAAGAATAAGGTCGGGACAGTGAGTCTTTCCGGCTTGGAAAGAATGCTTTGCACTTCGGAACCGGATCTTACCTCTCTTTCTTTCTGAGATCTCTTTCCGTAAAAGGAAAGTAGATCCGCAAGGCCGAGTAGAAAGGCCAATCCGGACCCGAAAACAAGAAAGGCGTACATGGGAAGTAAAGAGCCTTTCTAAAAGCCAGTGTCCAGATTTTTTTAGAGAAGAGTATTTTTTCGGTCCTTCCGGATACGGACGGACGACGAAGTCCGAAAAGTATCGCAGAATGCATGCATGGAACAAAACATTTTCAGCCTTCTCAAAATCAGATCGATCTCAAACAAACAAGCTTGGGCCTTCTTTCTTTTCCTAGGCTTTGCCGGTTTCGGTTTCTTTCTTTTCGAAAATTGCCTGGCGGTGTCCTCCCCTTCTCATAGTCCTGAGAGTATTCCGGAAGAAGTTTCCGCGTCGATTCCCAGTTACCAGGCTCGCTTCGGACGAAAGCGTCCTGTGATCGCAGTTGTGGGAGACAACGAGTATACGGAGCTGACCGATTTTGTGGTCCCATACGGAACTCTAAAGGAAGCGAATCTTGCGGATGTATATGCTCTCGGAACCCAGATCGGAAGCATGAGGATGTTTCCCGCTCTTTCTATCCAGATCCAAAACACGATGAAGAGTTTCGACTCACAATATCCAGAGGGTGCGGACTATGTGATCGTTCCCGCAATGCATAATTCTAAGAATGCTGAGATCCTTCTCTGGCTGAAGGCTCAGAAAGAAAAAGGCGCGACCATTGTTGGGGTTTGTGACGGGGTTTGGGTACTTGCCAATGCAGGTCTATTGCAAGATCATAAGGCGACTGGACACTGGTTTTCTCTTTCTAAATTGGAGAAGGAATTTCCGGAAACAAAATGGATCCGAAATAGAAGGTACATTTCAGATCGCAAGATCATTACTACTACGGGAGTCACTGCTTCTATTCCGGTTTCCCTTGCCTTAATAGAAGCGATCTCAGGAACGGAACGAGCCGCAAAAGTTGCCTCTTCCTTAGGAGCGAAGGATTGGAAGCCTACTCATAGAAGTGCAGATTTTTATTTAGGTTCTTCTCATATCTATACTGCCGCCAAGAATCTTCTGTCATTTTGGTCTCAGGACGAGATCGGAGTGCCCATCTCGGAAGGAATAGATGAGATCAGCCTGGCTCTCGTTGCAGATTCCTATTCCAGGACTTACAAGAGCGAAGCGGTTTCTATTTCGGATTCGGATCGAATTATTCGAAGTAAAAGAGGTCTTCTTTTCCTTCCGGATAGAAAAGAGAAGAAGGCGGATCGTATATCAGAAAATTGGGATAAAGATCTGCCTGTCTACGCTCTGAACAGAACTCTTTCAGAGATCTCGGATCTTTATGGGACTAAAACGGCAGCCTTTGTGGCCTTGCAGATCGAATATCCTTGGGGAAATCCATAACTACTTAGAAAGAAGTATGGACCTCCCTCTTGGATCGGGTAGGCAATCCAATCAGTATTTTTCGGCCATTTCTATTCTCTCGAGCGCGGTCGGATGAGAATGTTCATAGATCACTTCGAATTTATGCGGGTTCAATCTGGATTTATTGTCTTTAGCCAATTTGATCTCCGTACTAATAAAGGACTTCTTATCATGAGTAAGATTTAAAGCCTCCCGATCCGCTTCCACCTCGAAGATCCTAGAGATCGTACTCGAAATAGGTTGGGTAAACGATCCGATAATGGAGAGTACCATAAACAAGAAAGGCAAAGAAGACGGAGAATAAAACTCCTTTAAAGGAAGCAGCCCTTCTTCTTTTGCTTTTTGGAATAAGAAGCCGATCGCGAAGCATAAGAGTAGTACCTCGAAGGTGCTAATCGCAATATCGATGAGTTGGTGATTGTGTATCCAATGACCAATCTCATGTCCGAGTACGCTCACTACTTCTTCTTCGGTATGGTTTTTGATCAAAGTATCATAGAGGAAGATCTTCTTGTTCTCTCCCCAACCGGTAAAGTAGGCGTTCGTATGTCCGGAATATCGGCTCTCGTCTATGACGTAGATATTCTCTACCTTGATCTGGGCATGATCGCAGAGGGCCAGGATCTTCGTCTTCAGACTTCCCTCTTCGATGGGATGGTAATCGTAAAAGATAGGCGTGATGAGGATCGGGAACAATACGGAGGCAAGAAGCCCGAATCCTAGAGAAATGGCTGGGACCATCCATTTCCATAATCTTGGAAAATTCTTCAGTACGAATGTGATGACTAAGATCCCAATTGCCCCGAAGGCCAATCCTAAACCGAAGGATTTGCTTTTCAAGACGACCCAATCCATGAGAGTCATATTAGAGAATTGGAATTTATGTTCTAGTACGTATCCGAAATAATAACTGAAAGGAAGAGAGACTAAGAATTCCACCAGATAGAACACCAAAAAGAAAGAAAGTACTACGAGATAGAATCTCTCCTTGGTCTTCCTTTGTAGATAATTCTCCAATCTTTCCGAGATAGGAGTGAATACGAAGATCCCCGCTAAAGCAAAATCGAGTAGGGAAGAAAGCACCGAGACCCAGAATCCCCTTCTATCGTATTCGGTTCCCGCTTGGATGTCCTCTTCGGTGAAATACTTTAGAATTCTTTCATGTAGCTCTGGGGATGTATCTCCTTCGTAGGAGAAATATTTCATGATCAGTGTGAACCCGATCTGGGCCAAAAATAAAAAGAAGAGTATATGTTTTAGTTTCATTCTAGGATTATTTACCTTTTATCGAATCGTACAATTCCCCGATCTCTTTTAGGGACTCTTGCAAGACCGTTCTTAATTCTACCGGTTCCAAGGATTCCAATGCGTCGGGCCATCTCCAAAGAAAAGGAAGAAGTCCTTCTAGGTTCGTGGATCGGAAACGCAACGTATTTTCCTTTTCCTCATAGGGCAAGCCTGTCAGGAATAATTTCGCTTTTACGAGACCTTCTTCTCTGCAAACCCATTCCACTAGTTTGGCCTCGTGGACAGGAAATAATGCCGCGTGCACGATCCTGTCCTCTTCGGTTTCCTTTTTAGCTCCTCTGGCTTGATAGAGAAGATCTCCCTGCAATACTTCTACGGTGAGTATCTTAGGAAGGATGAATCTTTTCTTGGACTTTTCTTCTCTATCGTACGCGAGAAGATAATGATCCTGGCCGCCTTTTCGGATCAAACGGATAGGATCCGCTTCCTTCCAATAGGCATCTTCCGGAAAGGTTTTATAATATCGGATCCGGATCGGGCTCTTGTTCTTAAGAGCGTCCAGGATCTGAAAGGCCGCCTCTCCGGCTTCTTCTTTCGGATCTTCCGGACTTTCTTTTAGCTCGGGGAAATATTCCAGATCTCTTGCGAAGATCTTTCTGGAAGCGGTGTATAATTCGTACTTTGGAGTTTCAGAATAACCCTTGAGCAAGAGAGCAGAGATCTCTCTCAATTCTTCTTCGCTGAATTTTAAGGTACGGACCAAAGGATCCTTGGTAAGAACGTATACGTAATCCTTTCCGTTCTTTTGGGGATAGTATTTGATCGGAAAGCCCAGAGCGCCTAGCTCCTCGATATCCCTGGATAATTTTCTACGATCCGAGTCCTTATTCTCGTTATCGTAAAATCCTTCCATGATCTTTCTGAGAGAAGTCAGAGTGAGGCCGTCCGGAAATCGGAAGAAATTAAAGAGCAAGGTCAAAAGACGATACTCTGTCGGGTTCATCTCCCTTGGCTCTATCTCTTCTTCTAAATCTTTGTCTAGTTCTTCTCTCATAGGTACGACTATGGACTTTGTTTTCCTGTCGGAGTTAGGCAATCAGAAAAGCGGAGATCATTCCGATTACTCTGCAAAAAGCTCCCGAGTAAAACGATTCTCAGGAAAGTTTGGAAAAACAACTTGAAGAGTACAATCGCAATTCGATAATTCGAATGCTTTTCAAATCCTAAAGAGAGGAAATTCTTTCATGGGCAAAATTCTAGGCTTCCTGTTCCCCAATTTTATCGGGCTCCTATTGATCCTTTTAGGTTGGTGGACCACAATCATCAACGTGGCCACTCTCCGATTCGCGGGAGAATCCTATTTCAATAAATGGACCTACACCGGTTTGATCCTGATCATCGTAGGAGCTTATTTACCGGAGATTTGGATCGGCATTCGCAACAAACTCTTTGGAGACCGTACGTAAGGTCCGATTTTTTTCTTGTACGAAATTGTCTAGACAATTCCGCTGGTAATCTAGATATTTCCATTTGGGAATCTGTATCACCTAGCCTTCTTGGATTTTGAAAAAAATCTTTACGAGCTAGGTACACAGGTTACAATGCGACATAATAAAATTATTAGAACCTGAGAAGGGAAAATGAGCGCGGAAACCGAAGTTTTAGAAAAACCAAGTCGGAAGAAAACGGATATCGAGTTCCATAAGCCTACCCTTTCCCGGGAAGATCTAAAGACCGTCTTGGAAGCATTGGTAGAAGATCATCTCGCCTCCGGTTCGGTAACCCATAAATTCGAGAAGGCATTCTCTTCTACCTTTCGCACTAAGCAAGTAATCTCTGCTAACAGCCTGACCGCAGCATATCATTTGGCTCTCTTGGCCCTAGAGATCCAACCGGGAGATAAGGTTGCAATTTCGACCTTCGCGCCTCTTGCAGCACTAGATGCAATTTTCTTAATACAGGCCCAGCCACAAGTGATCGATATGGAGAAGCATTCCTTCCATATCTGCCCTCAATCCCTCGCTTCCGCTTTGGAAGATGAGAGCATCAAGGCAGTGATCGTAGACCATACTTTTGGTTCTCTCGCAGACTTCTCCAAATACAATTTCAAATCGCGTCCGGTGATCGAAGACTTCTCCGAAGCCGTAGGAGCGAGAACCGAGACCTTTACTCCAGGAAAGCAGGGAAAAATTTCCATCTGCGGTCTTTCCATCGAATACCTGATCACCACCGGGAACGGCGCCTTGATCTGCACAGACGACGATTCTATCGCTAAGAAGATCCGCGCCAGAAAAGAAGGAAGAGATCCGTATCCTCGTAAAGAAGGCCAACCTAGATTGGATTACGATATGATCGATTACCAAGCGGCTCTTGGGATCGAACAACTTTCCAACCTGGGTGTGATCCTAGAGAGAAAAAGAAAGATCGCTCAAGTTTATCTGCAAGCGATCCAAGGCTCTCAAGTAAGTTCTCATTTCAACGACCCTAATACGGACACCTTCAATCGTTTTGTGATCCTCGCTCCTGGAAATTACGAACAAGTAGAGAGATATTTCCGCTCTCTGCAGATCGGAACTCGCAGGACCGTTCAGGAACCGATCCATCATATTTTGGATCTGCCAAATTCCGATTTCCCTAACGGCGAAAGACTGTACCAAAGAGGACATTGCATTCCTATTTATCCGAACCTTACTAAGGATAATGTTCAGAGAATTTCTCAGGCGATCCGCAGAATTTACTGAATTTTGTCTCTTGGAGCCTTTGGATCTTTCTAAAAGGCGAATTACTTTCTCTTCGTTTATAGTCTTGGAATAAAACAAATTCTTTCCAATTTTCCGATCCCGGATTGCGAATTTGTTTTCTAAATTTCAGGAATGGGACCGAATGGACCTCTGGGCAACTCATCGGATCGATCTTAGTTCCGAATGAAAATCGCCGGAGGCAACTTGAATATCGCACTCCTTTCCATTAAACGTCCTATCCTGATAACAAGCTTAGTGATCCTAATGTTGATCACAGGGGTCTTCTCCTTAGGCCAAATGGGCGTGGATCTATTTCCGGATGTAAACATTCCGGTGGTGTCCGTGACCACGATCTATCCAGGAGCTGGACCGGAAGAGATCGAGGAATTGATCTCAAAGCCGTTAGAAGAAGAACTCTCTTCTATCGCAGGATTGAAGAAGATCACTTCCAGAAACCAAGAAGGGGTTTCTGTGGTCGCGGGAGAATTTACTCTCTCTACAGATATCAAATACGCCGAGCAGCAATTCCGAGATAAGACTGCATTAGTAAGACCTAAACTTCCGGACGGGATCAAGGAACCTAAGGTGGTTCGTTTCGATCCGGCAGACCAACCGATTATCCGTTTGGCAGTGTTTGCGGATCTTGGTCAGGCAAAGTTATACGACCTCGCAAAGGAAACCGTAAAGGCTAAACTAGAACAGATCGCCGGTGTGGGCTCCGTGAAATTAGTCGGAGGAACCAGAAGAGAGATCCAGATCGAATTGGATCGGAACAAATTGATTTCCTATCAAATGCCAATGGTCGTGATCGCAAATCGACTCAAGACCGCAGGCCTGAACGTCCCAGTAGGAAAATTCGATTCTGGCGCTAAGGAAACTTCTTACAGAACATTAGGAAGATATGAATCTCTTTCTCAGATCGAGAACACGATCGTTTCCTTCGGAGGAGACGTAGGTAATTCCGTACTGATCAAACAACTCGGGACTGTACGAGACGGGACCGAGGACGAAGAAACCCTGGGATATCTATGGGCTTCTAAAAGCGACGCGGTAGAAGAAGAGGAAGCCGGACTTCTCACTCACCCTTTCATCTGGATACGCCAATTTCCCGGAAGAATCGGAAGAATGATCAATCGCATCCGTGGAGCGAAAGAAGAAGCTCCTCCGGAGAAGGAACTAAAACCTGCCCTATTCATTGACGTATACAAACAATCGGGTGCGAACACCGTAGCAGTGGCGGACGAGGTCCTCAAACGGATCGATAAGTTGAATGCGGATATCCAACCTTTGGAAGGCAAACCGAAGATCCGATTGATACGGGACGGTTCCAGATGGATCCGCTACAACGTAGAGGACGTAACCGAAGCAATCGTCTTAGGGATACTTCTCGCGGTGATCACAGTTTACTTTTTCTTGGGGAACTTAAGATCAACGATCATCACAGGACTCGCCTTGCCTAACTCACTTTTAGGCGCATTCATCATCATGTGGGTGATGGGATTCACCATTAACGTTATGACTCTATTGGCCCTCTCTCTTGCCGTGGGTCTACTCGTGGACGACGCGATCGTGGTCCGAGAGAATATTTTCCGGAAATTAGAAGAAGGTGCGAACGTCCTAGAAGCCTCCGAAAAAGGAACCATGGAAGTGGCACTCGCCGTCATCGGGACCTCTTTGACAGTGATCGCAGTATTCTTTCCGGTAGGGTTCTTGTCGGGGATCGTAGGCCAGTTCTTCAAGCAGTTCGGACTGACTGTGGTATTCGCCATGATCATTTCTCTCTTCGACGGATTGTTCGTGGCTCCAATGCTTTCGGCTTATTTCGCAGGAAAACTGAGTCATGATAAGAAGAACGCCGCCGTCGAGGCTTTCGATCGATTCCAAACCTGGCTGGAAAAGATCTATGGGATCATCATGCGCTATGCGTTGGCTCACCCAGGAAAGATCATTCTTCTCACAGTATTTATCTTTATCGCCTCCTTCTTCGTAAATGCTAAGTTCGTGAAGAAGACATTCCTTCCTCCAAACGACCAAGGAGAATTCTTGGTGACTCTTGATCTTCCTCCGGGCACGAGCTTGCAAGGAACGAAAGAAGTATCCGATAAGGTCTTAACAGAACTTCAAAAATTCCCGGAGATGGATAAGATCGCGATCACAATCGGAAAACCGGATGGAGGAGAACCGAATACTGCGGTACTAGCGATCGCATTAGTCTCTTCCAAGAAAAGAAGCAGGGATACGACTGCTGTCAAAGAGGATATTCGTAAGATGCTCAAAGCATTCGAATATGCAAGACCTGCCGTTTCCGATTATTCTGCCGTTGGTGGCGGGGTTCAATATCCGTTCCAGCTAGTCCTCAAAGGGAATAATCTGGATGAAGTGGAAGCATATTCTAAAAAAGTAATAGATCGTTTGAAAAACGTGAAGGACTTGGCGGATATCGATACGGACTTCAGAGGCGGTAAACCGGAATACCAGATCTTATTGGATAATCTCAGAATGCAATTGGTCGGGGTCCTTCCTGGTGTTGCCGGTTCCGAATTGAGATACCAGATCGCAGGGGACCAAGTAAGTAAGTTCTACGATAAGGGGATCGAGTATGAGGTCCGGATGAGATTGAAGCCGGAGCAAAGGAACCTGAGAGCGGCTTATGGCCAAACCAAGGTCCCGAACATCGCAAACAGGCTCATCCCTTTGAATGCAATCAGTACTGGTAAGGAAAACCTAGGACCCTCTCGGATCAACCGTATCGATAGAGCAAGAGCCATTGTAGTAAATGCGAACCTGGCTCCAGGCGGCGCCATCGGAACCGCTATGGAAGAAGTGAACAAGATCCTTTCTACCGATCTAAAGCCTCCTCCAGGAGTTCGTTATAATTTCCAAGGGCAATCCGAGGATTTGAAAGAATTGTTCTTAAACATCATCATCGCTTTCGGTTTGGCTTTGATCTTCATTTACTTGGTTCTTTCTTCTTTGTACGAATCCTTTATCACACCGGTTACGATCCTATTCGCGATCCCTCCTGCGATTTCGGGAGCATTCTTCGCGTTATTCATCACCGGAGAAATGCTGAACATCTTCTCTATGATCGGATTGATCCTTCTCATGGGATTGGTGGCAAAGAACTCCATCCTTCTTGTGGACTATGCAATGCAAGCCATCCGAGAAAGAGGGATCACTCGGAACGAAGCCATCTTCGAAGCGGGAGTCGTTCGTTTGCGTCCGATCTTGATGACTTCCATCGCGATGATCATGGGAACCGTTCCGATCGCTTTAGGTTTGGGAGAAGCGGCCAAGTCCAGAACTGCGATGGGGATCGCGATCATCGGCGGTTTGATCCTTTCTACTCTGGTGACCTTGATCGTGGTTCCTTCTATCTTTGGTGGGATCGACCGATTCCGTGAATGGATCGAAGGTAAATTCCGTCCTGATATGAGTGCTACGATCGATTCTCATAGCGGGGCCGCTCATGAGAGCATCGCAAAAGATTCTTCCTTAGAAGTTTGGGCGAAAGAAGTAGAGTCTAAATCAAAATCTAAGAAAACAACAGGGACGAAGAAGAAGGGTTAAAAGAGAAACTCCTCTGCAAGAGTTCCCACAAAGAGGAGCTCTTAAATTTCGACTTGCAGAAGAGGGATTTTTCTGATAGGCATATGCTTTCGCCGGCGTAGCGCGGGTACCACCACACCGGCCCCCACCCTAAATGAGGGCGGGGCCACCCTCATTCCGAGTCGAAATAACTCTCGAATACTTCGGCAGGCTGCGCTCCTTCCAACATTCTTCCGTTAATGATGAAGGTAGGAGTTCCCTTGATCCCCAATCTAGCAGCTTCTGTAATATCTCCTTCGATCTCTTTTTGGACCGACTCGTCCTTCAGACAGGCCTTGTAGGCGGGCATATCTAACTTTAAGTCCTTCGCCTTCTGCTCCAACCAGGCAGGGGTTAATATTTCCTGAGGCCTCACTTCCGCAAAAAGCATATCGAAATAACTCCAATATTTTTCAGGACTTTGGCGGAACACACAATTTGCGGCGATATGGGCTCCCATTGCCTTGGAATGAAAACTCAAAGGAAAATCCTTAAAGACCCATTTGATCTTGTCCCCGTACTTCTTTCGGATCTCTCGGTTGACTTCCTGGGATTTCAGGCAAAAAGGACATTCGAAATCGGAGAATTCTACGATCGTGATCTTTGCGTTCTTTCCTCCCCGAGTGGGTTCTCCTTGTATATCCGCTTCCTTTAGGATATTGGGGCGCTTGGCGACGTATTTGTATTTCTTCTTGAGACGATTGATCTCATCTCTCATTACGTTTTCTTGATTTACTGTAACGAGATAGTCCAGCAGTTGCGGACGGGCTTTTTCGAAGGTATCCGAGATCTGCCCGTCATCCTTCAATTGCTGGTATAGATCCTTGAGCTCACTCTCGGAAGGGATCTTTGCAGAACTATGGATCTGATTGGAATATTCCTGTAAGGTAAGCTGTTTTTCCTTTGCTTCCAGGATCAACATCTTGCGAACTCCCAAGGTCTCGAGTAACTGGAAAATGCGATCGTTCGTTTCCTGAACAAAATCGGAGTATTCTTGGCTCATCTCCTTCTCTACATCCAGGATGGTGAATGTTTTGCCGTTCACTTGAACGAAAAGATTGGGGGAGTCTTCTTGCTTTTTAGGAGGATTTTCGGCGATATTCTGCCCAAGGGATATAACCAATAATACGGAACTGACTATGATTGCTCTTTTAGGAAATTTCATTTTAGGCCTATTAAGTTCCAATCAGACCTCTTCCATTCAAAGCGGAACTCAAAAAAACACGATATGTGTCTTTTTTTCTCAATCGAAGATCGGCAAAAACTTTTTAAGGGACCAGACTACTTGAAAAGCCTGGGGAAAAAAGAGGTCTTTTCCGGATACACTTGAGATGCCAATAAAAAGATGAATATACTGATCGCAATTCCCATGGAAGCGAGGAGCACGTCCTTTCCTACTTTACGGAATGTCTCCAAATAAGGCGCATCCCTATACGTCAGAAAATTCAGTACAATCTCCCTTCCCGCCAACATTCCTAAGAAAACCCAAGTAGTGGACATAGGCATATCGCTGATCGCTTGGAAAAATATTAGAATACTTGCATATACAATATCTACGATAGTTGCCGCTTTGGACCATTGGATATCCGATTTCTCGGTCACGATCTCCTGTATCGTTCCGCCATTCGTATACAAAATGATCCCGAGAGCTGCGATCAGGATCAGAATAGCGGCCGCTAGTTCCAGGATATGCAATTGCCTAGGCAGATAGACCACAATATTCGCAGCATCCTGCGCCAGCCATGCACCCCAGAGAAATAGAGTGGAGAACCATTGTAAGATCGCCCATTTCCTCTCCGTTCTAGGATCGGGCATATGGTCATCATAGTATTCTTTGGGATCTATTTTGACCAGGATCCCCCAAACCACCAAGGCAGTTAGGAAAGCGACTAGATATCCGAGAAAAGACTTGGTCAGCATTTTCTCAATATTCTGGCCGCCGAATAATCCGAGGATAAGGAAGGTAGTAGAGATCGGAGATCTCATCCGAGTGATGATCACCAGTATCAAGGGGGCGATCAGTTGCAGAAAATTGAATTGAGTGGCGGGAGCGAAATGATCCAATCTATGGAAATGGACTTCTCCATTCCCACTGTACCAAGCGTAGACCAGTATCGCAACGAGTAAGCCACCCAAAGCAGCCAGCTTGGGGAACCAATGTACGACCTTCTTACTTTCGATGAATGTCCCCACTGTTTGCACTCCATCGTTTGCAGCGACGGAAAATGCGGAGATGCAAAATGCAAACCAGCCCAGAACGTAAGAAGAGATCCCCAAATAATAACCAAGGGTCATAAGCAGGAACGCTGCTAGAACAAATAGATAAAAGCGGATTTGGTCTTTGAAACTAGGATGTTGAAAGTCGATCTGATTCATGAGCCGGCCCAAACTTCGGGAAATCCGGGTTTGAGATGGAGTTTGGTCTAGTTAAATAAGGAAACTCCAGGCGGTCAAGGTCTATCACCTCTAAACGACAGGAAATAAAAGGTGAGCGTACATAAAATGGACCTCGAAAGAGGCCCATTTTACCATGAGGAAACGACTATCTTAGTTAGACTCGAGATAGTGTTTGCTGTATCTTGCTTCGATGTCTTTGATATCGAATAAGATAAAGAAGTCGGTAGTTTTGAAAACCGTATCCAAAGCTGGAGTTCCACAGATCAAGGATCCTGCACGGATATATCCTTTGATCAAAGCTGGAATTCTTTTGGAAACTTCCTTAATATCCGCAGGAGCGTAGGCAGGATCGAAACCTTCCATTTCGTATCCAGGTAGAGGCTTCACATTGAAAGCTTCTCCTGCTAAAGCACTTTTACTTTTCAAGAAAGCATAAGCATCGTTAGCAGCCTGCGCATCGGTACTGTGAACGGATCCACAACCGAACAGATATCCAATATTGTTCTTTTTCATGTATTGAGCGAGTCCCGCCCAAAGAAGAGAAATTACCGATCCGTCTCTGTATTCAGGGTGAACGCAGCTACGTCCGATCTCAGCTGGTTCTCTTTCCAGCTCGTAGATTTTAGTGATATCGAACTCGTTATCGGAGTAGAATCCGATATTTGCCTTAGCAACGCTGCGGCGTAGAATTCGATATGTTCCGACGATCATATCATTTCGGTTTGCGTCCACAACGATAAGATGGTCGCAAAATAGATCGTACTCGTCTCTATCCTTGCGAGTAGCAGCCGATTGAGGCAAGCCTTCTCCCAATTCAAGATTGAACACATCATAACGTAAAGCTAAGGTTCTCTCGATCTCGAGTTGGTTCTCTGCGATCCTTACTTCCAGTTTACGCTCTAGTTTTTGCTTGTTTTGGACTATTCCTGATCCCATTGTCGTCCTTCTTTTCCTTGTTAGGATGATTCTATCTATCCTATTGGATCGTTACATTCGGATTACGCAGGAAAGAAATTCCGGTGACTGGGCTTCCGAAAGACCGATTATCCTGCCATTCTGCGGAGGGAAGCCAGCTTTCGCACGTAATTCAAGAGAGATTCCTTCCCTTTTATGTCCATTTGCAGGAATTGAAGTCCGAAAAAGCCTTCGGCTTCGCGAGAAGCACTGAGGTGTTTGATCTTGCCTTTTGCCTTAAAGGGTTTGTATCCGGGAAGAGAGACCACCATCTCTACGGAAGAATGAATATCATAACCGTCGAATTTGTGAGGGACTTTGACCGCCATTCCCCCTTCGCTCACGTCTTGCGCGAGAAGGATCTCCAAGAAGCCGTTTCCCATCAATTGCAACTGAACGGGTTGTTTTGGAAAGGGAACAACGCGAATCTGTTTTCTCTTATCCATCCGATCTTCCTCCGGACCCTGGAAATTGGCCAAGCATAACTTATGAGTAAATGAGACGGGAGAATAAAACCAGTTTCTTACTAAAAATAATTTCCGTAACGACTGTTCAAAATACTACTAAGGGTCTAGTCCTAGTTCCTTCTCCGCACCTTCCACAAGACTCAGTTTGTAAGTGCTCAATGTCTTCGAGACCTTCTTCTCGAACTTGCGATCGAATACGAAGAAGTTCAATGTCTTCTCCAGGAAGAAGATCATCTCTACCGGCTTCCATTGGATGACCCCTCTCTTAGCGTCTAGAACCTTGCCGTTTTGGATCAGAGTAGAGAGGGCTCGGATCGAAAGCTTGGGAAAGGTTTTTTTGAGAGCAACATAGAGTGCCTTGGATTCAGGTTCCAAAAAATGGAATTTTCGGGAGAAGAGTACTGCGTCATGAAAATATTCCGGACGGATCACCGCACCGTTCAGTCGGAGAGAGATGATCAAGAATCCGATCATGTCCGACATCTCGGGAAAGATCCCGAGCCCGGGGACGTCTTGTCCAGGATACAAACGAGAAGAATCCCTGCTCGCCTGTTTCGGATGACGTGTTTGCAACCAATTGACGACTAAATATTTTTCTTTGAAGAAGTAATCGTTCAGTCGGATCCTATATTCTTGGATGCTCAATCTCACATGTACTAGGATCTCGTTTTGCCAAGTAAGAGTTAGCCTTTGGTAGGAATCGTCGCTTCCGGAAAGATCCAGTTGAAGAGGATCGTATCCTCTCTTTTTCAGTTCGGAAAGAACGCCTGTGATCTCGAAAAGCTCTAATACGCTTTCTTTTGTGAGTGAATGGAATAAGACTCCCGATTGGGAATCGAGTGAGTCAACTGCTGCACAGAGAAAGTCGTCGTATACGAAATCAAAGAAACGAGGATTATTGTACGCTATTCGACGACCCATGCTTATTTCGCTTTCTTACAGTTTGTCAGGTTTCCCCCTTTTTTCAAGGAATTATTACGAGCAGTGACTGGAAGAAAACTAAACGATCGTTCGAAAGTTAAGATAAGATTTGAGTACCTGATCCGGAGCTTCTGTTTGAGGATAATGTCCTATATTCTGAAATTCGTAAACAGTCGCATTGGGTCGAAGCTCCTTCAATCTTTCTACCACATGTTTTCCACTCACCGGATCGACGAGCCCGTCGGCGAATGCAAATGGTACCGGAGAATCCAAGATAGAGCCCACCCATCTTTCTCGGAAGCTCTTGCGTTCTCTCATGTAACGAATGAGTTTATGATAGATCGCCTTTCCTCCGCCGTTACTCACACATTCCCAAAAACCGTCTAGCTCTTCCTTGTTAGGTTTCGTAGTCGGCCCGAAGATCTCCGAAAAACTTTTTTGGAAAGAAGTCTTATTTACCAAACGGGAGAATAAAAATCCGAGAGGTCCGTTCAATAATTTCTGCACGGCTCTAGGTCTATGAGTTTCCGGAAAGATCCCGCCATTTAAGAAGAATACACTTTTGATCTCGGGACCTCCGATCCTTTGCCCCGATAATTTCTCTCTGTATCTCGCGAGTAATTCCTGAGCGACAGTATCGCCCAGATCGTGAGCCAAGAGATGCACCGACTTCACGCCTTGCTCTTGTAAAAAATACTCCGCCTGGTCTGCGTATTCGAAGATAGAGTAATGTCCTTCTTTCGGTTTTTCTGAAAATCCGAATCCCAGATAATCGAATGTGAACAATTTGTATTTTTTAGATAAGCCTTCCCAGACATCCTTCCAATCCCAGGAAGATGTGGGAAATCCATGTAGGAGAAGAATTGCTTCTCCTTCGCCTGAGATCTTATAGAATAATTTCTTTTTTTTCCATTCGAAGAAGGAGCCGGATGCCTTCCAAGCCAAGGGATGAGTTCTCCAAAGGTGTTCCGACATACAGCCTCCTAAAAGTGGGTCGTATTTTATCCCTCGCAGAAAGAATGAAAAGTGGAAAATCGTAAAAAAAGGAAATTAGTCCAAGGCTTCCAGTAAGTTGGAAAGAAAAACTTTTCTTTCCTTGGCATCCGGAAATCTGCCCAATCCTGCCTGCATATTGTCCTTTAAATGAGAAACTTTAGAAGTCGCTGGAATCACTGCAGTTACCCCAGGATGAGAGAGTAAATATTTCAAGAAAGCCTGTGCGAAAGAATTGCAATCCCACTCCTTAAAGTAGTCCGGTAAGGTCTTTCCTTTTGCCTTACGAAAGAGTCCGCCTTCTTCGAAAGGGCGATTGACGAGAACTGCGATCCCATTTTCCAAAGCAAAAGGCAAAATCCTTTGCTCGGCTTCGCGGGTAATTACGGAATAAGGTATCTGAAGGAAATCCGGTTTTTCTTTGATAGAGATCTTTTCCATTTCGGGAAATGCGGAAGAAGTAAAATGGGTCAGGCCAATGTAACGGATCTTTGCCCTATCTTTCAGATCCCTCAATGTTTTTAGATGAGTTTGTGTATCGAGTAAATTATGGATTTGGAATAGATCGATCTTGTCCGCTTTCATCTTGCGAAAGGAGGCTTCGATCTGAGCCTTTCCGGCAGCTTCTCCTCTGGTCCAAACCTTAGTTGCCAGAAAGAATTTTCTTTTCTCCTTTTCAGGAATGTCTTTGGATAAGATCCCAAATATCTCTTCGGAACGGCCATACATAGGAGAAGAGTCGACTATTCCTCCACCTGTATTTAGAAACTCGGACAAGACTTCTTTTAAAGGAGCAAGAGAAGAAGGGTCCGGATCCACATCCAATGTCTGCCAAGTACCGAGTCCGATTGCAGGGATCTCTTCTCCAGTTTTTGGGATCCTTCTCTTTAACATCCTTGCAACTCCCGTTGTTTGTGTGAAGAGAGGACGATAGAATGAGTCGACCATGGCCGTTCCAACGAAAGAAGCAGCCAATCGATTTAAGAAATCTTTTCTCGTATATTTGGATCCCATCGTCCTACCAAGCAGCCGAATTCTAATACATGGCAGAAAGCCAACTCAACCAAAAAACGCGGATCGATTGAATAAGAAGAAGAGAGGACCTTTTTAGTGTGCCTCGTCCCAATTCTGCCCAAATTTACCTTCTACCTTGATCGGAATATTGAGCGGAAGAGCGTTCTCCATCAAGGACTTGCTTAACTTATAGAACTCTTCCTTTTCCGATTTATGGACTTCGAAAACCAATTCGTCATGCACTTGCAGAAGAAGTTTGGACTTCCATTTTCTTTTTTCGATCTCATCCTGGATCTGCATCATCGCGATCTTGATCATATCGGCGCAGGTCCCCTGGATAGGAGTATTGATCGCGACCCTCTTGGCCCCTTCTTTCGCTTGCCTATGAGTGGAATTGATATCAGGGACCGGTCTTCTTCTTCCTTTTAAGGTTTCCACATATCCTTTCTCCTCACAGAAAGCGATGGTATCGTCCATATACTTTTGAACGCCAGGATATTGAGTAAGATATCTATCGATGAAATTCTTGGCTTCTTCTCTAGAAATACGAAGATTTCGACTCAGTCCGTAGGGAGTCACTCCGTATATTACGGAAAAGTTAACTACCTTGGCCTTGTCCCTCATTTCCGGAGTGACCAGATCTTCCGAGACTCCATAGATGGCCGCTGCAGTCCTTTTGTGGATATCTATCCCCTTCTTATAAGCGTCCGTCATAGCTGGATCTCCCGAGATATGCGCCATGATCCTAAGTTCTATCTGGGAATAGTCCAAACTCAGGATCTCGAAATCCTTATGACCGGAAATGAAACCCTTTCGGATGAGTCGCCCTTCCTTTTCTCGGATCGGAATGTTTTGCAGGTTCGGATCCGTAGAGGATAGCCTTCCTGTAGCAGCGATGGTCATATTATAACTTGTATGTATCCTTCCATCCTTGCTGGAAACCATTGTAGGAAGAGTGTCCACATACGTAGAGATGAGCTTGGTATACTTTCTATAATCCAAAAGTTTTTCGATGATAGGATGTTCTCCCAACAATTCCTCTAGAACCTCATGGTCTGTGGAATATCCTGTCTGGGTCTTTTTCACGACTCTCAGCTTCAATTCATCAAATAGGATCTTTTGCAATTCCTTGGTAGAAGCGATATTGAATTCCCTTCCTGCTGCCCGATAGATCCCTCTTTCCAGATCCTTGACCTCTCTCTGAAAATCCTTAGAAAGTTCTGCGAAATACTTGGCATCCACTGCAATACCTGCAGTTTCCATTTCGGCCAATACATGGATCAGAGGAAGATCGATCTCCTTAAAGAGAGTTTCCAATCCGGACTGTTTCAAGGACTTGCGAAGAACATTATATAAGCGAAGTGTAATGTCTGCATCTTCGGCGGCGTATTCGCTTACTTTGTCGAGGTCTACTTCCCAGAGATTCTTCTTATTCTTTCCTGTTCCCACCAGATCGGTATACTGGATCGTCTTATAGTTCAGAAGATCCTCCGCCATGTCGTCCATATTGAAACGACGACTTTCCGGCTGGAGAATATAAGCTACAATCATGGTATCGAAGACTATATTCGTAACTTGGAATCCATGATTTTCTAGAACGATCAAGTCGTACTTAATATTCTGTCCGACTTTCGGGATAGAAGGCTCCGCCAAAACAGGTCCGAGAATCTCCCTCACCTGATCTAAAGGAAGCAACTGATCGCTGAATAATCCTTGGGAATGAGTGACCGGGATATAAAAGCCCGTTCCTTCTTGGTTGCAAAGTGAGATCCCGAGCAATTCCGCATCGAACGGATATTGAGAAGTGGTTTCCGTATCCACTGCCAGGATCGGGGACTTCTTCCAAGCTCGAGCGAGTTTGGTTAATTCTTCTATGCTCTCTACTCGTTTATAAATTCCTTTTTTGGCTTCGGGACCTTTGGATCCTTCCGCTTCCGGTTCGTCCTTAGGAGGTTCTTTTCCTACGGATTTTGCCAAGTCTCTGGAAAGAACATTGTAACCCTGGTTCTTTAGATAACGGATCCCTTCGTCTGAGGCGTAGTCCGGGATTTTCAGATCGTCTTCGGTAATTCCCAGATCTACTGCCCGATCGATCGTTGCCAATTGTCTGGATAAGAAGGCGCTCTCCTTGTGCTCTATCAATTTGGCCTTCATGCCTGGATTCTTGATCTTCTCGATATTCTTATAAATGCCTTCTAGGTTCTTGTATTCCTGGATCAGCTTACTTGCACCCTTTTCGCCAATCCCCTTTACACCCGGAATATTGTCCGAGGTATCTCCTACGATCCCCATATAGTCCGGGATCTGTTTCACATCTACTCCGATCTCTTCTTTGACCCAAGAGGAATCTATCTCTACGAATTCTGTGACTCCCTTCTTTCCTCGGAGCATCTTTACATTCTTTTTTTCTAATACTTGGTATAAGTCCTTATCCCCGGAAAAGATCAGGATCTCTTTTGCCTTGCCCTTGTATGTTTCCGCCAGAGTTCCTATAATATCGTCCGCTTCTTGTTTTTCTATTCGGAGGATCCTAAAACCCAATACCTTCAAAGTGTCCATGATCTCATGCAATTGAGGTCTCAAATCCTCAGGCATCGGCTTTCGATTTGCCTTATAGTTCTTATATAGCTCTCCTCTGTGCAAAGGCCCTCCGGGGTCGAAGGTCATTGCGACGTGAGTAGGAGAATAATCCTCGAAGAGTTTGAATAGCATTCTAAAGAATCCGAACACGGCGCCGCTTGGCTGGCCGGTCTTTGAATTTTTCAGATTGGAAGCGGCAAACGCATAGTACGCCCGAAATGCAAACGCATGTCCGTCAACGATCAATAATTTCTTCATGCCGCTTCTCCCGATTTTCCTTTCGAATAGATCTCTTCGCCTAAAAGACTGTAGTATGCGAGTTCCGTTTTCTTGATCGTGTTCTTTACGGAGAACCGTTTCACGGCTTCCTTATTGAAGGCTCCCATGGACTTTCTTAGTTTAGGATCTTCTAATAGACTTTTGTAAGCCTGAGCAAGCGAGCTCGCATCTCCTACTTCTTTTACGAACGCTCCTTCACCCTCTGTAAGCATTTCGGCAATTCCTCCCCCATTCGTGGCCACGATAGGGAGTCCTGAGGCCATCGCATCCAATACGGAAGTCCCGAGTCCTTCTTCTTTAGAAGTAAGTGTGAATATGTCGAATACGGACAATAGCTCGGGGATATCGTTCCGGAAACCAGTAAAGATCACCTTGTCCAGGATCTTCTTCTCAGAAGCGAGACTTTCCAATTCTTTCTTAAGTTCCCCTTCTCCAACGATCAATACCTTGAATTTCTTATCGGTTTCTATTAGAGAAATTGCATGTAATAGGGTCTTCTGATCCTTATGATCCACTAGAGCGGCAATATTCCCGATGATCAGATCGTCCTTGTCCAGGTGGAATTCCTTTCTTAAGTAAGCAGGGTTACCTGCCTTCTTAGATGTGCTTAGATCGATCCCACTATATACGGTGACTACCTTTGCCGGATCGATCCCGTCCATCACGAGTATCTCTCGGATCCGATTCGATACACTCAGGAATAGATCCACTCGATCTGAAATATATTTCCTTTTACTGAACCAATTCTTTCGGATCCTAAAATCCACTCTGCGAGAGACTACAAGCTTCACATTCGGAAGCTTTGCCTTCGCCATCCAGGCGATCGAATGAGCCTTGGCAGTATGCGCGTGGATCAACTTGATCCCTTTGGAGAGAATAAGCTCTCGCAACGCCTTTACGGAAGCCAGGTCCCATTCTCCCTTCAATGGGAGAGTAACGATAGGAAGCCCAATTTCCGAAGCCCTGGTTTCCAAGGCGGAACCGGGTCTGCATAGAATGAGCTGAGGGATCTTGTGTTTTTTTAAACCTTCTGCCAGAAGAAAGAGCTGTCTCTCTCCTCCTCTCCAGCCGGTTTCCGTATCTATATGAAGAATCACCCGATCAAATTGGGCTTTCCGCTTGAATTCTGCAAGGAGTAACGTTTTTTCCTTTTTAGAAAAAATCCTGGACAAATCAAATTCGCTTTAATGACACTATATTCATTATAGCAGAGGAATGGCCCCATGTGCGAGCTCTTAGGAATGAGCGCGAATGTTCCCACAGATATATGCTTTAGCTTCACTGGCCTGGTGCAGAGAGGTGGAAAGACCGGCCCTCATAAGGACGGATGGGGGATCGTATTTTATGAGGGCAAGGGTTGTCGCATATTTCACGATCCGAAGCCGAGTGTGGATTCCCATCTGGCGGAATTAGTCCGCACTTATCCGATCAAAAGCAATATTATCATTTCCCATATCCGCAAGGCAAACAGAGGAAAGGTGGATCTGATGAACACCCATCCTTTCGTTCGGGAACTTTGGGGCCAGTATTGGACCTTTGCCCATAACGGTCAGTTGAAGGGGATCAAGAAGGAAGTTCTAAAGGATTTCTTTCCTGTGGGAACTACAGATAGCGAGCACGGGTTCTGCTGGCTTCTTTCCCAACTCAAAAAGAAATTCAAGGAAAGGCCTAAGAACGAGACCTTGCTTGCGAAAGAGATCCGCAAGCTCTTAAGTAAGTTAGGAAGTATGGGAGTCTCCAATCTTCTGGTCTCCGATTCCAAATATCTATATGCCTATTGCTCTACCAAATTGGTTTATATTACGAGACATTCTCCTTTTGGAGAAGCACAGCTCATAGACGCGGATCTGAGCATAGATTTCAGAAAGCATACAGGTCCGAAAGATGTGGTTACCGTTCTCGCAACCGCTCCCCTTACCCAGAACGAAGCATGGACCTCTTTGCAGCCGGGAGAATTCCAGGTTTGGAGGGAAGGAAATCTAGTTAAAATATAATATTTTTCTAAAATACGAAAGTATATCCTAAAGCCGCTTTGTAGGAAGTCCAACCTAACCCTGCCCTTTCCCAATTCCCGGAAGCATCTGGAGCCAGATCCATTTTAAGTCCGGAGCGGAGATCTTCCTTCTCCCATTGGATCCCATACCAATACGTATAAGCCAATTGCAGACAGTATTTCAAGGTCAGAAGCCCAAGTTTCAGATTGTTTTGCTGTTTTGTATCTTCATAGGAGTGATGCCTGTTCTCTTGGATCATGCTAAGTCCGAGCAAGGTCTGAGGATCCGCTTGCGGGGAAGAAGCCAAGTAAGCGAAAGACAATGTCTTTGCATCTTCCCAATCTTCTTTCTTCATTTCCGCTTTATGGTGAGCTCGATATTCGATCCCCACGAGTGCAGAAGTTACCGCTAAGGTGATAAATCCCTTACGATATGCCTTGGCATGTATCAGCCCCCAACCGGGGAGGACTGCACTTCTCCAAACTAGATCCCAACGAGATCTAGATTCTTGCTCTAATGTAGGAGAGACCGGCTCCGCATAAGAAGAAAGAATTGGAGCGAAACAAAGAAGGGCTAGGATAATTCTCCGCACGTACAACCCCCGGGTCGATTTTGAAGAAGAGTTAGCTTCTTTTGTATATTATGAAAATACGGAATAAGAAGGTCGCACAAAAAGTATCTAGAATGCAAAAAATAATCGAACTCTGGGCTTAAGGTCCTGTTCTAATAGTCTCTTGCAATCGAATCAGATCCGTTTTCTATAGAAGGTCCTATGAAAAAAACCGTTTCTTCAGTATTCTGCATCCTAGTCCTCAGTACGGCGTCCTTTCTTTTTGCAGTAGAACCGGATACGGAGATCCGCTCCTTGGTCGCAAGCCTCGACTCCTGCAAAGGATGCGTATTTATCCGAAACGGTTCCGAACATAAACTTGACGAGGCAAAAGCACACCTACTTCGCAAATACGATTCTGCTAAGAGTCAGATCAAAACTACGGAAGATTTCATCAGGGGGATCGCAAGTAAATCCTCTATCACAGGAACACCTTACAAGATCAGAATGGCGGATGGGAAAGAGATCGAATCGGAGAAATGGCTCTTTGAAAAATTAAACGAGCTTCGCAATCCGAACGCGAGTAAACAAACTCCGAAGAAATCCAAGTAAACAATTCGCTAAGGACGAACTTTCATCCTTTTGCGAAAAATATTTCCAAAAGGATTTCGTTTTAAGCTTTCCATTCTCTTGCTATCGGATTACGTTTTTGATCAGACCCTATGGCCGACAAGGAAGATCGTTCCGATTGCGGATCCGGATCTCTTTTTTCGTCCTATTTCTTATGAGATTTCTTTCAAATGGAAAGATCCAACCTATGAGACATCATTCGATTTTAGTCCTAATTCTTTTCTATTCTCTATTGGGATGCGCCAAACCTCCCGAAACTTCTAACGGCTTAGCAGATATTTTATTCGCTTTGGATCATGTGCAAGTCCCAGCGGTCTTCACCGTAGTAGACGCAAGTAAACAAGTCCAACTAGATGCGGTAGAAACCACGGCGACCACAAATATCAGCTGTACGAAACTTGGCGCATTCTATTGGGAGATAGGGGACGGGACTGGCGCCTTGGGTTATTCTTCTGTGAACGGATCCGTAAACCAGACATCCACTCTACTGATCGCTTCCGCCTCTAAATGGATCTGGGGAGCCTATGTTTTGGAGAAGGTAGGCACTCCCGGAGTGAACGAACAATTCTATCTTCGTATGCAGTCCGGTTACGATAACGTGGCAGATAACAAATGCAATGTGACCACGGTCACTAGTTGTTTTACGAACGGTCCGGGAAGGGACGGCACGAACAACAATAACTACCAATACGTAAGTGATGAGAATAAGTTCTATTATAATGGGGGACATTTCCAAGCATATGCTGCCTTGAATCCGAGCAGCTTGAGCCCGGCACTTACTTCTTATGATCGTACCCAGCTTACAAGTGAGATCGCTACCGTAGTACTCGGCGGTACGAATCCGGACTTCTTCTATGCAACCCCTCAATTGGCAGGAGGAGTCCAAACCACGGCTCAGGTCTATGCCATCTTCTTAAGAAGGATCTTGAATTCGAATCTAGTGATGCGCTCTTATCTAGGTGCGGATACGGTGCCCACTCTTCCCGCATTGCATCCATCCCAAGCTCTTTACTCTCCTTTTACGACCGGGATCAATAAGGAAGATGTACATTATTCTTACGCTCACTGGTTAGAAGATTCTCCGCAGAGCGACGGCGCGTTCAGTAGCCCTGGCAAGTTCGGATTCTATCCTTGGATCGATTCCGGCGTTACGACCTATGGGATTATAGCTAGATACTCCACTTCTGCCTTGGCCTATGCGGAATCCGTCTACTGTGGAAGACTTTTACGTACGGCATACGCTACCGGAGTCGCTCAATAAACCGTACAGCGGTCTAATCGACTGTAACAAAAAAGTAATCTTCCCTTCACGGATTAGATACAAGGATCCGGCAAAATCGTAAGTCGATGATCGCATCGGCCTTACCAAAATCCGCACCCACCGCGGGTCCTTTCCGAATTTTAGTCGTGACTGAGACCTTTCCTCCGGAAATCAACGGAGTCGCAAAAACATTGCATAGAATGTTGGGCGATCTTTTACAAAGAGGCCATGAGATCACTCTCGTGCGTCCCAAGCAAGGCCCTACTGATTATGCGACTGCCAACGGAAATTATCGAGAAGTCCTGGTCAGAGGCGCAAAGATCCCTCTCTATGAGGATCTACGCTTCGGCTTTCCGGAAAAGTATCTTCTTCGCAGATTGATCCAATTAGAAAAACCTGATATAGTTCACGTAGTTACGGAAGGTCCTCTGGGCTGGTCCGCAGTAAGAGCGGCAAGACATGTTGGGATCCCTGTAGTCAGCGATTTCAGAACGAATTTCCATGCCTACGCGAAATACTATAAGTTCGGGTTCATGGGGAAGATCGTGCATAATTACCTTAGAGGCCTTCACAATCGCACCCAAACCACTTTGGTCCCGACCGCTCAGATCGCAGGACAGCTCCAGTCCACCGGTTATTCGAATGTGCAAGTGGTATCCAGAGGGATCGATTCCGACTTATTCCATCCAGCGAGAAGGAACACTAGCCTTAGAGAAGAATGGGGACTAAAACCCGCTGATACAGCCATTCTTTATGTAGGAAGACTAGCTCCCGAAAAGAATCTGGATCTACTCGTACGATCCTTCCGCAAGATCCAAAGCAAGGTGCCTAACGCAAAACTCGTATTAGTCGGTGATGGTCCTTCTAAAGAGAAATTGATAACGGAGAACCCGGATTTTATTTTCAGGGGAATGAGAAAAGGCCAGGATCTCGCGGAACATTATGCAACCGGAGATCTATTCTTATTCCCGAGCCTAACAGAAACCTTCGGGAACGTGGTAGTAGAAGCCATGGCTTCGGGACTTCCTATCGTAGCTTATGATTATGCGGCAGCCAACCAACATCTAAAGCACGGAAAGTCTGCACTACTTTGCGGCTTCGACAAAGAAGAAGAATTCATAGAACAATCCTGCTTACTCGCGGAGAATAAGAAACTCGCCCAGAAATTAGGAGGCCAAGCCAGAAAGACCGCCTCCGAATGTACTTGGGAAGATGTGACCGATTCTCTGGAATCCATCTACGCAGGAGTTGCTTATCCGAAGAGAAAGACTTCCAAATCCCGCTCTCGCAAAGCGATGAAATTGAAAGTGTCGATCGCTAGATAAGTTCGATCGAGGCGATAAAGCGCCCAGTTGTCCTCAGTTTTTGCTTCTGAGAGTTGGGGATCTGTGATATGAGGTTTGCTTTCGCCAGCCCACGAACCGCTCCCCCCACCCGGCCCCGGGCGGGGGCCGTTTTAGATTTCAAGATACACTCATACTTCTATTTTTCTAATTCTGTTTTCAGTCCCGCGAGGGTTGCATCAAAGTCTTTGATGATCTTTGTCTTATTATCAAAGCAAACATTCATGATAAAACCCAGGATATTGATCGGAAAAGGCATCTCATCGTGCATTCCCAAAGTCACCTTGGTCTGATTCGCACTTACCGACTCGGTGGTCAAATAACTGGAAAATGCAGCCTCAAACGGTACCTTGAATCGGATCTCAGTTTCCAATCTTTCTCCTGCAACGATCTTCTTGATCTCTTGTTCGCCGACTCCCAGTTCTTCGTTCTTGCTTTCCCAGCGAGACGTAAAACCTACAGTACCATCCGTTCCCACGAATTCTTTTTTCATGTTCGGATCCTTCTTGGACCAGGCGCTCCATTTATCATGATTTCTTAATAGTTTCAACTCATCGAACACAAGGCCTTTCGGCTTGTTGATTGTGATATCTCTTTGCAAACTGAATTCTTTGGGCGCAAAGATGCCGATCAATCCGAGCACGAGTACGATCCCAAGTAATATTCTTAAGAATATTTTCATTTGTTTTCTCCTAACTTATCCAATAGCAATTATACATCGTTATTCCTTCTTCGATCTTTCGATCAAGCAAGGTTCGCTTATCACTCAAGTAATTTCTCGTAACGGAAGAAGGTTCAGAAATTGTAGAGCTCTGCCAATTTGCCGAAAAACGTATAACGCTCGCTAAAATATCTCAATCGATTTGAATTTCCAACCAAATTTCATTTTTTCCGCGCTATTCCTTCTTTTGACATAATGGTGACGAAAATTTCTGGGTCCAGGGCTGGGTCCTAGAAAGCATGGCGTAGAGAGCTTTTTAACCAAAGCACTCAAATGCGAAAAAAGATATAAGGAAACCGCCTATGCTAAATCTATATAGAACCCGAATATTATCTTTTTCTGTTATTCTTCTTTCTTCCTTTCTTCTCATCGCCTGGAATCCTCTCAAGCCGATCCTGAACTACTTTGCTGCCGCCTTTACGGGAGGAGAGACGAGTATCCCTCTTCCTTTGCCGAATGTCCAGGTGGGCATTACGGGTAAGCCTGCATTTTCTTTGAATATCCAGCCTCCTCCGGGAGCAGGCGATATGGTTCCTTCCATTACGATCGATTATATTTCCGGAGGCAGTCAGTCCATCTTGGGAAGAGGCTGGAACCTCAGTGGTTTTCCGAAAGTGCTTAAGAATCCGAGTCTCGGGGTTCACTTCGGTACATCTGACGGTTATAGTCATGAACTCTTAGGAGATCTGATCTCTACTGGGAGTAGCGGAGTATATAGAACTAAGATCGAGTCATTTTACAAGGCTACGTTCGACGGAACCGCTTGGACGCTGAGAGATACTTCCGCAGTAACGTATGAATATGGTAGGAATAGTGCCAACGGTTCGAATTCTATCGTGCAAGGGGATAGTGGTCCAGTTGCCTTTTACTTGGATAAGGTACGAGATGTTTTTGGGAATGGGTATGATATCACCTACACTGCGGATACTCTGAATTCGGATGAGCCTCTTCCCCAAGAGATCAAATATGCAAGAGGGAATGCGAGGATCGAGTTCACATACTCGAATCGTCCTAGCGGATGGAAAGAACAGATCTTCTTTCTTACGAATACAGGAACTCGCAAAAAGATCCTAAGTAAGATCCAAGTCTACGCGAATGATGCCAGTGGTTCCGAACAAATAACGGACACTTACGATTTCAATTATGATTCCTCCAGTGAAGTTGGGCCTCTTCTCACTTCTTTTGAAAGAGAGAATTATAAGCCTTTAGTATTCAATTATACGGAGAGAACGAATCAGGCAAATATCTTAAGCTCAAGTAGTAAGAATTTCGATCTTTCTTATAAAGCGCAAGATTCGGACGCACAATCCAATTGTGCGGGAACTCAGACCGCTTGTTTGTGCTCTGCAAGTGCTGCCTGTATGCTTGCAACCGGCGGCGCCGCTGGATATATCTGTACAGTGGGTGTTGCAAATTACCAGGATATTTGCACGAACGGAGTAACAACTTCCTTTGTAACCCCAGCGGACACAAATGGGGACGGTGTTCCGGAGATCGTTCGAGTCAACGGAACGATGACCAATCAGAAATTCTCGGTGACCCCGCTTTCAGATTGGGAGAATGCAAGTGGGAATTCTCTGACCGCTTCGAATACATTAATAGGAAGTCATATTGGTATTACTCGCAAGGGAAGGATCTTGCCTGGGGATTACAATGGAGATGGAAAAACCGATTTCTTAATCCTAACAGACAACGGAGATCCATTAAAAGTCTATTATGGACCGGATTTTAGTTCTGCTACGTATTCTTCTGTTACTGTTGCAGGCTTGAGCACGAGCGGTACTGTTACCAAGCAGTTTGTTGCAGACGTAAATGGTGACGGAAAGACGGACTATATCCAGGCGAATTCGAGCAATAATCTAGTAGTTTATACCTCAACCGGATCCGGTTTCCAGTTATTGCAGACTTTGGCTGTCACGACTTTTGGAACAGAGTTCCAGCAGATGATCGATTTCGATAGAAATGGGGTTCCCGATTTTGTCCGGATCAACGGAACGACCTCGAAAGATTTCATTATAACCTTTTTAGATTTTCAGAATGGAGCTTTGCAAGTTCTGGAGACTACGAAAGTATCTCGTACGGATTTCGGAAAATCAGGTGATCAGTTTATCACTGATATGAATGGAGACGGGTATCCTGACTTTGCTTTCTATTCTACGTCGGGTAGCCAAGGAACCGTTTCGTATTATCCGTTTACTGGAAGAAGTTTCGTTACTAGCGGAGCGAGTCCCTTGCAAACGATCAATGTGAACAAGGCGTATGCGAGAGAAGTTTCCGGGGCCGCAACTACTACATATGTAAATGTGGATCTCTCCGGCGACGGGATCAAGGACCAAGTATCCTATGATAACTCGAATGTTTCGAGTCCATTCTTTAAGGTTCAAATTTACGATGCCGCACAAGCAAAATATCTCGCTGTAGTTCAGGTGCCTTGGAACCAGAACGTTTCTTCTGATCTGAATGAAGATGGGATTGCGGATACGATCCGTGCCGATTCGAGTGTCGTGCAAGGAACGGATGCAAACGGGAATGCAACTACAGATACAGTAACCAAATTCGAGGTTACGATCACAAACGGCTCTTACTTTGAAGTTCCTATTGATCCGAATTCATACATCGCTACGACTACAGCCTCCAGCGATTCTTCTACAATGGGTTATTTCAATTGGAGGAATCCGAAAGACTTCGTAGATGTGAACATGGACGGGAAGGCTGACTTTGTTCGGTATGATGCCTCTTCTTCTACTTTGTATGTTTCCTATGCTAAGTTAGATTCGAACGGATATATTACATATTCAGCAAGCGGAGACGATTCCTGGTCCACCGGTGGATACCTATTGTCTTTGGATGCAAATGGGGATGGAAAACCTGAGATACTGGGAATGAACGCGAACCAAGTGAACTTTATCACTACTACGCAAAGCAGCATTCCAACCGTCCGAACCAATGTGGTACGAACCTTTCCTTACGAATCTAGCGTGCAGCTCCACTATATTCGTTTTAATCAAGACTTACCGAGTGGGCTGATCACTTCGATCCAGAATGGAGCGACTTCTTCTTCTGGAGATCTGACTCTCGGGATCGAATACCAATTGGCCAAGAATCATACAGGAGCGATCCAGCCAAGTCTCTACGATTCTTCTAAGCCTCAATTTGTTCCATTTACTGGAGCTGATTATCTGGCAACTAGGCTCACTCAGAAAGCGGGTAGCTCTACCTTAGGTTCGGATAGCTATAAGTATTCGTATGCGAGATTCTATCTAAACGGGTTTAGAAATTCATCTTATATCGGGTTTCAACAAATCACGAACTTGGATGAGATCTCGAATGAGTCTTTAGTAACGAATTACGATCCTACTTTTATAGAAATGGTGGGAACTCCTACGTCCCAGACCAAATCCAAGAACGGGATCAAACTGAGCGAGTCGACGAGTTCCTTTGCGAAGACGACTTCTGCTTTAAGTGGGATCTTGGTGCAACAATCTTCCGACACACAGACGAAATACCAAGCGGGACAGGCTTTATTTACGACTTCTACTTCTCATTCCTATGATAGCTATGGAAACGAGACTTCAAAGACAATCAACCTGAATGGAGACACAGTCGTTCAATCGACTACGTATCAAAATGATTGGAATTCAGGATTTATCGGTCTTCCTACCGAATTACAGATCACGAATAACGGACAGTTGGTAGTCGATAAGAAGATCTTATATTCAAATTTCCAAGTCTCGGAAGAAAGAGATCTGGTTTCGAATGGCGTATGGAAGAGCTCCCAACTGCAATCCTACGATTCTTATGGTAACATTACCTCCACAAAGGATGCCAACGGAAATATAAACACGATCGAGTACGATCCTATTGTTCATAGATTTCCGACTAAGATCACGAATTCTCTCGGTCATGTAACGCAAAGATCCAATGATTATACAACGGGACTTCTTTTGACTTCAACAAATCCGAATGGCGGGGTTTTTAAAACCGACTATGACAAATTCGGAAGACCGACCGCCAGTTATTTGCCGGGAGAAACAGATTGGTCCGAACAGATAGACTATGAGAATACCGGAAATTTAGAAAGCCAACTCATCCGAAAAACATTCAGAAGAACGAATGGAGAATCCTGGCAAGAAGAGACTTCGAACGCACTCACTAAGATCTCAAAGAAGAGAAGCAGCCTCGTAGACAATACAGTTTTAGTAGAAGAGAGTTACCAAAACCAAGAAGGACAGACGATTAAGAAAGTAGATCCGTATATAGAAGGATCGAATCCATTCACTTGGAATACGTACACGTATGACCAAGAAGGCAACCTAACCACTTCACAAAGAAATGATGGGACTTCTACCCAGATCGCATTAAATCAGCTCACAACAACGATCACCACTTCTAAGAACGGAAACCAAATCGATCAGTTAGTCGAAGTAATGAACGCGCTCGGAAAAGTAATCGCCAGAACGAGACAAGGAAAGACAATCCAGTTCCAATACGGAGCGAATGGAAAAGCGTCGCAGATCATAGACCCAGAAAACGGAGTTACTACAATCGTAACAGACCTAGCGGGAAGACAAACGAGCGTAACCAATCCGAATTCAGGAACAATTACAACCGTATACGATCCGATCACAGGAAACCCGTCGTTGCAAACATACGCGAACGGATCAAAAGCGCAATACAGCTATGATGTGCTCGGAAGACCAACACTTGTACAAGGAATCGGATCCCAAGGAGAAACGATCACACATACATACGAGTACGATGGAGCTAGTGCAATCGGAAGGCTCACAAGAGTCACAGATCAACTCGGAACCACAGACTTCGGATATGATGTAAGAGGAAATATAACTTCATTACAAAAACGTTTAACCGATGAGAATCTAACCTTCTTGATCCAAAAGAAATACAACCTACAGAACCAGATAGAAGAGATCACGTATCCAGATGGAAGCGTAGCAAAGAATATCTACTCACAAGCAGGATATCTATCAGGAATCACACTCACGCCAGCAGATGGAAGTGGATCGGATTTTCCAGTCGTTCAATACAAAGCAAACTTAGAAAATGGAAACCTGCAGATCCAAAGATTACTCGGAAACGGAGTCTTGACGAATATCAGCTACGATCCAGTACAAAGAAGAACAGTCAGTTTACAAACGACGAAGGACTCCTCTATCTACGAATCCAAAGCATACGGATACGACGACAAAGGAAACTATAGCCAAATCCAAGATTTGGTGAACCCAATCCGGAATCAGGCTTTTACATACGATGATCTAAACAGACTCACGTCTGCTACTGGGGTCTACGGCACAGAAGCATACCAATATTCAGATTCAGGGAAACTACTGAAGAAAGGAAATCTAAACTATACTTACGGCGATTCATTACATACCAACGCAGTCACGCAAGTAAGTGGAAATAGTACGAACTATACCTACTCCTATGATGCATCTGGGAATGTAATTAACAGAAATGGATTAACCTTAGCATACAATCCATTCCAAAAGCTAAAGAGTATCCAGACCGAAAGTGGGGATACAGTAGCCTTCGACTACGACTTTACAGGAACGAGAATCAGAAAAACATCACTCAACGATGGAACGAAAACAATCTCACTTGGCGGATTGTATGAAGTAGTGCTCGTTCCAGGAAAAGATCCACAGCATACATTATACTTCAGAGGAAGTGATGAGGATTTAGTCGGGCAATGGAGTAGACCAAACGCAACGCTGATCACTAGTGCAGCAACTCCACCCTCGTTCTTAACAACAAGCCAAGTAGCGCTGAACACACTGGTTTGGAATCTAGAAGATACATCCATCCGAGGACTGAAGTTTCTATTCTTATCACCTAAGTCAGGCTTGGTGATCTTAACAGGACTCCTAATAGTAGGATTAGGATTTGCATTCTTGTCCTACCAAGAGGGAATCTGGAGAGCGACGATCAAGTTTGCGACACCTGCACTGATACTCTCCTTAGCGAACTGCGACTTTGTACTCCCAGGAGGAAACGGAACACCACCTTGGGAAGATGCGATCCCATTCATCGACAATACAGCAGGAGCAGGCATCCCAGTGACAGGATTCATATTCTTGCACCAAGACCATCTTGGCTCAATCTCAATGGCAACAGATGGAAATGGAAACCGCATCACTGGAGGCGATCAGGCCGGAGCCTCTCATGTTTCTTATACGCCGTACGGGCAAATTGATCAAGATGATACATTTGGACCGGATGTATTCCGATATAAGTATACGGGACAGGAATCTGATTCTGAGACAGGGCTGTACTACTACAAAGCGAGATACTACGATCCGGCAATCGGAAGGTTCTTACAGGCTGACAATCAGTTAGATGCAGGATCTCCTGAAGGTATGGACGTTTACATGTATACCGGGGGAAATCCTACTAGTAGTATTGACCCGAGTGGCCATAGCTGGGTGAGTAGTTTCTTTAAAAGAAATGGGTTGGGGTTCTTGAATTTTAAGATCGCTATTAGCGGTTTTATGCAGAGAGCTTTTTATCTGAGCAGTCAGAGGCTTAGCAGTTTTGGTCTTGGAATAGTCCAGTTTGCTAATGCAAGCATTGAATTGAGAGGCAGCTTATTAGAAAAAAGTGGAAAATGGCTGGATAGACAGGTCGTAGATCCGATACAACACATGACACTTGGAGAAATGATAACCGGTATTTTGAGTTTTACAGTTCAATTTGTCCTGGCTGCCATAGCAGGCGTTATTGGTGCTGTAGTTGGTGTTTTAGTTGGAGCAGCCGTAGGTGGTGGAATTCCTGGAGCCATTGCAGGTTTCTTTGCCGGATTTGCTGCAGGCTTTGCCGCTGGTTGGGCATTAGAAACAGCAGGAGCCGGAATTAATAAGGCGCTATCTCGAACCTTAGGCGGTTATCGAAAGGCTAACATTCACCAAGCAGGTTGGGACCGAGAAGGAGCGGATCGGTATGAACATATTGCGGAGTATTCCGGTGAGTTTGGTGGCATGGTTGGAGGTCTTTTCGGAGCATTATTAGGCTCAAGCTCAGAATTTTGGACTGAGAAAGGTTTGGATAGTGTTGAATTTAATAGTAAGGAATTAGAAAATCCAGATGTCACTGATTCATCTAAAAATGCAGCCCGAAGATTTATAGAAAGGGATTCAAATCCAATGACATGGATTAAGCAAGGCTGGAGTTCCATGCAATCTGACATCGGATATCGATATATATTAAATAATAATGTGTATATAATTGGAACAGGCGATTGGCTACTTGACGAATTGTTTAAAAAGGCGACCAAATGAAAGGATCATTGAAAATGAAGCTTGGTTTTATAAATATTAAATACTTTTTTTTAATTTGTTTAGTAACTTATTTTGGCTGTACTTACACAAGAGTAGAAGGTGAAAAGAGACTTGAGAATGCGATTTGCATTGAATCTAATAAGGATCGTCCGACTATATTTATAGATGTGTATGATAAAGCCGGGCTAAATACTGCAGATTATTTTAGTTTAAGTTATTTCTCTCGAATTGCTTTTAAGGAATCAAACTGCTTTTCCTTAGTATCAGTAAATCATGTTCCTTCGAAGAAGTTGGACTTTCAAGCTAAACTGTCCTTTTATAAAGAACGAACCTGCGGTTATACTTTTTTTGATATTTTAGAAGTGCTAACTTTTGGCATTATACCGACTTACAATTGCTTTGAAATTAAGATGAAATCGGAAGTTATAGATAAAAATGGAAATCAAGTTCTTTCCAATCCTCTTGAAAAGTTAGAGGCAAAAAATTTCTCTCATATTTTAGCAGGCCTGATCCCTTCAAATTTTTTCCATTTTCAATACAGCAGACCCCCATGGGATTCAAATTCTGAAATAGCCTATTATCTAAGTTTAAGACTGATCAACGATCTTAAAAATAAAGGTCTATTAGATATACCGAATGCGAGTAATGAAGTGCCGCAGGAAAAAAATAAAGATCTCAACATTGAGAATCTTCACTAAGACTAACCCCAGCTGCACCGGCGGTGCAGAAGGCGATAGGAAAAGTTTTTCGCCCACAACCCGCCAGAGATGCGCAGGGCGCGAAAGCGTCCCAAAGGGATGAGCGGCAGCGAACCCGAAGCAGCTCGGTCCCGCAGAGCGGGAGGCGGCCAGAAACTTGATCCTGAAAAATTTCAACTTAAGAAACCCAACCTCACAAACATACGCAAACGGATCGAAAGCACAATACAGTTACGACGTACTCGGAAGACCAACACTTGTGCAAGGAATCGGATCCCAAGGGGAAACAATCACACATACATACGAGTACGATGGAGCTAGTGCAATCGGAAGGCTCACAAGAGCCACAGATCAACTAGGCACAACAGATTTCGGATATGATGTGCGAGGAAATATCACCACACTCCAAAAACATTTGACCGATGAAGATCTAACCTTCCTCATCCAAAAGAAATACAACCTACAGAACCAGATAGAAGAGATCACGTATCCAGATGGAAGCATAGCGAAGAACGTTTACTCCGAAGCAGGATATCTATCAGGAATCACGCTAACACCAGCCGACGGAAGTG
This sequence comes from Leptospira langatensis, assembly GCF_004770615.1. Lineage (NCBI taxonomy): Bacteria > Pseudomonadati > Spirochaetota > Leptospiria > Leptospirales > Leptospiraceae > Leptospira > Leptospira langatensis. The sequence continues at coordinate 199,250 of NZ_RQER01000006.1, forward strand.
GATCAGATTTTCCGATCGTCCAATACAAAGCGAACTTAGAGAATGGAAACCTACAGATTCAAAGATTGTTAGGGAACGGAGTGCTCACGAATATAAGCTACGACCCCGTACAGAGAAGAACAGTCAGTTTACAGACAACAAAAGACTCATCGATCTACGAATCCAAAGCATACGGATATGATGATAAAGGAAACTATAACCAGATTCAAGATTTAGTAAATCCAGTACGAAACCAAACATTCACATATGATACTCTAAACAGGCTCACCTCAGCAACAGGAGTCTATGGAACCGAGGCGTACCAGTATTCGGATTCAGGGAAGTTGCTGAAGAAAGGAAATCTAAACTATACATACGGTGATTCATCCCACACCAACGCTGTAACACAAGTAAGTGGAAATAGTATGAACTATACCTATTCTTACGATGCCTCTGGAAACGTTATTAACAGAAATGGACTAAGCTTAGCATACAATCCGTTCCAAAAGCTAAAGAGTATCCAGACCGACAGTGGGGATACAGTAGCCTTCGATTACGACTTCACAGGAACGAGAATTAGAAAGACTTCTTTAAACGACGGGACAAAGACAATCTCGCTCGGCGGATTGTATGAAGTAATACTCGCTCCAGGAAAAGATCCACAGCATACATTGTATTTCCGAGGAAGTGATGAGGATCTGGTTGGACAATGGAGTAGACCAAACGCAACGCTGATCACTAGTGCAGCAACTCCATCCTCGTTCTTAACAACAAGCCAAGTAGCATTGAACACACTGGTTTGGAATCTAGAAGATACATCCATCCGAGGACTGAAGTTTCTATTCTTATCACCTAAGTCAGGACTAGTGATCTTGACAGGGCTATTGATCGTAGGGTTAGGATTCGCATTCTTGTCCTATCAAGAGGGAATCTGGAAAGCGACGATCAAATTTGCAACTCCGGCTTTAATATTATCACTAGCAAATTGCGATTTCACACTCCCAGGAGGAAACGGAACCCCACCATGGGAAGATGCGCTACCTCTAATCGAAAATGGATCGGGAGCTGGAGTCCCAGTAACCGGGTTTATCTTCTTACACCAAGACCATCTTGGTTCGACCACAATGGCAACAGATGGAAATGGAAACCGCATCACTGGAGGAGATCAGGCCGGAGCCTCTCATGTTTCCTATACGCCTTATGGTTCTATCGATCAAGACGATACATTTGGGCCGGATGTGTTCCGATACAAGTATACGGGGCAGGAGTCGGACTCAGAGACTGGGCTGTATTACTACAAAGCAAGATACTATGATCCAGCAATCGGAAGGTTCTTACAGGCGGACGATCTAATGGATGGCAACAATCCTAATGGTATGGATGTATATATGTATACCGAAGGAAATCCGACTAGTAGCATAGATCCGAGTGGTCATAGCTGGGTGAGTAGTTTCTTTAAAAGAAACGGCTTGGGGTTCTTGAATTTTAAGATCGCTGTGAGCGGTTTTATGCAGAGGGCTTTTTATCTCAGCAGCCAGAGACTTAGTAGCTTTGGGCTCAGTATAAATCAGTATGCTCTTACTAGTCTTGGCCAAAAGGGAAGCGCATGGGATAGAAGTGGCCAATGGTTAGATAGACAAGTGATTGATCCAATGCAGCACATGACAACACAGGAGTTGATTGTAGCTGGTATCGTATTTGTGGCAGCGGCCGTTGCCGCGTATTTTATCGGGCCGGAAGCATTTACGGAAATTGAAGTGTATGGAAATGCAATTGTTCCTGGCCTTGGGTATATCGCCTCTACAATTGGATCAATAGGCCTGGGGATCCTTTTTGAACAGGCAGGGATGGCTTTTGCTGAAACTCTGGGTGGAACATCAAAATCATCGTTTAATAATATTCATTACGATCATAAAGCCGGAGTAGCAATGAAAGAAATGGGAGGAAATGCAGCTACTTTTGGTGCGCTTTTAGGATCGGCTTATGGCGAATTCGAAAGTGGAGAGCCACTTTTAAAAGCCGGTGTTGAATCAAAAGAAGTTACAGTATTTCAAATTGATATTAATTTGGAAGAGAATTTTTTAACTAGAATTTTATCTCCTCTGAATTCACTCATTCGATTAGAAGTCAGAACTATTCTTTATTATCCTGTCATGTCAGGAGTGCTACCAGGGGAAATTAAAGAAACAATTGCAGAATGCCTATTATTTTCGAAAGACAAAGATAAGCAGTGCCATTTATAATTAATTTTTAACTATTTAGGAAATCGAAATGTTTATATCTTCTCTCAATAAAAAATCATTATTTATCCTCGTTCTTTGCCTTTACAATTGCATATATAATGTGCAACAAAAATACCCTGACCTACAAATGCTGAAAGAGAGTTCTCGCATAGAGCCTATCAAAATCGATTTGCACGTAGACTCATTAACAATTGTAAATAGCAAACATTCGCCGTCAGCGAATGCGACAAAGTATTTAAATCAAAGATATGAGAGTAAAATGAAAGAGGAGTTAGAAGGGAGTGGTTTCTTTTTATGCGTTAACAATACTGCCGAGGCTTTTTATCGAATCGACCTCAAAGTAATAAAATCTATAGAGCAAAATACGTTTCTTTGGCTTTTGTCCGGGTTTACGTTACTTATAATACCACAATATTCTGATAGCGATTTGTCTTTTCAACTTAGCGTTATCGACTCTTCAGGCACCAAAGTCGCATTTATTGAAACAAACGAACATAGCTCATATGTGGCCGAATTGTTTCTGCTGTTTTATATGCCCTTTGACTATCCATGGATAATAGGAAAAGCAAAAATGCAGGAAGAACGCCTCATTCGTAATGCAATTCAAGATATTATTCTTCAAATAAAAAAGAATAAGCAAGTTTAGCGAATATATGAAAAAGGTCTTTCTGTTCAGCCAAATTCGAATACTAATTAAAAGGCAACAATACCCCAACTGCACAATTGTGCAGAGACGAAAGATTAACGCTCACAACCCGCCAGAGATGCGCAGGGCGCGAAGCGTCCTAAAAGGATGAGCTGTAGCGAACCCGAAGTAGCTCGGTCCCGCAAAGCGGGAGGCGGCCAAGAGAAATAACGTAGGTTTAGGCTTTGCATTCTTGTCTTACCAAGAGGGACTTTGGAAAGCGACTCTTAAGTTTACGACACCGATCCTACTATTAGCTTTTGCAAACTGTTCCGTGCTATTACCGGGAGGAAATGGAACCCCACCATGGACGCTCTTACCGTTGATTGACTCAGGAACCCCAGGAGTAGGTGATCCGGGATCCGGAGCTGGAATACCAATCTCAGGATTTCTTTTTTTACATCCAGACCATCTAGGATCCGTCGTGATGGCAACAGACGGAAATGGGAATAAAGTAACTGGTGGAAAGCAGGCGGGAGCATCGTTTGTATCATACAAACCATATGGAGAAATACTCCGAACAGATTCAGCAGGACCGGATGTATTTAGATATAAATACACAGGGCAGGAAGAAGACAAAGAAACAGGATTATATTATTATAAAGCAAGATATTACGATCCAATATTAGGAAGATTTCTCCAGGCAGACAACCAAATCGATGGGTCATCTCCTATGGGAAATGATGTGTACATGTATACAGAAGGCAATCCGATCAAGTATACAGATCCAACTGGACATAGCGTATTCAGTTCATGGCTATCTAAGAACGGATTAGGATTTCTTAATTTCAATATCGCAGTGAGCGCAGCAATGCAGAGAGCATTCTATGTAAGTAGTGCAAGATGGAATTCGATAGGAGCAATTGCTGCTATACTGAATCCTGTTGGGCTCATTGCAAATGCGATAGGTGGCGCGGTACTCGGAGGAGCTGGAGCAACGCTTGCAGGACCGACTATGTTGGGAATAGCGGCTGGCGCAGCAATACTAGGATCAGCGAGTGTATCCCTGGGACCGTCAGCAGTGTTCATCGCTAATATGGCAGGACTTGCAATAGGATCCATTGGTGCTGTTGTCGTAGGAAGTGCAGGAAGTTTACTATCTGCCCTAGGAAATATTGCAGCATTGAATGGAGTTCCAGTTGCGGTCCTTGCTTACAGTATAGGCATGATAGCTGGTGCAACTGCGCTTGTAGCGGGACTGATTGCATTAGGTGTAGCATCGTTTTTGGTGATGGCGACGTTGGCGACAGCGTTGGCTACTGTTGTAGTTGCAATTGGCTGCATGCCGATATTATTAGCGTCAGCAATTGTCATTGGCATCGGAGCTCTCGGATCTGTGTTATCCTTTTGGACTTTGCAAGCGTATATAATTGGTGGGCTTTCTAAATCGAAATTTAATAATATAAATTGGAGTGATAAGGACGCTAAGGTTGCAGCATGCTATACTGCTGCAGTTCAGTTTGGCGGTCTAATTGCAGGAACGGCACTTCTCGGTGCAGATGGATTTGCTGTCGCCTTAGGATTTGATAGCTATAATGTCATGATGGACAGAGACTTCGCTTCTTTGTTCGGAATTCCTGTGGATGGCAATTTACTCTTTGGTATTTACTCTGTGGGAAATGCTGGTTACTACGTTAGTAAACGACAATACGTAAAGGCTGCCGCAAGCATTGCCGATATATACTTTCCAGCCTCTATGATGCTTAAGTATGGAGAAGGCACTCGAAGAACGTGCGGAGGAAGTTTAAAGTGAAGCTAATTAATAATATTTACATCCTTTCAACAATATTACTCTTTATTGTTAATTGTCGAATGAGGCCCTACTGGCATGAAGTTCCTTCTCCAGTAAAAGACTCAGAGAATAATTTCTTATATTTATATTTACCTTCCGAGTTTGAAGACGGGGTTGAAAAAATTCAGATAAATGAATATATTATATCAATACTTCAGGAAGAGACTAATTCATTCCTCAAAAGAAGAATCTTGATCAATCCCAGCAGGGAATTAAATACTTTTACTCTTTGGCTAGGTGATCTGCACAAAAGATTTCCAACGGGTTGCGAAATAGTTATTCCTGTATCGAAGGGTAAACACTTGTATCAAATAAATGTATCAACCTATAGTTTTGTATTTAAGACAGCTTTGGTTGCTGATGTAGATCTAGATGTAAGTAAATCCATTTGGATGGATTTTTATAGTTCCGAGAAGGTTGCAAATCCGACCAATGATCCAAGATACGGGGATGGAAACTTGCTAAAAAATAGAATTAAGCTTAGATATTCGATTGAGAATAGCTTTAAAGAAAGTAGGCATCTAAAATGCGATCTTCGACAGTCGTATTGATTTTTGAAATGATTCGTTGGAGCATTTTGTTCACAACTCCCACCAGGGATGTGCTGGGTCGCAGATTTGATTTCAAAGTCGAGCAGAATCGCAATAACGATATTGAGCCAAAATGCGAGATAGATAAATCTTAATTCTATCCCATCAGGCATTTGAAAAATTATGAAACGCTTTACTATTTTAGAAAGCAGGAGAAATAAATGAAAAGAATTTCCACTATAACAATCTTGCTATTAATGAATATAGCGATAAATTGCCTTATTGTAGATGCCACAGGGCTTACGAATACTTATAAGGGAGATGAAGCAAAGAGAAGGATTATAAATGCCGCAAAATCCGGAGATTATCTAACTGCACATGCTGCTTTTGCAGCTCAAGGATACACCGGATCTGATCTAGAACTGATGACTCTAGTGGATATCCTGTTGGCTTCCGCAATCGATGGTGCCGTTATTAATATCGATAGTTCCCGCTATTACAAGAAGGGAGATGTGCATGCGTGCGAGGTGCAAATAGCTCTACTAGGAGTTCAATTGGATACCGATTCATTCTCTACGTATTTATTCAGTCCTGCTTGTGAATTGCACCCAGATGGTGAGATTATCGATGAGAACATGGGCGGCTCTAATAGTCGATATAAGAAAAAGAAAGAATACCTATAAAGTCTTCACAACCCGCCAGAGATGCGCAGGGCGCGAAGCGTCCTGAAAGGATGAGCGGCAGCGAACCCGAAGCCGGAAATGAATGCGGGGGACGCCTTTAAATGAAACTATCTAATCATCTTTTCATACTTATCGCTTTCCTTCTACTTCTATCAAATTGCCATATAGAAGTCTTGCCGTGGAAATATATTCCGCATCAGGTTACTGACTCGCAAAATAATTTCTTAAGAATGTATTTGCCCCAAAATTTTGAGGATGGCGAACAAAAGCTGAATATAGATGCCTATATGATTTCCTTTTTACTAGAGGAAAAAGATTCAGTTATGAAACGGTTTGTGCTCATTAATCCCGATAAGAATTTGAATATAGCTGAATTACGCTGGGGTGTAGACCAATTTAAATTCCAAGCCGGATGTGAGTTGGCTTTTCCGATTCCTAATGGGAAGAATAGGTATGAAATAAAATTGGGTAGATTTTTCGGCGGCTTCATTGTAGATCAAATTTTCGATGTAGAACTACAACCGAATCAGTCGCTTAGAGTTAAAGTCATATATAAAGGCTTTCCAATTCCTGGAGCAATAAGCTGGGAAGATCGGCAAAAAAACGCCGCACACAAATTACTGCGTTTAGAGACAACGATCGAGGAATCTTCTGTTACAGGAGCGTATGAACGTTGCAAAGTAGAACAGGTTTAGTTATTCCTAATTATTGGAAAATAATCAGTTTAGATTTGGAGAATTTAATGAATAGAATCTTGCCCATAATGGTCATAACAATAATTTATTTATTTCACAATTGCCTGTTAGTCGATGCAGTTGGCCTTACGAATACTCACAAGGCTAATGAAAAGATATTGATAGAGCGTTTAGCTTACGTATTTTATACCTGAGGAAAATAACGTTAGCAAAAATCCTTCTGACTCGCTAAAGAATTAGGATAAACTTTGCAACAGACTAGTTTTGGAAATTTATACATGAAAAAGGTTATTTTATTAAGTATCATATTTATACTTCAAAAATGCATAGCGGTGACTTCCCTGGAAGTTGGTGATCTCAATCGATTGAATATAAAGAATTTTGATCCCGTGAGTAAGAGGACAATACTTTTGGAAAGCGATTGGGACTATACCAATAACGGGCAACGACTTTCCGAGGATGGAATTGCTGAGTATAAAGAAAAAGGAACCGCAAGTTTGAAGACTGAATTGAATAAATATAATTTATTTAATGTCGTAACCGAAGGAAACGAGTTTAACTATAAGCTAAAAACAAAGTATATGGTAGCTCGGCATTCAAGCTTTGCGTGGGATTTCTTTTCAGCTATCACTTTGCTTATTGTTCCCACTTCAACTCGAAGCATTTATAAAATGTTTGTAGAATTATCAGATGCAAATGGGACCCGTATCGCAAAATTCACCTACTACGGAAATCAAGAGCTATTTTTTGAGTTGTTCTTAATACTTGTCGCCCCGTTTAATTGGTTCCTTTCTGATGAAAATAATGTGTATAAATTATTTGCTCGATCAGCAATTTATGAAGTATATGATAAAGTACGACAATATGAAAATCAAAATAAATCTAAACCTTAATGAGGCTATTCGGTAAAGAAGAAAGAATTCGCCGAGATATGCCTGAATCAGTAATTAGAGATTTACTACTGAATTAGAATTAAAGTTATAAAAGAAATATTATGGAAACCAACCTCCGCCAGAGATGAGCGGTAGCGAACCCGAAGCAGCTCGGTCCCGCGAAGCGGGAGGCGGCAAAGAGAAATGACGTAGGCTTAGGATTCGCATTCTTGTCCTACCAAGAGGGAATCTGGAGAGCTACAATCAAGTTTGCAACGCCAGCTTTAATACTCTCACTCGCAAACTGCGACTTCGAACTTCCCGGAGGAAATGGAACCCCACCTTGGGTAGATGCAATCCCGTTCATCGATAATACAGCAGGAGCTGGGATCCCAGTGACAGGATACATTTTCTTGCGCCAAGATCATCGTGGCTCGATTATGATGGCCACGGACCAGAACAATCCAGACAGTAGTTTCCAGATTTCTCCGTAGTAGTACGGATTGACCGTTTAATACTATTTCGCAGAGATTGAATTCAGGAATACGAAATAAATAATTTATTCTTTCAGCATATACTTTTATATCATAATATTACCTTTTGAGAATGGAGGTTTGTTATGACATTTAACTATGCATCCTGGATGGGCGATCACGTTTATAGGAAAAGCTTATTAGGCAATATTCCAATTCTTGGAACGCATAATTCTGGCGTTTACAATGGACAAAATACCATTATGGTCAAGTGCCAGGAGAAAAATATACTGGAGCAGCTTTTTCTAGGTATTCGATGTTTCGACATTCGAGTTCGTGTATCAAACAATTGGTATGTGATGCATCATAACGATCATTGCCCTCCAATTGGAAATGAAATTGAACGCCAGCAATACGAAGCCGCTTTGAATTCGATAAAAACTTTCCTTACTATGAAATTACCGCATTATTCGACAGAGAATGAGATAATTTTAATTTTTCTTTCAGGTTCAGATAATGGAAATCTAACGCCCGAACAGGAATATTATGTTCTTCAGAAAGTGCAAGATGTCTTTGGAGAACTCTTATTTGATAAAACGCTAACCCCAAACATAACATATGAGCAACTTTTGGAATCGAATCAGCGAGTTTTACTTTTTACAAAGTCACTCAATAAGTTATCAGCAAACGGCGGCAGGCCCGATTGGGCTCTGGATTGGAATCAATTTGTTCAAGGGACCTGGGTTTCAGAACAATCTCAGTTTGGTGACCCACTTGATTCTATGAGATTGGCAATAGTTGAGAAGAATGTAACGGATGCTGTTTCAAAAAGAGCAAACGATCTTTTAAATAGCCCGAATGCCTGGCCTTCCACTCAAAAAATCTTTCTATCCTGCGATTTTAATATTTGGACAACAAATGTGGGAGGTTTAGCCGAAAGTCAAGTAAACCCAATGGCTACTCGCGTTATAAGAAAATTATCTAGCGATCCTATCTTAAAAAGTGGAACAAATATCATGAGTGTCGACTTTTTCAATCTCCCGAATACCGATTTGATGGATTCGATAATTCAAGCAAACGATATCATTCGCATGGTTGCAAAGGGATGAGCGGGCGAACCCGGAGCAGCTCGGTCCTGCAAAGCGGGAAGCTGTTAGAAACTTGATCCAAAAAAATTTCTCCTCGTTTTTTTTCGCTTGTACTTTCTTTGCACTCCCTATAATGACTGGCAAATTCTACGGCAAGGAGTCACAGGCCTATGCTGAAATTTCCCGGCAACCGCGCGGACCAACGAGAGAGGAATCGTCCCTTCCCTACTCGTGAGAAATACCTTACCTCCCTTAAGATTACTAACAAATCCTCCTTCTCCAGACAGAAACGGTTTCGTAATAAAAACAGAGAAAAAAGGCAGACCTCTTCGCCCTAGTCGTCTTATCATGGCTTTCCATGGAAAGCATTGACGGTAAAACTATCAGCCTCTGGATCATGGCGACTATCTATACGATCGCCGGCATCCTTCACTTCGTGATCCCTAAGTTCTATATGAGGATCATGCCACCTTGGATCCCTTATCATAAACTCATGGTACAAATCAGCGGTGTCGCAGAGATCGCCTTAGGTCTTGGGCTCTTCTTTCCTCAGACAAAAGTATTGGCTGCTTGGGGAGTCGTACTTCTTCTGATCGCTGTCTTCCCGGCGAACATTTATCATTTCCAATCCAGGACTCGCAAGGATCCTCCCACTTGGGCCTTGATCCTTCGCTTGCCAATGCAGTTGGTTTTGATCTATTGGGCCTATACCTTTACGTATTGATTTCGTAAATTTTTCTTTTCGATGCTTCGGCTTGGAGTAAAATCCTCCGAAGATAATCTATGCGCCTTCGCTTCCTCTTTCCGCTTCTATTCATATCTCTTTTTTCTCCTTCTCTACTGGGAGAAGAAAGAGTTGTAGAAGGCAAACTCATGCAGTTCGGAAGAATGATCCATGCAGGAGAGGAATTTATCCAGGTCTTATCCAATGACCTTAGTCCCGAACTTTCCAAGCTCCACAACCAGACCGTTCGTATTCTCTGTGAGATGAAAGGCGCAAACTGCGAGCCTATACGTTATGATATCTTTCCCTTTCCCGAGACCAAGGGTCTTACGGATTGGGTCTTGAAAAAGATCCCGAGTTATGTGAATCGGAACCAGTTCGCATTCAACCCGACCGTTACTCCTGACGGCAAATCCATTTTCTGGACCGTGAACGCAAAGAAAGGTTCTTATGGAGTGCAAAGGATCTGGTCCTCCGAAAAAGACGAGAAAGGCTTTTGGAAGGATGGAAAGGAAATGCCTTCTCCTCTCAATAACGATCTTCATTCCGCAGTGATCTCCGTTCTTCCCAGCAATAATGAACTATTCGTCTTCGGTTCCTTCGGAGATCAGGATTTGCTCAAAGCAATCGATGAGGAGTATAGCGAGAAGGAAAGAGAGCTCGCGAGAACCGTCCGGGACGATCGGGAATTTCTCTCGAAAGTTGAAGACTTAAAGCATGAATTGCTAAAAAAGAAAAGTGTAATACAGAATCGAGTCCCTCTGTATAGGAGCTATAAGGAGAACGGCTCTTGGTCCAATCCTTCGATCATTAATTTTCCGGATTTCAACAATCTGTATCGAAAGAAAGGTGCCTCTATTTTCGGTGGATCCACTCTTTCTTCTTCCGGAAGGATACTCATTTATTCAGTGCAACAGCCCGATTCCTTCGGCAAATTAGATCTCTACGTGAGCGTTCAAAAAGACGATGGTTCCTTTCCTGTGGGAACAAATTTGGGAGACATCATCAATACCGGAGAAGAAGAGAAGGCACCCTTTCTAGCCGGAGACGATCGAACTCTTTATTTCTGCAGCGACGGTCATAAGGGACTTTCCGTCTATGTTACCAAAAGGATCGGGGATGGTTGGGACCAGTGGACCACACCTGTGGAAGTTTCCGCCAATTTGAAGGGTGTGAATTTCTTCTCCATTCCCGTGAACAGTCATTGGGCGTTCGTGAGCAAGGAAGGTCAATTGTACATGGCCTATCTTCCCAAAGCCTTTCGCCCGAATCCTGTCGTATTCGTAAGCGGCAAGGTTTTGGATGAGGACGGTAAACCCTTGGATGCGGAAATACATTACGAATCCTTAACGCGTTTGGAAAAAAGAGGAAGCGCTAAAAGCGATTCTAAAACAGGTTCCTTTAGCCTGGTTCTTCCTTACGGCGAGAAATACGGTTTCTACGCACAGAAAGAAGGCCATCTTCCCGTTTCCAAAAATGTGGATCTGACCGAATCCAAGGAAGAAGATCTAAAGATGGAAGTGGAGTTTCGTCTTCCGGTACTTGCGGTAGGTCGGCAAATTCTTCTGAACAATATTTTCTTCGATACGAAAAGAGTAGAGATCTCCAAAGAATCCGAGCCTGAATTGGACCGTCTTGCAGGGATCTTAAAATTGAATCCCAAACTCAAGATCCTGATCGAAGGTCATACGGATAATGTGGGCAAGAAGAAGGACAACCAAGAACTTTCCGAGAATCGTGCCAAGGCAGTCGCCGAATACCTGATGTCTAAACATAATATCGCCGAGGATCGGGTTCGAGTTGTTGGCTACGGAGATTCCCAACCCATCTCTTCTAACGATTCTCCGGAAGAAAGACAGAAGAACAGAAGAGTAGTTTTACAAATTACTGACTAATGTCGTTCAGTTCGTTTTTTGTAGTCTTCCCTCCGGAAAGAACGCTTTTCCCTTGAACTTTTCCTTTGCAAAGTCATTCTAATCACGAATGAAAATCGCTGTGATCGGAAGCGGGATCGCGGGCCTAAGCGCTTGCTGGTATCTCGGCAAAGAACATGAAGTCACTCTAATCGAAAAACATGCATTAGTGGGAATGGACGCACACGGAACGGATCTCAAGTCCAACGGAAATTTTATCCGGATCGATGTGCCATTCAGAGCCTTCAAAAGAAATTATTATCCCTGTCTATTAGATCTGTACGGAGAGGCAGGTATCGAAGTCCGTCCGGTAGACTACGCATTCTCTCTGAATTATAATGATGGGTCCACCTATTTTGGATTCTCTACTTTGGGAATAGGAGGGCAGTTCTTTCCTCTTCCCTACTTAGTATGTTTTACGAATCGCAAATCCAGAAAGATCCTTTCGGATGCGATGCGCTTCTATGAAGAATCCGAAAAGGAATTCCTAAGCCTTGGCAATGAACAGCTTACCATTTCCGAATTCCTAAGGAGGTTCGGTTATTCCCAAGAGTTCGAGGATCTGTATCTGATCCCTATGTTCTCAACCATCAACACATGTACTTCCGAAAGTGCTAAGAATTATCCTGCGGAAGCTGTGATCGGTTATCATTCCAGTGGATTGCAGTTCCTAAGATTCTTGACCCCTCTGAAAGGAACAAGAGACGTTACAGAAAGACTTTCCACGAGAGCAAGCTCTGTACGTTTGAATACCGGGCCTAAGAAAATCGTTTTAGAAAAAGATAAAGTAAAATTGGTCTTCGATAAAGGAGACGAATTATTCGATCGGGTCGTGGTTGCGGCTCCCGCAAACCAAGCAATTCCGATCCTCCCTGATGAATATTCCAAGGAGAAGGAACTACTTTCCAAACTCAAATACGAGGCTTCGGAAGTAGTGACCCATGCCGATCCTAAATTCATGCCCAAGAGCAAAAGACATTGGGCTCCCATGTGTTTCTCTCTTTCCGAAGATAGATCAGTAGCTACTGCTACGATCTATCTGAACAAGGTTCTTCCTTCTATGAACGGGAACCCTGTTTTCCAAACATGGAATCCTTTGAGAGAACCGGAAAACGTATTAGGAAGAGCCAGATTCGAAAGACCGGTCATCGATCTAGAATGCAGAAGGACCTTAGCGGATCTGAAGAACCTGCAAGACATTCCAGGAAAGAAGGTATGGCTCTGCGGATCGTACGCAAGATACGGGATCCCTCTCTTGGAAGCAGGGGTTTCGACTTCCCTAGACGTTAAGAGCTGGGTCGATCGTTCCCGCTAATTCTTTTCGTGTAAAGGATCCGACTCCGGTTTTCGGACCTTATATATCCAATATTCGAAATGCTTCTTGATCGTTTCCGACGCGAAATACTCAGCAAGCATTTCGTACCGGCTCTTTAAGTTCTGCGGGATCTTGGATAATGGGTCCCGTATATGAGAAAAAATAAAATTAGAAAAACCTGAAAAAACAAAGGGATCGATCCTCTCTATCGTTTCCAAACGGAATCCCTTGCTGGAATATAGAGAAAGAAGTCCCTCTGCATTACTTAGATCCGTAGACATAGAAGCCAATCTAAGGATCAAGGATCGCTTCAAGATCTCGAAAAAAGTATTCTTTCGATCCGCGAGCAGGATCTCTGCGGAAGCAAAGACACCGCCTGGCTTTAAGATACGATACACTTCTTCGCTCCAGGACCTGCGCCCCGGAATGAAATACAAACTGTCCAAACCCAGAACAGAATCGAAAAAGTTCTCCGGAAATTCGCGGAGAGCTTTTACACTTCCCAGGATAAGATTAGGAGAAGGTTCCGAATTCTTATAACGGGATCTTGCAAACTCGTACTGGGATTTTGAAATATTGATCCCGTAAATATTCCGGAGAGAAACCCCGAAATCCTTTTCCCAGACCCGGAACTGATCTCCGCAACCGAAACCCAGATCCAAGACCTTAGATCCCGGGCCGAGCTCGCCTAGAGTTCCAAGAATGCGAGCCAATTGTTCACAGGCTTTTCCGTATCTGACTTCTTCCTTCCAGTAGCCTAGGTTTGCCCAGGATTCTCCTTCTTCGTTTAAGTACAGATGAGAAAGGTCCGTAGGAGTTCCTTCCTTAGAACGCAAAAGTGTTTTCATCCGGCCGAAGAAAGAAGGCTTAGGAGAACGAGCCGGACTAGAAAACGAAAAATCTGAAATTTCTCTTTTTAAGGGACGATCTTCCATATTTTTCCAAAGAGATCTTCTCTATCGAAACAGAATATTGCACATAGATCTGCGGAACTGTCTACAATAATCGAGCCTCTTCTTGGCCGCATTTCGAGGTCTGTAGATATCCTTTTTAGCCGGATGTAGGAGCTCCTACAAAAGATCTATGTCTAAACGGCAAAAAAATCCTTTTCATTCCCTCAGATTCGAAGGAAAACCTACCGACGGACACCATGAATAAAGATCGCATATTGGCCATTCTCTCCTCCTTATTTGAGTATAGTAAGAAGAACTGGAAATTCTTACTCAAATACTCGATCATAGCTGGCTCCATCATAATGGCATTCTTAGTAGGCGGCTCTTATGTTGTTTGGCTAACCAAGCAAGAAGATGTGATCCGAAATCTGGAAACCTTCCAAAGAGAAGTTTCCGACGCCTACGATCCGAATGCGATCAAACCCATCCGCATCTTGGACAAGAACGGAAAATTGATCGGAGAATTCTCCCGTAGGAAATTCAGACCGATCCGTACCGATAATCTCGCTAGTCATGGAAATCTGATCTGGGCTTTACTCAGTTCCGAAGACCGGGAATTCTACCAACACAACGGAGTGAATTTCACAGCACTTGCCCGCGCGATCCTGGTGAACCTTACCACCTTTCGAAAGCAAGGCGGTTCCACCCTCACACAACAATTAGCAAAACTCACTCTGGATCTAGGAGCTAGGAACGTATTCAATAAGCTCACAGAATTTTACTGCACATTCTATTTAGAAAGCAGATTCGATAAGAGCACAATACTCGCCATGTATCTGAACCGCATCTTCTTGGGAGAAGGGAACACGGGAGTAGAAGAAGCTTCCAGATACTACTTTAATAAACCTGCATATGAATTGACTCCCGCAGAAGCGGCCCTTTTGATCGGGACCATTCCCGCACCTTCTAATTATAATGCGGTCCGAAATCCCGTCATTGCCCTGAAGCGACAAAAGATGGTCATGACCTCCATGGGCCAGAACAAGGATCTACATCCGAATCCAAAATCCATCGAAAAGGATTTCGAGAAGAAGGTAGATACGAATATCCGAAAGTTCAGGGCCGCTTACTCGGTAGAGGAAACTAAAGAAGAAGGGGATAAGATCAGTATTGTTTCCGATATAGGCAAGTACGGTTTCGATAAGGACTTCACCGTAAATCTTGCGCCGGACTTCAATTTCGGGATCCGCCAATTTGTGATCGAGAATTTCTCCGAAGTGGATCTAGAAAGCAGAGGAATGAACGTATACACCACTCTGGACTACGATAAACAGGAAGCGGCAGAACGCTCCTTGAGAGAAGGGATCGAATCCGTACGCAAGAAACTCACCGAAGAAAAACTCGCCTACTTGAAAGCGGGCAAAACGGACGAGGTCTCTATCGAAAATAAGATCATAGAGAATATGAACGGAAGCCTGATCTCCATCAATCCTTCGAACGGATATGTGGAAGCGATGGTGGGTAGTTACAAAATTTCTAATATATTCAGACTGAATCGCGCCATCTCCGCAGTCCGCCAACCCGGTTCCGCGATCAAAGGTCTTATCTATTTGCTTGCATTCGAGAAGAGACTGGCCACCCCCACTTCTATCGTAGTGGATGAACCTGTACAGATCCGAGGATATGCGCCCAAGAACTGGTACAAAGGCTATAGAGGACAAATGCAGGTCCGGGTGGCATTCGCACAATCCGTGAACACAGTCGCAGTCCGATTCATGGATGAGATCGGAGTGGGAGATTTTATTTCGACCCTCGGAAAGATCCTAGATTTAGATCGCTCCGAATTGAACAGAAGGTTCCAACCCAATCTGACATTGGCTTTGGGCTCCGGAGAAGTCTCTCCCAAAGAACTTGCAACTATCTACGCTACCATTGCAAACCTAGGAAAGAAAGTAAAACCCATAGAAATATTAAGAATTACTGATTTTGAAGGCTCCGAATTATTCTCCGTTCCTCCTTTTGATCCGAAAGAAGCGGAACAGATCCTGGATCCTGTGGCCTGTGCGATGACATTGAACTTGTTAGAAGCGGTCGTCTCCGAAGAAGGAACCTTAAAAGTCGCCTTGAAAGAAGGAGATAAATTCCCTTTAGGAGGAAAAACAGGAACAGTCCAATCTCCTAAAGAAGCACAGCAACGCTGGGGAAAAAGAAAAGGGGTCCGTGATGTTTGGTTCGCAGGTGTGAATCCGAATCTAGTCACTTCCGTCTGGGTTGGAAACGATGTGGGCGCTCCATTTCCAGGCTCCGGTTCCGCGAACAGCGGTTCTATCTGGTTTAGATATGTATCTCATGTGGCAAGGACGATAGGCTTTGGAGAAAGTCTTATTCCCCCGTTTAACGGGGATTATGTGAAAGTGGATATCTGCGCGGAGACAGGAGGATTGTTATCCAACGAAGCCGATTGCAAGCATCCTCTATATGGACAGTACTATTATATAGGCGACCAACCCACTTCGAATACGAGCACAAGTACGGTAAATCAAACGGAACCGACTGCAAGCCCCGGGAATGAAGAAGCATTATCAGGCGAAGATGCAGTCGAGTTAGAACTTCCGGAAACTAGAGAAAATTCGAGCGAAGAGTAGGATCCCCTTCGATTCTATCTCCAACTAGATAGAGTTCAAAAGGAGACCAAAGAAAGATCCAAGGCGCTTCTTCCGAAAGAATAGAAAGCGCCTTTTCCGTTTGCGGTCTAAGGTCGGTTCGATCCGTGGATCTTACTTCTTGAAAGATCTTCTCCAAATAAGGATGAGAGAAGAAGGCCCTATTTCCTCCGTTCCCAAAACGATCTCCCGCAAAAAGAGGATCCAAGAAACCCCAAGGCCCGGGAATATCCGCAAACCAAAATAGAAGGGTCAGATCCCCCTTCCCTTCTCCATTCTCTTTATATAATACTGCTTTTTCCATAGGAAGGATCTTGATCTTCAATCCGAGTTCTTTCAGGTCTTGAACGATGGCAGCACCATTTGCTTGGTTCTCCTCATCCCCTCGCATCCTAAATTCCAATTCTCTGTCTAAGATCTTAGGATAACAGGAAGACTTGGACAGATATTGCTTTGCCAAGGCTGGATCGTACGGATAAGGCTCTTCCGATCTTGTCCAAGTATTCGCAACGGACTGAGGGAATGGTCCAACGGAAACTTCGGCCTTACCTTCCAACAGGACCTTCATGATACGTCTTTTGTCTACGGAATAATTTAACGCTTTTCTAAAGTTCTTATCGAAGCAAGGGTCCTTAGCATTGATCGCAACATATTGGACCCCCGCTCCTTTTCGGATGGAAATATGGTCCTCTCGTATCATCGAATTACGAACTAAGAAGATAGGAAGCTTCATCAGATCCAATTCGTCTTTCATGTACAAGTATAGACCGGTACTTGCCTGAGGAAGGATGCGGAACAATATCTCCGAGATCGGAGCATTCTTCTCATTGGAAACCAATCGGATATAATTGTTTCTCTTCCATTCGGAAAGCTTAAAGTCTCCGCAGCTATTCTCCGGAGATCCGCAATCGATCCATGCTTGCGGAAGGGAAAGTTTTTCCAAAACCTCTCTTAGTCCGCCTTCGAAATAGATCTCTAGTACGGAATCAGAGAGTATCTTTCCGCCTTTTAAGAAAGAGTATACACTTCTTCTTGGGCCCGGAGTATTTCTTAATTTCTCCAAAGAGGCTAGCACGATACTCGCGTTGATCCGACTTGGCTCCTTCTCCCCTTTTCGTAATTCTAAGACCAATCCTCTAGTCTTAGGATCGATCCCGGAGGATAACTTGTATGACTTGACTAGAGAAGGGACCGCCACTCCTTCTGCGTTCATCTCGAATAATTTTGGAGAGATGTACTTTAGAATAATTCGAGAAGAAAGATCCGTAGATCGGATCGGCTCCAAGGAAATTGGATCGGAAGGGAGTGAAAACACTAGTTTTCCGGGCATTCTCTCCGCTTTTCCGCAATGACAAAAAAGAAGGGACAAAAGAAGGAAAGCCAGGGACAAGGTAAGAGTCGGTTTTCTTTTTACCCGGAACGGGTTTGGGACCGCATCTAGAAAGCTAGGATAAAACATTCCGGACCTATGAACGTCTATAGACGCCTCTTGGGGTATTCCTTCAAGTATAAATACAGACTGATCACCGGGGTCGTACTATCCTTTCTCGTCTCCATACTCAACGGAGCCTCTTTAACTAGTATCATTCCTATCTTCGACGCGATCGGCAAAGGCGGCAAGGCCGACTTCCAAATCACTCTGACTAAAAAAGACAGAACCGTCTTAGATGTGCAAAACTCCGGCAAAGAAGTAGAAGGTTTGCAGAGGTTAGAGCTGATCCTCGCCGAAGCAAAAGTGAGTGCGAACGGATACTTATCTTCTCTTCCGAAAGACCAACTCGTACTTCTTTTCTGTTTGTTTATCTTTCCTATCTATTTGGCCAAGCTTCTCTTCTTGGCAGGAGCGGTGTACTGTATCAACTCGGGAGGTTATCTCGCTGTACGAGACTTGAGATTGGAATTGTATTCTAAGGCTCAGGAACTTCCTCTCAATCAGTTCGTGCAGGAAAAGACAGGGATCTTCATGAGTAGGATCATCAACGATGTAGAGGTCTTAGCAAAGTTGATCAGCTCGGATCTGAAAGATGCCATCGTAGACTTCTTTTATATCATCACTCACCTTCTCATTCTTCTTATTATTAGCTGGGAAATGTTCGTTGCAGTCCTTGTAATCGTACCTCTGATCATGGGACCAGTGACTTCTTTCGCGGATCGAATTCGAAAAGCTACACGTAACCAACAAGAAAGATTATCCTCATTGAACGGTCACTTGCAGGAAGTCATCTCCGGCATCCGGGTCATCCGAGCCTTCTCCATGGAAAAGACCGAAGCAGCTAGGTTTTGGGAGATCAATAACGATCTTTCCGACAAAACATTCAAGGGGCATTTCTATCATCAGATCGGTCCTTCCTTAGTAGAACTTTCCAGTTCCATTGTTGCGGTCATCTTCTTAGGCTTCGGCGCTTATTTGATGGAACTCAGACAATTCTCGCTGGGAGATTTCATGGTCTTCTTTTTGACCTTGGTATTCCTTACCAGACCTTTCAAACAAATGGGAATGTTATCTAACTCGATCCAGAGTGCAGTGGCGGCAGGGAACCGAGTCTTCGAGATGTTGGATAGCGAGACGGATATAAAGCAACCGGCCAATCCTGTTTACCCGAAACGTCTTTCAAAAGAATTGAGATTCGATTCCGTAGGATACACCTATCCAGGAGCAAAGACCCCCGCTCTCTCCGATCTAAATCTCTCCATACAGAAAGGTGCCACTGTTGCGTTAGTCGGCGCTTCCGGAGCAGGAAAGTCCACGGTCGTCGATCTAATTCCGAGACTGATCGATCCAACGGAAGGATCCATTTCCTGGGACGGAACGGATCTTAGAAATCTGGATCTTGCCTCTTTACGTAAAAAAGTCTCCATCGTAAACCAACAAGTCTTCTTATTCAACGGCACGGTCAGAGAGAATATCTGCTACGGGACCGAAAACGTTTCCGAAGATAAAATGAGAGAAGCGGCGGAGATGGCCTTCGCAACGGAATTCATTCTCTCCTTCGAAGATGGGTTCGACACGATCGTGGGCGAAAGAGGGGTCATGTTATCCGGAGGACAGAGACAAAGACTCTCTATCGCGAGAGCCTTATTGAATAATCCGGAAATATTGATCTTGGACGAGGCCACTTCCGCATTGGATACCGAATCGGAAAGAGTGGTACAGCAAGCCCTTGAATCCTTGTACAAGAATCGGACCGTTCTGATCATCGCTCATAGACTTTCCACAGTACAGATCGCAGATACCATCTTTGCCATGGAAGCCGGAAAAGTAGTGGAATACGGATCTCATTCCGAACTGATCCGACTAGATGGAAAATACAAAAAATTATACGAAATGCAATTCGCCGAGTCACCGGCATAAACGGAAAGTTGATGCTTTCTCTTCTTAGGATCCTATTCTTTCCCATTCTTTATCCTCTCAGTCTAGTTTACAAAATCCTATTTTACTTGGATAGGAGCCTGAAAAAGAAAAGGACCCTACCGAATGCATTTACCATCAGCGTAGGAAATTTCAGCGTAGGAGGGACCGGAAAGACCCCTTTCACCATCCATCTGGCAAACCTACTTCATTCCGAATTCCCAAAGATCCCTATCCTGATCCTGACCAGAGGCTATGGTTCTTCCGGAACTGGGATCCGAAGAGTGGACCTAAATTCGGAACCTTCTCAAGTAGGGGACGAACCGTATCTATTAAAGAAGAATCTTTCGTTTGCGAACGTGTATGTGGGAAGCAATCGATACGAATCCTATTTGCAGTATCGTAAGGACGAGAAACTCAAAGAGAACGATATCGTCTTTGTTCTGTTAGATGACGGATTCCAGCACCACGCACTTACGAGAGATCTGGATCTGGTGCTTTTGGATTGTACCCGAATTTCTCATTCGGATTTTACACTTCCGTTAGGGTTACTCCGGGAATCATATTCTTCCGTTTCTAGGGCAGATGTTTTGGTCGCATCCAAGTACGAGGATCGATTCGAAAAAGAACTTTCGAGTTGGATCTCTAAGTACAGACCAAAGCAAACCCTGAAATTCCGGTTCGGATCCAAGGAACTAGTTCCTTTGTCGCCTTCTTCTAAATTGAAAGTAACACAACTAGCGGGGAAGTCCGTATATGCGATCGCGGGACTCGGGAACCCTTCCGCTTTTTGGAAATCGTTAAGCGAATTGGGTCCATCCCAACTGAAGACCAAGGCCTTTCCGGACCACCATTCTTATACCAAAGAGGATATACAAATCATCTCTACGAATGCAGAAGGAGCCGATCTGATCCTATGCACTGAAAAGGATGCAGTAAAAATTTCCCGCATCCTAGATCCTTCTAAAACTAGTTCTAAATGGTTTTACTTGGGCCTTCAAACTTCCCTCATCCAGGAAAAAGTCCTGATAGAACTAGTAAAAAAGAAATTTCCAAATAGATAAAAACGCTTTTCTTTACCTTAAAACTCTTTAAGATTTTCTATCCTACTTGGTGCCAATGAGAAAGAAGCTCGCATTTCTAGTTTTTCTATTCCTTCTTCCGTACGTAATATTCTCGGAACCCCAAACCATTTATCTTCGTAACGGCAAAACGATCAAGGGAGAGATCCTAGACCAAACCGCAACCTATATTGAACTGGAACTGCCGAACAAAGAAGTGCAAAGGATACAAAAGACCACTATCCTGAGGATCGCATACAAGGATGGGACAACAGTTCCTGTTGAAAAAAAACCGGAGCCGATCCCGGAAAAGCCGCCTGAACCGGAAGTAGTTCCTCCTCCGGTGATTGTCCCTCCTCCTGTCGCAAAGGTTTATAAGAGAGTGACCAGAAATCCTTTAGAGAGACATTTTCTGGATCTCTATGCGGGCGGAGGAGCTGGAACGAACGACTCTCATGCGGTGAATTTTTATTATAAGTACCAGAATATCTTTAGTACGGTCACAAACGGGACCCCTTTCGTTTTAAGCAAGGGTCCGCACCAGACTCCGAACGGTGCAAGCTCTGCGGGGCTCATTTATAAATTTAAGAAGTTTTCCGTGGAAGCAGGAGGACTCAGTACTCATTCTTCTTCTACCTCTCAAAACATCGGACCGGAAGCGCAACTCATCCTGGTCACTGGAACCTATCCTCAGGATCTAAAGATGGGAACATTCAAGACTTCTTACTCTCTTTTAGCCAGAAAGAATTTCGAACTCTATCCTAGCATTGGTTATACTAGGATATGGAATAAGACCACCGACGACCAATCCACAGTCGTCCAACCGAGTAACGTGACCGGGTATTCCGTGTTCCATTCTTCCGAGCAGTTGAAAGGAGGCTCCTTCGGTCTGGGTTTCGCTTATCTACTCGGATCCAAATGGGAAGCAAGACTAGAACTAGAGAGAATGCAATTGAAAGGAAGCCAATCCCTTCATCAGCAGTACACGGTTGCTACTTTCTCTCTTCCTACGCAAATCATCCTACTTCCTTCGGATTACACGTTTAGTTGGAAGGCGACAGGAAATCACGTCTCCTTAAAGCTAAGTTATTTCTGGAGAATGGGACTAGGATTCTGGCTGAGATATGATAATTATCAATGGAACTATGCGTTCCAAGATGGAACCTTCCCTTCTGTGATCAAGACGGGAGATCCGGCTCCTTCTATCATGCAAGCCGTGCAATTGCATTTGCAGAACAACGCGATGGCCGGATCCGTAGGAAGTGTTTCTAAGGCGACTTCTCTCCAGATCGGGATCTCTAAGGCTTTGAATTTCGGCCCAGAAGAAGATTTCTAGGATCCTTCCTTCTTCTTTTGTTATTAAGCGAACAGAAAAAATTTCTGTAGCGTCTACTATATTCGCCTCAAGCATCTAAGATCCAGTCAATTTATTGCTTGAACATCGCTTTTTAAAGAACAGATTGGCTTTCCAACTAATTGGATCGGAATTCGAATGCGAGATATAAAAAAGAAAATCCGGAGCCTGTTCTGCATCGGATTTGTAATATTTTCCGTAAGCCCTTTATTTTCCAACGATCAGGTCATCTATCTGAAGAACGGACAAGTAATCACAGGTGAGATCACGAATCAAACTGCGACTAAGCTCACGGTGAAATTGCCCGACGGGACCATAAAAGAGTTCGCCAAAGTTGAAGTGAGAAGAGTGGCTTTCAAAGAAACTGGAAAGCCTATAGACACCAAGGACAAGACCCCGGCGACTCCGCCACCGCTTACCCCGGAGCAGATCGCTCAACAGAAGCAAGAAGAACTCAAGAAACAGGAAGAAGATGCTAAGAAGCAGGCCGTAAGCGATGAGAAGGCAGACAAAAGAAAGAAAGAGATTGAAGAAGCAAAACGCCATAAATTGGAATTCTTTTTGGGTTCCGGTGCCGGAACTGTAAATTACCAATCTCCTTATTTCTACCAACAAGCAGTAGCTACTGCGCAAGAGCTTGGGGGAAGTAACGGCCAATTCAGTGCACCTATGGCTCCCAGCAACTCAACGGGAAAAGCAAACAACGCAGAGATCAGATATTCTTACAATAGGTTCGTAGCGGAGGTAGGAGGATCTACAATTACGTCTAGTGTAAAACAGAACACTTTTGGCACGAACAATATCAACTCGGTTACCGTCCCCGCCATGGAATCCGGTTCTTATCAAAATTCGATGAAGCATGTATACGGGAATGTTTCTTATTCCGTATATCCCAAGCCGAAGTACGATCTGAGACCGGTGGTAGGAATCCATCAATTCTGGTTCAAGGGAGAAGACAATTCTAGGATCACTTTTTCTCCGGGATCTTCTACCGGGACAGAGCAATATTATGGTTTAGTCCCTCTCCCGGTAAGTGAGATGCTCAAAGGATATTCTCTAGGACTACAATTCGATGCAAAGCTTCCTGCAAACTTCGAATTAAGAACAGGAATACAATCCATGCATCTGAGAGGGGACGGTCATTTCCAACAATCCACGTATCTAGTCGCTCCTATCCTTGGCCAATTCAGTGCCGATTCATTCGGAATTTATAATAAATGGAACGTAAATGGGACCAGCGTAAACCTGAAACTACTGTACAATTGGAAGTACGGAGTGAATTTTTGGGTAGGGGTCCAATCAATCGATCTAAAATATAAGATCAACGATGCGAACCTGTATTTCCAAGGAAGCGGAAATAATCCGGCGCCGAGCGATCTCATCCTGATCAAGTCCTTATTCGATTCCTTTCTCGGACCTACATATGCCAAGGAAACTAAGGCGACCACGATCCTACTCGGCGCATCTTATTCCCTGGATTTTAGCAAATAAGAAATTTAATCTTTCCGTTAGAGTTCTCTTTTGAAAAAAGAGAACTCTATTTTCTTTACTTGGCGGACCCAATTTTAAATCCTTCGTCTAATAAGCTCGCACATGGGTCGGATCTCTAGTCTTTTATTACTTCTACTATTTCTTGCAAGGAGTGCGTTTGCCGAAGACCAATCCGTGTACATGAAGAACGGCAAGATCATCCATGCCGAAGTTGTACAGCAAAACTCCACAAAGATCTTTCTGAGATTCCAGGACGGAACTATCCGAGAGATCAATAAATCCGATATCAAAAAGATCCGCTTTAAGGTAACAAAGCCCGAGAAGGTTGCAAAGCCCAAAGAAAAAGAAAAGAAGCCTATTCCCGTTCTGAAAAAAAAACCAGAGCGACCTCCTGTAAAAGAAATTGCGAAGCCGAGCCCCGCGCCAGAGGAACAGGCAGTAACTTCCCCTATTCCGGAAGAAAATACCAAACAGACTCCCGTTCCGGAAGAAGTTCCAAAGCAAGTCATCTCTACTCCTACACCAAGTCCGGCACCAGAAGAAACCCCGAAACCAACGCCTACACCGCTGGTAGAAGCAACTCCAAAACCTTCTCCTCAATCAGAAGCGGCTACGCCGATCATATCACCGGCGACCAATGAGGCTCCTAAATCGACGATTCCGGAACAAAAAGAGAAGAAGGAAGAGACCCGTAATCTGATTTCCGAAAGACATGGACTCGAAATTTCCTTCGGACTAGGTAGGAGTTCCTACCAAAGCCAAGTTGCAAATTTTCAGAGAGGAGTAGAACAATATGCTACCTCTCTCGGAAATACTGGTGGCTTTCTATATTCTTCTCCTCAGTACCAAAGTTCTCTAGCGAAGACGATTAACCTTAGATATTCTTGGAAGCGGTTCGTTGCAGATCTAGGCGGGAACGACTTCCAATCTAAAGAAGCTGCACAAAATTTCGGTTATATTGTATATCCGGTTTCGGGAACTTCTATCTTTCAAAATGCATTCAGTTTAGGAGCGCCATATCATTCCCTCTATTATAAACAGGCATACGCACAAGCTTCTTATACAGCTTACTCTAATCGACTCTTCGAACTAAGACCGATCCTAGGTTACCAAAGGATCTGGCAGAAAGGAATAGACAACTCTACGATAGAGGCCTCGCCCAAGGATCCTTCCAATCCATCCGCATTCGATTGGGCGATCCGCAATGGGACGAGCTTCAGCGACTTCCTACAAGGATACTCTATTGGAATAGCGGCGGATTCTCATTGGAATGAGAAATGGGAAACTAGATTCGAGATCCAAAAACAATTCCTGCATGGGGATTCCACATTTACCAGAGATCAGATCGCAACGGTCCTAGGATTGGGCTTCGAGGCGAGAAGCACCCTGACCAACCAATGGAAGGCAAACGGATTAACACTTTCAGGAAAGCTAATATACCATTGGAAGGAAGATATCTTCTTCTGGACCGGGTTCCAGTATACCAAGATCCATTATTCTTTACAGAATTTCGGAGGGGACTTGACGCTAAGCGGAGGACCTGTCGGAGCTTATGTGGGACAACAATTGATAGAGAATCTTACGAAAGGATTAGCGGGAAATTCGGTAGCTACCGGATTGTTTATCGGGGCGGGATATAATTTCGATCTAAAACGGCCGAGTTCCTCTCAGTGAGTTGAGACCGTTCCGGATCTTAGGATAGGAATGCGGGGAATTTTGACCCCCGCATTGAATGGAAAATTAACCTTTCAGTTTCTTGTTCAGAACATTCAGGAAGTCGGCTACGAACTCGTCGGATCTACGGTTCTTATCCGCAAACTCAACGGCCTCTCTAGTAGCATCTTCGACACTTTCGCTTTTGATCACGATATTCAGAAGAGCGGCTAACGCGGTATATACGATATCGCCGTTATCGGAGCTGATGATCTTATTTTTAAGAGCGATTGTGGAATCTCCAGGCTCTGCGATCAAACCTAAGGCGATCTCCGCAGGGACCGCAACTTTCGGGTCATTGGAACGGTTCAGTAAATTGATGAGTTCCGGGATAGCGGACTTTTCTTTTTTAGATCCAAGATAATTGGCAGCCTCGATCTTGTCCTGGTCGGATCCGCTGGACAGGGACTTGATATAGTCCTCTGTACTTTTTTCAGCTGCAACCGAAGATGCGAGAATAAAGGTAGTGAAGATAACGAGCGAAAGAATGCTTTTTTTCATGGTCTCCTCCTGTAACCGAGGAATCTTCTCGCCTCGGTTCTTGCAGTCAACCGAAATAAACAGGCTCTTCTTTCTATTTCCGGAAAGGGACGTAAACCCGATCCCCTAAAATAGATCGAAGGAATCCGAACCGCTCCTAAAATTGGACAAAGGGATTATGCAATTCAAGCTGGAGCAAATTCGCCCCAAAGAACTCCTGCAAAGGATCAAAGAGGAATTCTTTCCGCCTCGGATCTTGGACAGATACCTATTTTCTGAATTCGTAAAGACCTTTATCGGGACCTTTATCGCCATCACCTTTTTGGCCCTGATGATGAAGTTCAACGATATCAGCAACGATCTCAAGGCCACCAAGGCGCCAAAATTCCATGCCTGGCTCTACATCCTCTACTCCATCCCGGACATAGCGGTAAATTACTCCGTCAACCTTTCCACCTTATTTGCTGTTTCTTTCACTCTGGGACAATTCTCCGCGAACAAAGAGATCGTGGCCATGATGTCCGCGGGAGTTTCTTTTCGGAGAATAGTGGCTCCTATCATCGCATTCAGTTGCATGCTCTGGGTCGGAGTCTTCTTCTTTACCCAAATAGCTGTCGCGCCTATGAACGCAATGGCAAACGAAGAACATAAGCTTTTGAAAGAAGGTAGCGGAGTGAATCTCTCCGGAGTCGTTTACCAATTCCACTTCAAGGGAAAAGAAGGTTTTTATTATATATATTATTATGATCCCAAGGACGAGGAGATCAAGGGAGGATTCAATTATATCAAATTGAATCCGGACCAAACTCCCGATTTTCTCTTAGTTTCCCAAAAGGCAAAGTACGATCCTGCCAGGGACATATGGATCCTGAAGAACGTAGAAGAAACAAAGATAGACGATCTGAATCTAACCTACGTAAAGAAGTATGCGGAGAAGGAATACTATCTTCCCGAAAAGCCGGAGTATTTCAAAAAGCCAAAGGGTTCCGTAGAGGAAATGAATCTATTCGAACTTATGGAAGAAAAGGAGAGCAGGCTTAAAAAAGGCCTTTCGTTCGGAGACGTAGATATTGCGAAACATTCCCTCTTTGCGAATCCTTTCTTTATTGTCGTAGTGACCCTGGTGGGTTGCGTGAGCGGTTATTTTACTAAGAGAATGGCGGTCGTCGCCTCCTTGGGTGTGAGTATTCTAGTGGCCCTGGTCTATCTGATCATGAACCCTTCTTTCAAATCCATAGGAGAAAACGGCTTGATCCCGGCCTGGCTTGCGACCTGGATCACACCTGCAATTTTCCTTTCCGTTCTTTATATTGTATATAAGAGAATGAAACTTTAACTTTTTAGAATATAAAAAAGGCCCTCGATCGAAGGCCTTTTACTAACAAGATTGGAAATAAGAGAGGATCTTATTTTGCGCCTTTAGGAGTAACGGTAGCTTTCGGGAGAATGACCCGAACATTGCTCAACTGGATCTTGTAACCGCCGGAAACAGTGATCACTCCCTTAAAGAGATCCGAAAGGTCTGTGACCCTAGCCATAAACCAGCTTCCTGTTCTCGCCTCATCTTTGGTTTCTGGGGCCCGGTATCCGTCTTCGGTCCCCATATCGAACATGATCACGTTCATTCCCAGTTTAAGATCCTTTTCGGTAGCGATACGGGTCATATAGAAATATTTGGTCCAAAACTTCTTACCGTTCGTAACTTGTAGAAACTCACCTTCTCCCTTAGTCTTAGTTGCAGAAGCGGCAGTGATCTCTTTAGCCAAATACACGTTAATGTACGTTTGATCCGTAAAATCCTCTCTAGTAACAAAGAAATCGTCCGGCTGGATAAATTGAGCATCCTCTTCCGCAAAGATAGCTACTGAGAACGATCCCAAATAAAGAGCTAAGATCGCCAAAAATCTAAAACAATAAAGGGTTCCTTTTTTCATGTTCAACTCCGTGAAACCAATCCACAAACCTCTCCGAAACGGGAGGGAAATGGTAATAATTTATTGCAAAGTAGAGAGAACCCGGTTTTCGTCAAGGATTTGCCAGTATGCGAAGATTTCGGTCCGAAATAGCCGCCGAATCGCATCCAGAGGGTAAAATCACTACATTTCCGAATTGCGAACAATTCGATATTTCTTAATTTCATTCGCAACAACGCTCCGACAGATGAATCGCAGATCCAAACATCCAACAATCAGATCGAAAGGGAAAGGTTCTCTTCCCGAATCCGTTTTCGAAACCAAAAACATAGAAAAAATATATGATATGGGGCAGATCAAAGTCCCTGCATTAACGAATATAAATGTTCGTTTTTATAAGTCCCAGTTCACGATCCTCTTAGGACCTAGTGGAAGCGGTAAATCCACCCTATTGAATATATTAGGAGGTTTGGATTCGCCGAGCTCCGGTGAAATTTATTTCAATGGTTCATCCTTACACGCCGGCCCAGAAGACGATCTAACGGAATTCAGAAGGAGATACGTAGGATTCGTATTTCAATTTTATAATCTGATCCCGAGTCTTACTGCAGAAGAGAACGTAAAGCTCGTCACGGATATTTCGGAGAACCCGATGTCGCCCTTAGAGGCATTAGAGATGGTGGGTCTGAAGGAAAGAAAGGATCATTTTCCCTCTCAACTTTCCGGAGGAGAACAACAGAGGGTTGCGATCGCTAGAGCGATTGCCAAAAGACCGGAGATACTACTTTGCGATGAACCTACCGGTGCTCTCGATTTTAAAACAGGTAAGATCGTTTTAGACGCGCTCTCTAAGATCAATCAGGAATTAGGGACTACCACCATCATCATAACTCACAATGTCGGAATAGCCGCAATTGCGGATCGCGTCATCGAAATGAAGGACGGACAGATCGTTTCCGATCGATCAAATCAGAAAAAGAAAACGACAGAGAATATTCACTGGTGAGAACACTAGATAAAAAAGCGATTCGGGAGTTTCTTGCCTGGAAATCGCAGGCGATCACGATCACTTTAGTGATCGCCTCAGGTATTTCTGTATTCATTGTTTCATTGAGCGCCTATAATTCCCTCCTTTCCTCTAGAAATGCCTTTTATTCCAAATACTCCTTTGCGCAAGGATTCGTTTCCTTGAATAAGGCCCCACAATCCGAAGTATTAGAGATTTCTAAAATTCCCGGCGTCTCTTTTGCGGAAGGTAGGATCGTAAAGGAAGTCGTGGTGGATTTCGAATCGGAATCTGTCCCCAGCGGTGCAAAGATCGTAACCTTGACAGAAGGATTAAATCGTCTCGCGGTATTGAAGGGAAAACTGCCCTCCCAAAACGACGAGACGGTTGTTAGCGAAGCATTTGCTTCCGCGAACCACTTGGAACCTGGATCTAGGATATCGGCAGTGTTAGAAGGTAAAAAGAAACTTCTGACCGTTACCGGAGTCGCATTGTCTCCCGAGTTCGTCTATATATTCCGTCCGGGAAGTTTTCTACCCGACGATAAACATTATGGGATCCTATGGATGAGAAAAGTCTCTGTCGAAGAGATTTTCGATATGTCCGGAGCCGTAAACGATATCGTATTCGATTTTGCTCCCGGATCGGACAAGAACTTCACCCTAAATGAAATCGATCTCAGACTTTCGCCTTATGGGGGGCTGGGTTCTTACGATAGGGATAAACTTCCCTCTCATTCTTTCCTGAGAGACGAGTTCAAGCAATTGAAAACGACGGCCTTTTTCATCCCTATTATCTTTCTAGGCGTAGCGGCTTTTCTTTTACATATAGTCACCTCTAGAACGATCGCAAAGCAAAGGGAACAAATTGCGACCCTAAAGGCCTTGGGATACGACAATAAAAGCATAACACTACATTATCTAAAAATAATATGGATCGTATGTATAGCCGGTTCCTTTTTAGGGATAATATTCGGATATTATTTAGGAACGAAAATGGTGCTTCTCTATGGAGAATACTATAAGTTTCCTGATCTGAAATTCACTTTCGATCCGATGCTTGCGGTTTATTCGATCCTGATCGGAATGATCTCGGGGACGCTGGGTTCTTCGCTTTCTATAAAAAAGGTGGCCTCCCTTCAACCTGCGCAAGCGATGAGGCCTCCCGCTCCGGAAAACTTCTCCAAAAGTTCATTAGAGAAATATTGGAAGGATCTGTCCGTAGTATATAGGATTGCGATCCGAAATTTGACCCGCAGACCCGGGCGGAGTCTATTGTTCATTATGGGAATTTCCAGCTCGGTAATGATCATGGTCTTAGGACTTTTTTCCCGGGACATGATGGACTCTATTCTCAGGATCCAATTCGAAGAGATGCAGAAGGAAAACGTTTCCTTAATCTTTCAAAATGCGGTTTCTTCGCAGTCCGTTCTAGAACTTTCGAAAAAGGACGAAATCCTATTGATCGAAGGATTTAGGTCCGTGCCCGTTCGCCTCCGCAACCGAAATGTAAGTAAAGAATTGGTCCTGACCGGAATACCCAGAGATTCCGGTCTCAGGAGATTGATCAACGAACAAGGACAAGAAGTAGTCGCTCCTAGCGAAGGGATTTTATTGAATGCAGTCGTTGCGGAGAAACTAGGCATAAAAAGAGGAGATACGGTTCAAATCGAAATTCTAGAAGGGCAAAGGTTAAAGACCAAGATCGAGATCTTTGGCACGATCAATGAGATCCTGGGGCAAGGCGCCTATATGGAAAAAGAGTCCGTTAACCGGCTATTGCAAGAAGGCGACTTGATCAATATTGCTGCGTTGTGGACAGATTCCTCCAAGGAAGAAAGCCTACTAAAGGAATTGAAGTCCTATCCGAAGATCTCAGGAGTCTCGACCCGGAACCGGACCTTGAAGATATTCTACGAAATGATGTCCAGAAGCGTTCTTACTACCTCTTTGATCATCATGATATTTTCATGCATTATTTCCGTTGGAGTCGTATACAATACCGCGTTGATATCACTTTCGGAAAGAGCCTTCGAATTAGGTAGCCTTCGTATCCTTGGATTTACCAAAGAGGAAGTTTTCAGAATATTGGTCACTGAGCTTGTGATCGTTATCTTATTCTCGCTACCTATCGGCTGTCTTTTCGGTTATTTTTCAGGCTACGGGGTGTTGAATACCGTGGAAACGGAAGGCTTTAAGATCCCACTTTTTATTTCCGTGCGAACGTATCTGTTTGCGATCGGATTAGTCTTGATCACTTCGGCCATCAGCTTTTGGATCCTTTATATAAAAGTGCAATCTATGGATTTGATATCGGTGTTAAAAATTAGGGAATAATTATGAACTTAAAGGAAATCTTTTCTAAACTTTATTCGAACAAGATCTCGCGGAGCGTTCTAGGCGTTTTGATCGGTGCTGCTCTTCTTTGGTGGATCTTTCAACCTAAGCCCGTTCAAGTCAGCATAGGAAAAGTAGAAAGAGGAACTTACGAACATATCGTGGAAGAAGAAGGGACCACGCGGGTAAAGGAAAAATTCGCTATCCTATCTCCTGTAAACGGTGTCCTCCAAAGAGTGAGCAAACATGTGGGCGACAAGGTCCATAAAGGGGAAACTGTGGCCGTCGTTCATTGGGATTACGATCGGATTGTTAAATCTCCCATATCGGGGAGCATCCTTTCCGTGCAAAGAGAGAGCGAAGGTCCGATTTCCATGGGGGGACAAATCCTGGAAATAGGAGATACTACTTCTCTGGAGATCGTTTGCGATGTTCTCACCCAGGAGAGTACCCATATTCGTCCCGGAAATCAAGTTTGGATCGAAGGTTGGGGCGGAAATCCGATCGAAGGAAAAGTGAGGCTGGTAGAGCCAGCGGCCTTTACTAAGATCTCCTCTCTCGGGGTCGAGGAACAAAGAGTGAGGACCATAATCGACTTTAATTCGCCTTCGGAAATGGGAGACTCGTATCGGATCCAGGCACAGATTATTTCATTCAAAAAAGATAATGTGCTCATACTACCTACAGCCGCCCTTTTTCGGGAAGGAGACCATTGGTCCGTCTTCCAGGTTGTCAAAGGCAAAGTCCATAAGACAAATGTGGTGATCGAAGCAAGAAGCGGAAAATCGTCTTTAGTCACATCGGGATTGGGTGAAGGCGAGGAAGTCGTGCTTTATCCCACCGAAGAAATTCAGGAAGGCAAAAAGGTAAGATAAGGGCAACGGCGCCCCCTATTCCTAATCTTCCAATTTTCGGAATTTTTTTTACAAAAACCGAGGCTCCGTGAAAAAAATTCATTGGTCCTCGAGAGTTTGTCCGATACTAAGTACAGATATACCTGTAGAGTAACCGCTAAGATGCGACATAAACGCTGTAGAAAAAGAAGAATCGGGCTTATCTACCGATTTTCCCAGCAGTCGCCGGATACACTAAAAGGAGGGTAAAGAACATGGACGTTCAACTAACGAATCTAGTCTCATCAGCTGAGAAACTTCTCCGCGACAAGAGATCTTCCGTTCCAGGAAGAACGGGAGTGCCCTCAGAAGCCCAAAATGCGACCGACAAAACCGAGTTTTCCAGTGGTTTGACCTCTAGATACCTCAAAGTACAAGAGACTTTGGCGAATCTCCAGGAAGAGCTTTCCAAGGAGCAAATGAAACTCGGAGTCCTGAGCGAAGGAAACGTACCCAAAGAGGATCTGATCAATATTCTCTTCGGAGAAACTCCTCTGTTTCGCGAATTAGCAGAAAATCCGAAACTAGACTTAGAACAAGTGCGCGAACAGGTCCAAGTTAAGAAGGACCAGATCATGGATTCCATTCGTAAATTCGAAGTTGAATCCGAAAACGTGCTATCTGTCGGGATG
This sequence comes from Leptospira langatensis, assembly GCF_004770615.1. NCBI lineage: Bacteria > Pseudomonadati > Spirochaetota > Leptospiria > Leptospirales > Leptospiraceae > Leptospira > Leptospira langatensis. The sequence goes on from NZ_RQER01000006.1 coordinate 232,026, forward strand.
CTGAAGAGTCCGGAAAACTTCCGGAAATCCATCGAAGATCTTTCTACCAAAGATATTCGTATGAAGCAGCTGTCTGAGAAAACTATAGAAAGACTGATCCAAGACTGATCGGGGACTTACATTCCACATTTCTAAAGCTCCCCGCTTGCCAGGGCTTAAGAGTCCTATAATCTTTTCGCTTATTAAAAAAGCTTGCGAGCCGAAACTCGAACACGATTCTTTGGCAAGCAATGCTTTCTAAACTTAGGCTGCTCGCATTACTCGCTTTCATCTCTCTTTATGGTTCGGCCCAAGGTCAATCCTCGGACCCGTATCACTATGTGCTGATCACCTCCGGAGTCCTGAATGTTCGAGAAACACCGGAAACAGGAAAAGTGATCTTTACCCTAAATAGGGGAAATCGGGTCCGGATCCTCGCGGATAACACAAGTAATACGAATGATTGGACCAAGATCAAGACGGAGGACGGCAAAGTAGGCTTCGTTTCCAGAAAGTATTTGGGACTCACTCCGCCGGACACCTTGGACGAATACAAACTTATAGGCTTTGTATGGTCCGGATACGATCCGAAGGATCTTCCCATCTTCGTGCCTCTTGCATTCTTCAGTAAGAACGGATGGCAGGAAGCGAAAGACGAATACGAATTCGATTATAAGTTCAGAAGCGGGGTCAATTCTTCCCTACCCTCCGTCGCATTGTTAGAAGGAGAAAAAGGACCTTCTTTCACTGCGGCTGCTTCTACCACATATGGTTGCCAGGAATTTCCGGCATTGAAGGTAAAGCCTTCTACTCCGATCACTGCAAAGAAGGATTGGCTGGTATATTCTCCGGATCTCTCTTTGCAATCCCTTCATCTGCAAGAACTGGCAAAGACGGATAACGATTACACCCTCTTTAAGAATCTAGCCGAAACGATCTGGAAAGCCAAGGGGTATCCCGAAACGGAGTGGCTACATTCCACTATAGAGGAAGTATATCTCTTCAAGACTCCCAAAAAAGAGACCTTTATCTCGGGAAGGATCGCCTTTCACTCGAAAGGCGCCGAAAGAAGATATCTCTACCTACTAGGTAGAAAATCAGGTGCAGACAGGATCCTAGTCTCGTATGAAAAATCCGAAAAGCTAACCGAAGAACTAGGATTTTATGGTGGCTCTTATCATTTGATCGGTGTCATCTTCAGAGAAGAAGATCCGGTCCCTATTCTGTTATTCACAGATATAGGATACGATTCCTCCATACATTCTCTCTATGAACTCAGAAACGGGACTTTGCAATTACTCCTTCGCGGAGCTGGGGACGCCTGTTAGAGGAATTCTCATTCTTTATTAAAAATCACTCGACATTAGTATAGTCTTTGCTACGTTCAAATCGTCTAAGTGATAGGATAGTATGGAACTGAAAGAAGCCTGCAAATACGCTTTGTACAAAGCACTATTATCCGGGAATGAGTTAGCTAAATCAACTTTAACCAAAGTGATTTTTTTAGCCGAATACTGGATGGCAAAGAAGACAGGAAAGACTTGTTTCAATTTACCTTGGTATTACGATGAGTATGGTCCATATCTAAAGATAGTTACGGATTCTATCCATAATGAGCCAGATATTAAAATATCAGCCCGACTTCGTGGGTTCGGTCAGGATACGATTTCTAAATTCTATACGATCGAACCTATTTCGGAGACAGATTATTCTTTAGACAATAAAATATTCGAAAACTTTATAGATGAGATTATAGAATCTTATAAGATTTTAGGTTATAAAGAATTTATTAACTTCGTATATGATTCCTATCCTATTAGAAAATCAGAACGTTTTTCCAATTTAGATTTAGAAGCGTTAGCAGAATTAGAAAGGCAACAAGAGTTAGAATCCATTAAATCCGTTCATAGGATATTGAACGTATAAAATTAATGGAATGTTAGGACTTACGTTTGTTGCAGGAGAACCGATCCCTCATTTGTTTTTTGTAATCTCAAAGGCAAGTCCGGAGGGTCGTGTCCTTGTAGTAAATATAACCGATATAAAAAATCGAATTGGATGCGAATCCTGTATTCTAAAAAAAGGAGACCATCCCTTTATTATTAAACCGTCAAAAGCGCTATATTCACATGCAATCGCTCCATTTCTTTCCGACGTTAAAGCAAAAATAGAAGAAGGTATTTTCGATAAAAGACAGAATGCTAACTACGATATCATTTTGAGCTTGCAAGCAGGGGCTAAAATAAGTCCAGAGCTTGACGAAAAGTTTCAATATTACTTCAATTATTTTTAATGAACTTTCCTGATCCTTGCCGAAGTGAATGGACTTCGGCAAGGATCCAAAATCGACCTTAAACTTCCGAAAGAGAAGCAACCGGATAGTCTGTATATCCTTTCGCTCCTGGAGTATAAAAGGTAGTATCGTCAGGTTGCGCTAGAGGCAGGCCTTTTTCCAATCTAGTGACTAGATCCGGATTGGAAATGAAACTTCTTCCGAAGCCGATCAGATCCGCATTGCCAGAACTGAGATCCTTATGCGCTCTATCAGGATCGTATCCGCCGGAAAGAATAAAGGTGCCGTTTGCATTCCCCGCCTTATACGTTTTACGAATAGAATCAATGGTATCCGCCTCAGGCTTAGGAGCCCCCATCGAAGAATGATCCACGATATGAATATAGACCAGACCTAATTTTCCTAAAGAAGAGGCAAGTTCGGTGTATTGTTCTTTGATCTCATTAAAGATCTCTAAACCGTTGAACACGCCGTAAGGAGAAATACGGATCCCTACCTTGTCTGCGCCGATTGCTTCTACCACAGCCTTAGCGACTTCTAGAGCGAACCTGTTCCGATTGCTTGGACTTCCGCCGTATTCGTCTGTTCTTTGGTTGGAAGAAGGATTGATGAATTGATCGATGAGATAGCCGTTCGCTCCATGCAATTCAACACCGTCGAAACCGGCTTCGATAGCAAGTTTTGCCGAGTTCGCGTATTCTTGGACCGTCTTCTTGATATCTTCCTTGGACATTTCTCTAGGAACAGTATGAGGCTGGCTTCCTTGCTCGTCCGTCCAGATCGTTCCAGGCAAGGCAATCGCAGAAGGACCTAAAACCTCTGCGCCCTTCGGAAGATTGATGGTGGTTCCCACACGACCCGTGTGCATGATCTGCACGAAGATACGACCGCCATTCTTGTGAACTGCGTCAGTCACCTTCTTCCAGCCTTGGACTTGCTCTTGGGAAAAAACTCCAGGAATGCGCGCATAACCCAATCCATTAGGCGAAGGAGAAGTTCCTTCCGTAACGATCAGACCTGCACCGGCCCTCTGCCCGTAATACTCCGCCATAAGATCATTCGGAATATTCCCGATGGCTCTCGATCTCGTCATCGGACTCATCACGACTCGATTTTTTAGCCAATTCTTTCCAAGTAAATGTTTCGTATATAACTGATTCATAAGCTCCTCGACACTTAGACAGAAAATACTTTGAAAGTGAACTATTTAATGGCGAACAGAAAGAAAAATTTGGGCGACTCCCGCTTCGCGGGACCGGGCTACTTCGGGTTCGCTCGCGCTCATCCCTTCGCCGACTTCTGTCTAAAACGAATCGAATCCGACGTGTAGGCTCGGGACAAGCCCTACGTATCCCTGTCGCTTTTGTATAGAAGAATCCATCCATTCTCTTGGATTGCTTTAAACATCTATTTCAAGCGGAACCAATATTCCTTAGTTCTAATAATAAATGAATAGATTTATGCATTATACGAAATGTATTCGTGAAGAAGTTCAAAAACTAAGGAGTAGTAATACGTTAAATGTCGCGTAAAGGAACTCGCTCGAATTTACAACCGCTCAGAACAGAGGCAGAGTTAAGAGTTCAAGAAAATGTGAATAGAATTGCAATTCAGTCGGAGGCATTCTCTAAGAATCTTAGTACGATATGCAAATGGGGATCCATTTTAGGAATATTCTTTTTCTTATCCAATGCGGCGAAAGAAATCGCAGGAACTACTACTAATTTTGAAGTAAGCCTAAAGGCAATAGCGGATCTAAAAGCAAGCGAATGGTTTGCTTATATTTTTGGAGGCGCTGGAGTTTGCTATGGCATATTTGAACGTAATTTAAGAAAAAAGAACGTACGCAGAAGTGGGACTCGAATTTCCCATCTAGAAAGAGAAATAAATCCAAACAGAAGTTCAAGTTATCTAACCGACACGGGAGATACACGAGAGGAGGATCAGTAAGAACGATGAATGAGGCTTTTTTTTCAATATTGAACCTGTTGCTATTTTGGCTGATGTGGTTTTACCTATGGAGACCTTATAGATTGGATTCTTTGCGTGAGGATCTATTCTCAATTCGAGATACCCTATTTGATCAAGCTTTGAACAAGAAAATATCCTTTGAAGATCCTCTTTATAAAGAAATTGCAATGCTCTTCAACGGAACAATCCGTTATGCCCACCGCATTAGCTTTACCAGTTCCGTGCTTTTTAGGCTACGCGTAGCAGAGAAATATCCTAAGCTGAAGGTCGAAAGTCGTCTGTACGTCAGCATCCGAGATAAAATTACGAACCTGCAAGATAGTAAACTAAGGGCAATTTTTAAGGAGATGCTTCGGGACTATGAGGTCAGTGTAGTGAGATATATGATCTCTACTTCCTCGAGTCTGATCATTTTCTCTATCATATCGGTTGGATATTACTTTCTACTTTTCGTCGTGCAAAAAGGCGTCCGTCAATTAAAAGAAGGATTTCAAGTTGCAAAGAACCATACTCGCCGCCTATTAAGAGAACAAGTGAAAGACGCCGAATACCAAGTATATATCGGCATACAAGACAAACCTAGAACAGTTTGCTGAAATAAACGATCAGGAAAGACTTTAAATATTAACGAGGAGTCCCAAGGACTTCTATAGTATCTTTATAGAACTGTTTCATTCTTTGGAAAGCGGCCTCGGGGAGCTTTCTCTCCTGGTCGTTATTCAGGTACTTTTTCACAGGAAGAAGTCGAAATTTGGATCTGGTCCCAGTTCGATCTATATAGACCCAAAGAGGTTCATAACCTATATCAGAAATATTTAATTTATCTCCGTCCTTGGAAAGAGAAAATCTCAGGATAATCCCTCCGTCCACATATCTTCTGTCCTGGCCGGAAATGAAATTCCCCAGAGAATAGATAAAAAATCTCTCTTTCTCTATCCCGAATTTGTCTTTTAAAGTCTTTTTTCCGAATCTTTGGAGAGTATGAGGATGTCCTCCCAAAACGATATCTGCTCCCGATTGGAAGGCAAAGTCCACCATCTCCACTTGGAAAGGGTCCGGTTCGTGCAAATATTCCGTACCATAATGATACATGACTATAATAGCGTCCGGTTTGGACTTCTTCGCAAGCGCGATATCAGAAGCGATCAGATCCTTATCGATGAGATTGATCACCGTTCCTGCTGGGATTTCCAAACCGTTCGTTCCGTAGGTATAATCCAAGAAAACCAAGGACAGATCTCCTACAGAAACCTTTAATATTCTATTTTTTGTATATTCCTCTTGGTCCTTGTACGTTCCCAAATGTCTCAAGCCGAGTTGATCCAAAACGGAAAGAGTGCGAACCACTCCGATCTTTCCCTTATCGCAGGAATGATTGTTTGCGGTAGATAGAACATCGAAACCGATATCCTTTATCGCTTTAGCCAAAGAATCCGGGGCTCCGAACTGAGGATAGCCGGAATACATCTTAGGATCCCCAGGAAGGGTTGTTTCCAAATTCCCAACGGCAAGGTCCGCTTCCGAGATCATAGGAGCGACTTCATCGAACACTCCGGAAAAATCCCAACAATCGCATCCCTTATCGTACGCGGAATCGATCTGTGTCTGGTGGGACATGATATCCCCCACGGCAACGATCCTCACAGGCTCACTGGGAGAGCCAAATCGGACATTCTGAGGAGAACAAGGAACGGAAAGCAGAAGCATCCCGAAACAGAGGATCGTCTTTTGGAATTTTATATTTTTATAAAATAGATCTCTCATTTCGGGTCTAGGTTCTCTCCATTTATGATTTCGCCGGCTTTCGGCGCAGCAAATCGGCCGATTTAAACAGTCGCCTTAGGCGCTAGCTAAGTAACTATTTACTTAGCCGGCTTTTGATTCGCTGCAGTTGCCTCGGTTTGCTTATTCGCATTGCCCGTCTCATTTTGCTTATTTGTTTCTGCAGGAAGCGCCTCGATCGTAGAGAATCCTTTCACCCCAGGAGTACGAGCTCTCAGGATCAGGGTCGTATACACCGGATTCAACTTAGTCAACCATACTTTAAAATTATCTAATGATTGCACATTATAATGAAACGGATATTCTTTCGGGAACATCTCTCCATCAGGGAATCCATAGATCTTCGCTCCCTTAGTAAGTGTCCTCACTACGATACTCTTGGAATCTCCGTACAAATTCAGGAAATTGCTCTTCATTCCGTCAGGATATCTGAAATATTCTTCCGCATTGGAAGTGTAAAGAATTCGGACCGGGATCCCTAACTCCTTCGCTTTTTCGGAAACGGAATGTAGAGTCTTGTCTCCGAGTAGATTCCCATCCACGGCTAGAATTCTACCTTCTAAGACCATATTTCTCAAAAACTCATAGTCTTTCGGATCGTTATGGAAGGAGGTAAAGTTCGGGTATACCTTGGAGATCTTAGGCAAGTCTCCCAATCTTTGAGCCACTCCTCCCTTACGAAGAGAGATCTCATAGGATTTCAAGATGACTTGGTATTCAGGATCTGTAGAGAACCTCTTTTCCAAGAGAGCGAGAGTTTCTTTTTTATTCTTCGGATCCCAGAGTTTTGCGAACTCCGCATAATTCGGAGCCAATTCCAGAAAATATAAATGAATTCGGTTAATAGAAACCGTTACTGGATCGAAATCGGAAAGATATGCATAATCGCTCTTTGCCCATGCGACCAATGTCAGATTCTGGTCTGTACCTACCCCGACATAGCCTCCACCTAAGCCTTCTACCCTGGATTTGAATAGATCCAACCTTCTCTCATTGGATGCAGGATAATGTTCCGCGTGAAGATGACGGTCCGCAGGAGGAGGATCCGTTTGTTTTAGGATCAGATCCTCAGCATCGATGGATCCTCTCCTTCTAGAAGAACCATCCGCGCTGGGCAAACTGGAACAGGATTGTAAATAAAGTACCGAGCCTAATAATAAGATAGCAATCCGGAAAACCGTTCTTTCTTTTCGAATCTTTTGTAAAGCGACCACTCTGTTCTTTCTTCTTATATGGATTTCCCGTGTATCTCTTAAGTGCTTCCGGGAAAAAGCCCTTGGAAACAGAACTTACAGAGTGGGCCTTATACGGGAAGAACTTTACGGGGTAGAACTTGCGTAGATTTTCTTTAAGTCAGCCGCTATATTCTTCTGCATCGCCTCGTTGGTCCCGCCTCCGATCGATAGAAGAATAGCATCTCTATGCAATCTTTCTACCGGATACTCTCTGCAATAACCATAGCCGCCTAATACTTGTATTGCGTTTCTAGAAACTCTCTCCGCCATCTGGGTCGCTACCAACTTAGCGGAAGCAGCACCCAAGGAGTTTCGATTCTCCGGATGGATCTGAGAAGCCACATCATATACGAGAGCTCTAGCTGCTTGGTAATCCGCATAGGATTCTGCGAGAAGTCTTTGGACCTGGCCGAATTCGATCAACTTCTTATCGAATGCCTCTCTATGTAGAATAGAGTATTCACACATAACGTCGATGCAACGCTTTGCAATCCCTAAAGATTGAGCGGCCAAAGTCACTCTTTCTATCTCCAGGTTTCGCATCATGTGAGTAAGAGCTCCGTCTTCTTTTCCGATAAGGTTCTCCGCTGGGATCTCTACGTTCTCGAATATAAGTTGCGTTGTAGGAGAAGAGCGCATTCCCATCTTCTCTTCTTTTTTACCGAAGCTGAAACCGGGATAACTGCTCTCTACGATAAAGGAAGTGGTCCTTCTGGAATCCTTATGGGTCTTTGCATATATCAGAAAGACCTGTCCAACGATCCCGTTGGTGATGAATTGCTTGCGACCGTTCAGTACATACTTATCGCCTTTGCGGACGGCTACACTTCCCATTCCAAGTACATCCGTGCCCGCGCCTGGCTCAGTCATTCCCATTCCTCCGATCCATTCACCTGATAAGACTTTGGGCAAATACTGGGCTCTTTGAGAAGGATTTCCACTGTGGTAGAAATTGTTTACGAATAGGACTTCGTGAGCTAGATACGAAAGAGTGAATCCGGGATCGTACGCGGAAAATTCCTCGTGAATGATCACACTTGCAACCGGATCCAGTCCCATTCCTCCGTTTTCCTGGGGAACAGTGACTCCAAAGATGCCTAGTTCGGCTCCCAAACGACGGAATAATTCTCTGTTAAACGTTTCTTCATCGTCGTGGTCCTTGGCCTGTAAGTCCAAGTTTTCCTTTGCAAACGCACTCACGTTCTCTCTTAACGCGAGATGATCCTCTGTAGGATTGTATAAATCGATCTTTCTCTCTTGGATTCCCTTCATTCTAAGCCTCTACTAGATAACAACTTAAGTGTTTTTAAATGAGTCGAAAAAAGCAACCAGTTACCGGGTCCTATTTTACATCGTTTTCATTCTGAGATCTTTCTTTTTTATATTCTTCTCGTAACAAACCATGTTCGCCGCATTCGTTCTTTAATTCTTGACCGGATCCGATCCATACCCGAACTTTCTTTTGAGCCTGGGATCCGAATTCGTTTCATATTGCAGAAGGAATCGACTTGGTAATTTTTTTCTTTGTATCCGCTCTTATCCTTACCTACCTGATCTCCGTCTTTCTCTTTCACAAAGGACACGTCTTTTCCCTGGAGAGAAACAGTATTGCAATCTCTCTTGCAGTCCTGATCCATGGGGTCCTAGCCTTTCTCTTGGTCCTTTTAGGGATCTATAAACTCGCCTATGTAATTTATATTATTCTAATATTTTCCGGAGCGATCTTCGCTTACCTGTTGATCGCTCGAAAAAACCCTCTTCTTTTTCCTTTAGAGGGGAAGGATCCGAAATCCAAACCGATCTATAGAATCCTATTTTGGATCTTAATTCTGTGTGGCTTCGTATTGTATTTCTTCTTTCCTACGGAATACATCAAGGGGGACAGGGACCAAGGAGTGTATCTGGTATTCGCGAGCCAGATCCAAAAAACAGGAGGCCTGGAATTTTCGGACCCGCACTTTTTAGAGCTCTCTTCTATCTTGGGAGAAGCGATCGTATTCGGATACCCTGCCATCGAAGCGGACCAATCTGCACCAAAGACGGAGATAAATCTTTCTCCTAGGTTCTTCGCACTCTATCCCTCTTTTCTAGCGATCGCTTTGGATCTCTTCGGAGTGGAAGGAGCCTTTCGGGTAAATGGGATCTTCGGGATCTTGTTCCTATTTTTTGTTTTTCTTCATACTAAGAGGATTATAGGAGCAAGAGGAGCCATCGTAGCGGTCTTCTTTGGTTCCTTAAATGCCGCCCAGATCTGGAACCTGAGGACCACACTCTCCGAACCACTGGGGCAGTTTCTTCTTATCTTCTCCCTATATCTCGCGCAGTCTAATTTTGAAAGAAAGAATGTACTCAGAATGCTATTTGCAGGAGCCATCCTGGGGCTTAGCAGTTTCAATCGGATCGACAGTCTCATCTATTTACCTGCGATCTCTTTCTTAGTCTGCTATTTACTATTGATCCACCGAAAGTACGCTATCTCCGGGATCGCATTTCTACTTGGATTTTCCCTTATGGCCGTCTTAGGGATCCTATACGGATACTTTTATTCAAAGCCATATCTGATCGATCTCTGGGAAAGAGGCCCTCTTTTAAAGCTCAGCCTTCTCTGCATTCTTTCTTTGGTATCGACAGGGATCGTATACGTATTCTCTCATTCTTCCGTCGGAAAAAAGATCCTGCACTTATTCAGGACATTTTTACAAGCGCAAAGGGGTCCATTGCGAATCCTTCTGGCAATCTCCCTATTTGCTTGGATCGGTTTTGCTTATTTCCTGAGACCAAGATTAGGGATCACAGAAACTCTATCTGAGGGGCTCCTATTCCAAAAGAATTCCTTTCTATGCTTCTTGTTTTACGTTCCTGTGATCTTGGTACTGTTTGCAGTGCAAGGATTCGATACTCTGCTCTTTCGCAGAAGGAATTTGAGTTCTATTTTCTTTCTGTTTATCGGTTTCTTTTTATTGATCGTGTACTTGTACGAACCGAGTATTCATCCGGATCATTTCTGGGCGTCTAGAAGATGGATGCTATTCCCGATACCATTTGCGATCCTCATGGGGATCATAGGGCTCAATACATTCCCCGTATCCAAACCGATCTGGAAGAACGCACTTATATTCACTGTGATCTCCAGTAATATCTACAGTCTCTATATTCACGACTCTTTGTTCATTTCAGAGAGGATGCTTTCCGGATATGCAAAAGAATATGAGCGACTGGGCTCTTCCTTACCCCAAAAAAACGCATTATATTTTACTAAAAGACAGGATCTTGCTAGTCCACTTCGTTATTTGGAAGAAAAAGATACCTATCTGATCTCTAATACGAATGGATTTCTCCCCAAGGTCCTTCCACTCTTGGAAACTGGAAAAGAGATCTATCTCATCGATGAAGATCCGCAACTAGAGAGCCCGGGCCTTTCCTTGCAGAAGGTGGATCATATTCTTCTCTCCGGTAATTTTCCGATAGAGAGCATCAATCGTTATCCGGATATGTTGTTAGAGAGAACCTCTCTGCTACAAGTATATCGGATCACGAAGAATACGTCCCCTTCTTCTCGATATTCTAAAGAACATACGGTTCGGATATCCGGCCTGGACCGTTCCTATTCGATCCGGATCACTAAATCGACTAGTACAGGTCGTTTTTCCGGCTGGGAAGAAGTGATCGGTTATGATAAACATCTCCCCGCAAATCCGAAAGGAAGATATAGGCTAGAGTTTTCCGGCGAATTTCTCTCCGAGTCTGCCTTCAGTTTGGTGGCAGGAGATAAGGGCAGTCAGGTCCTTCTACCCGAAACCCAGGGAGAAGGTGACAATGAGAACCGGAAGGTTGAGTTTTTTCTGGAGAACGATGGGACAGACCAGATCCAGATCCGTTTTCATAGAAAGAAGCAAAGTAGATCCAATGTAAAGTTTGTAACTCTGTCTAAAATCCTCTGAAAGGAATCCGGCTGGACAGATCCCAAAGGCCTAGCAATCTTCTATCATGCTGTATTCTGTCGTATTAACTTTGATTTGCCTCGTAAGTTTAGTATTAGGGCTCCGAGGTTTGGGGAATTCCTCTAAAAACCTGGATGCGATCCGGGGAGCAATCGAAGGATCGATCTCTTCTCCCTTGCTCAAAACCTCTTGGATCTGGTTTGTTTTTCTAGTTTCTTTCTTTCTCTTACCGTTTTTTTGGGGGCTTACCCTATTCATAAAAACGGATGCGAATGTGGTAGTGATCATTTTCGGAATCGTTTGGATCTATTTCTGGAGTAGAACACTCATTCTGTTCCGATAAGGTAGATTTCCCGAAATACCGCCAAAAAAGTAGTTTGCATTCAAGCTTTTCAGAAATTTCGTGTTTATAGCCCTATTTATTTGGAGAACGAAAGTTCATGAAGATCATCGTTTTAGTGAAACAAGTACCTGACACCGAAACGAATATCAAAGTCGGGGACAAGTCCATCAACGAAACCGGAATTAAATGGATTATCTCTCCGTACGACGAATTCGCAATTGAAGAAGGACTTAGATTACGCGAGAAAAACGGAGGAGAGGTGATTGCTGTATCTCTCGGACCGGACCGCGTGCAAGAGTCTTTACGCCAAGCTTATGCTATGGGAGCAGACCGTGCCGTTCAGATCAAAGTGGACAATTACGTTCCATTCGATACGACTCTGACCTCGGAACTGATCGCTAACTTCGCAAAATCAGAAAACGCAGACGTTATTATCGGCGGACGCCAATCCATCGACAGCGACAGCTCACAAGTAGTTGTTCAAGTTGCTGAGGCTCTTGGTATCGCTCATATCGCTTTCGCAGTAAGTTTAGAAATCAGCGGAACCGCAGTGAAATCCACTAAAGAAGTGGAAGGTGGAACTCAAGTTGTTGAGACCAGCCTGCCTGTCGCTATCACAGCTCAAAAAGGATTAAACGAACCTCGTTATCCGAACCTGAAAGGTTTGATGGCTGCTAAGAAGAAGCCGATCGAAACCAAAACTCCTGCCGACCTAGGCAACCCTACTAGCAAGATCGAAGTCGTTGGACTGGAGCCACCTCCACCACGTATTCCTGGTCGTAAGCTGGAAGCGGCTGACGCAAAAGGTTTCGCAGAGCAACTCGTTAAAGCTCTTCGCGAAGAAGCTAAGGTTATCTAAGGAGAACACCCGTGAGCAACGTATTAATCGTAGGCGAACTCAAAAACGGAGAACTCAAAAAGATCTCCAAAGAAATCACTTCCGCGGGCCGCAAGATCGCAGACGCTCTCGGAGGAAAAGTTACCGCTCTTTTGATCGGATCCGGAGTTGAAAAATTCGCAGGAGACCTGGGAGCAGTAGGCGCAGACAGCGTAGTAACCGTTAACGCAGGCGACTTCAATGCTGAGACTTGGGCAAATCTGGTTGCAGGAGTGATCAAGGACAAGAATCCATCTGTGGTTCTTCTTCCTCACACTTCTCAAGGAAAAGATTATTCCCCAAGAGTGGCAGTGAAAGCTGGCGCAGGGATCGTAGCCGACGTAGTCGGTCTTTCCGTAGACGGAGGAAAAGTCGTAGCTAAGAAGCCGATCTACTCCGGAAAAGCATACGGTAATTTCAAAGTTACTAGCCCAGTCGCTATCTTCACCGTTCGTCCGAACTCTCAAGAAGTAGTTCAGAAAGCGGGAGGAGGCGCAGTAGAAGCTGCAAGCCCAGCAGCAGGCGACGCAAAAGTTAAGATCGTATCTTCCGACCTAAGCGGTGGGAACAAGGTCCAATTGGCAGAAGCTTCTATCATCGTGTCCGGCGGACGCGGTATCAAAGGACCAGAAAACTGGCCAGTTCTCCAAGGATTGGCAGATGTTCTTGGCGCAGCTTTGGGAGCTTCTCGTGCAGCAGTCGATGCTGGCTGGATCCCTCATAGCCACCAAGTTGGTCAGACTGGAAAAACCGTTTCCCCGAACTGCTATATCGCATGCGGAATCTCCGGAGCGATCCAGCACTTGGCCGGAATGGGCTCTTCTAAGTACATCGTAGCTATAAACAAGGACGGAGACGCTCCGATCTTCAAAGTTGCTACCTACGGAGTCGTGGGAGATCTTTTCGAAGTCGTGCCAGCTCTTACCGACGAGTTTAAAAAAGTACTTGGATAATTTCGTCTAATGAAGCCATAGTAGGAACGATTATGGCTTCATCCAAGGGTATCTTATCCTTTATGGGTGCCGCAGTTCTATTGGTCTGCGGCACTTCTATTTTATCCGATCCAGGTAGGGATCGACTCAATTCAGTCATCGGAAAGATGAATGAGATCAGTAGTTTTCGGGCCAGCATTACCATTAATAACGAGCTGACCGGAACCCTTTCTTATAAAAAACCCAATCAGATCCATGTAAAATTCTCCGACGGAAGAGTGATTGCTTCCAACGGACGATATCTCTGGTTTTATTCCCCTTCCAGAGGGATTGTAGGTAAGCAGGACGTAAAAGGACTGACTGGTGGAATGGCCGGACTATTATCCGGTTACGAAGAAGTGACGCCAGTCGGCGGTTCTATCCGTCTAAAATCCAATAACCGGACGTACGAGGAAATCGTGGTCACATTGGGACCCGATAATACTCCCAGGACTCTTAGAATGAAAAATAAGGGAAGCGGCGAATATACCTCCGTAAGCTTTTCCGGCGTGCAAACGAATGTTGGTCTTTCTGCATCACTCTTCAATTTCGGAGCTCCTTCGAACGCACAAATTGTGGAGAACCCTCTGAACGAAAGGGAGTAAGTCTTGTCAAATTCACGTACAGACGCCCATAAGACCTTCGCAGATCTCTATCGCAAATCCCGTTCTGCGGAACACCAACAGAAGATAGACGAAGTCATACAAAAATCCAACGACATCTTTATCAGGATCGATCTGATGAAGAAGGTCGACGAGGAATTCGAGCAGAAGAAAAGAGAAGAGAACAATAACAAGAAACCGGAAGAAGAAGACAAATCTTCCAGAACTTCTGCAGGCTCTTCTTCCGCAAAGACCCCACCTAAGCCAGTCAAGAGACAAACGACGGATGCCGGACCTGGACTCGGATTCTTGGCAAACCTCTTCGGTGGAAATGCGAATATCACCAAATTCGCAAAAGAAACCGGAACCGTCGAAGTAGGATTCTTAGGAAGGAATTCCAAGATCGCCCCCTCGGTCGAAAGGATCTTTAAGGCCCTAAAAGAGGATCAGATCATCTCCACTCTGCAGGCGCTTCGTTTAGCGGAAAGCCAAGGCTGGCGACACTGGAGACCTTTAGTATATAATGTTGTTCTAAATTTTAATAAGTTTTTCAATAATTTCATTTCTCTGGACTCCTTATTCATCGACGAGATCTCCCCGGAGATCTTCCTCAATCGTTCCTTGAAGATGCAGATGTACTATGCTCGTCATCTCTCCCGTAGCGATGCCAGAGAGATCATTCTAGGCAATGTCCCAGAGCTTGTAAAGAAGGACGAGAAACTCTCCGTGAAACTTCCCTCTATCATTTCGGGCCTAAATTACGGACTGAACCTGGAGAACGGAAGACCGAAATTGACGGATGCTATTCGAGCCTTCTACGTAGTTTCCAATAAGAAAGTGATCACCTGGGATGAGATCCTAGATTCCCTGAATGTCCCTCCGATCAACGAGACCAAGTTCCAGGGTGCTCCGGATATCACGAAGGAAGTGGATACAACTCTCATCAAATTATCGGACGATATCCAAACGAGGACGAACAAGAAGGAAGAGCTTCATGGGCTCAGACAACGTTACTTTAAAATAGATGAGAACGGAAAGATCTCTTTCGATTTCTTGAACGGCGTGGTGGACGATTATTTCGCTCATCATATGCCGGAGAATATGAACTCGGCCGCATTCAAGTCTTCTTACAAGGGAATGCCTCATAAACTGATCCATATTCTTCTTCGGGACTTTCAATCCTGCTATACTCCTATTTTAGAAGGAACGGTCAAGATCGGGACCAAGAACCATAATAGGGACGTTCTCGTGATCCAACCCGGTCTATTCAAAACGGAGATCGAGGAGATCAATAATCTACTTCGCCAATTGGATGCGTTCAACAAGAAGTATCCGAGCTTTCAGTATACATTCACGAACTTCAACCAGAACACAAGCGGCGGGAACACAGTAGAAGACCAGATCACTGTCAACCTGCTTCGACTTCTCTCAGAGGCTTCCGCATTCATGGGCAAATTCGCCGAGAAGATCAACGTTCTCGTGGAAAACCATCTTCTTGCAAAGGATTATGAAGCCAAAGGTCAATTGAACGAGAGAGTGCTGGCTTCTAAAGAGAAGGTCATCGAAGAAGTGAAGGTGCTCCACAGGTTCCTTCCTTATTACGATTCTTCCATGGTTTCCGGCAATCGTCTGAACGGAAAAACACTCGAATACGTTTTTGTGGACATGGCCCAGTTATTATTCAATTACGCGGTGATCTATAAGGATAAATTTACCGTGAACAAACTTACCGCGCACAGAAAACTAGACGCGGAACTCACTGCACTCAAAGCGGAGTATGAACGTCTATCCGGTAAGACTTTTGACGATCCGCAAAGCAAAATGAACTCCTCGGAGGTACAATGAGGATATTAACCGGGGTACAACCCTCTGGTAAATTGCATTTAGGCAATTATTTCTCCGTCATACGTAAGTTAGTCGAATACCAAAATAATGTGGATCTATTCTGTTTCGTGGCGGATATGCACGCGTTGACCACATTCACTTCTGCAAAGAACCAAACCGAGAACACATACGACGCTGTCTGCGATTTCCTAGCGCTGGGGATCGATCCGGACAAATGCACCTTTTGGATCCAATCCGAAGTTCCCGAAGTTACAGAGCTAACCTGGTACTTAAGCATGTCCATTACTGTTCCTAAACTGGAACTGGCTCATTCTTATAAGGATAAGGTTGCAAAAGGGATTACACCTAGCGGCGGACTTTTCTTTTATCCGGTGTTAATGGCTGCGGATATTTTGGCCTTCGATAGCGATCGGGTTCCTGTTGGAAAGGACCAAAAGCAACATTTGGAATATACCAGGGATATCGCAGAACGTTTCAACGCTCAGTACGGCGATACATTCAAACTCCCCGAGCCTGAGATAGACGAGGAGACCGCTATCGTCCCAGGTGTCGACGGAGCGAAGATGTCTAAGTCTTACGGAAACACGATCAATTTCTTTGACGACGAAAAGAAGCTGAAGAAATCCGTGATGGGGATCGTAACCGATTCCGCCGGAGTGGATGAAGCAAAGGATTATGAGAAAAGTGTAATATATGCCATCCATTCTCTCTTCTTAGATGCGCAAGGGAAGAAGGATCTACAATCCAGATTTTCTACGCCGGGAACCGGATATGGGGATCTAAAAAAAGCTCTCTTGGAGAATATCCTAGATTACTTCGGCCCATATCGCAAAGAAAGGGAAAAGATTGCCGCCGATCCAGCATTTGTTCGTTCCGTAATGAAGAAGGGTTCGGAAAAAGCGAGATCTACATCTTCCCAGATACTAGATCGGGTCCGTGGAAAATTGGGGATCGGCCTCTCTCGGATCTAAACCCTCCATTTTTTAATCCGCGGAATTAAAATTCCGCGAGCAATCCTTTCTATTCCCGACAAGCCCAGATATGGGCCTGTCCTTAGAAAAGCATTATAGAGAATGGATCCCCGCTTCCTTATTTTCTTATTTTCTGGCCGGGATCCTATCCGGTTGTTTTTTAGAGAATTTTTATCCGGATCTTACTCTGGTCTGGATCTCCGTACATGCAATTATTATAATATTTCTTTCTCTCCGAGAGAGAAAAAGCAAAAAGATCCTCTTCCTTTCCTGGGGGACGATCTTTTTCCTATTCTTAGCCGTTTGCGGATATACGAAACGATCTGCACCCTTCTTGTCCGAATCCCAAATCTGGAAGAAGGGTTTTCAATCCAAGATCGAAACGCTTTTGGATGAGGCAAATATCCAGAACGAGGCGAGAGAAATTTCCTTAGGACTGGTTCTAGGAGATGCGAAAAACCTCAGCAAGGACTTCAAGAAAAAGGCTAAAGAAGGAGGGATCTTACATTTATTCGCAGCATCCGGTCTTCATCTAGGAATATTGATTGGCTGTTTGTTCTCCCTCTTCAAACGAATGCCATTCTTAGGATATTCCCTACCTAGAATATTGCCAGTTCTATTAGGATTTCTTTATTTAGCTATGTTAGGGTTTCCGATCTCCCTAGCCAGAGCCTGGGTCTTTTCTACTTGGATCTTATTACAATCCTTGCTGTTTAGAAGATCCAGACCCACGGATCTTTTGCTCATTTCGGCGGGGATATTGTATCTCTGGGATCCGGATCGATCCTTCGGAGTTTCTTTCCTACTTTCCTTCGGAGCAGTCGCGGGCATCCTACTCTTACTTCCTAGTCTGAAGCATTGTTTACCGAAAATCCCGGAAGAGAAAACGATCTTAAGCAGATTTTTAGGATTCTGGAGAGAAAATCTAGCTGTCTCCACAGCGGCAGGTTTGGGGACCCTACCTAGTCTCATCTACTATTTCGGATCTTACAGCTTTGGTTCCTTGGGTCTAAATCTGATCTTGGTCCCGGTTTGCGGGATCTTATTACCTCTATTATATTTTTCTTTATTACTCCAAGCTTGTTCCCTTTCTATTCTTGCAAAGCCGATCTGGCAGATCGTTGTATCTCTTCTGGAATTCTTAGAGAGGACCACCCTATTCTGGAGTGAGCTGGATTTGAGCCTGGTCCACTATTACCGAGGAAAAACGAAATTCTTTGCCTTAGGGATCTGGACGCTATTCTTACTCTTCTTGTTCTTGTGGAAATGGATCGGAGCACCCCAGGAAGAAGAAGATGTCGAATTAGATCTAACCCTATCCGAAACAGATCCTTTCGTAAAGCGACGCGGAGCCGCAAGTCTTAGTAAAAATCGAATTCAGGACCGGACGATCCCTAAGTTCAATAGAGTCTGTCTTTCTCACTCCTCATTTCCAGCAGTTCTTCGAAAAAGGATTTGGATCCTTGGATTTGCATTTTGCTTCTTCTTCCAAGTAACGCTCGCCAGATCTTCCTATTGGATCGAGATCCCTCCAGTGTTCTTCGGAGACAAATTCAGTTTTGTACTACAAGAAGAAAGAAAGCTCTCTCTGATCGGTAAATGCAAGTATAGCTCCAAAATATTCTACAGGTCCTTTGGAAGAGATCCTGAATTGTTCTGCGGAGACCATTTAAATACAAGAGAGATCTATATAGAGCACGAATCCTGTCTCCAATGGATCTCGGAATGCGTACGCAGAAGAAAGGATCTCAGCCTCAAATACGGAGGAAAAGATAAACCGAAGATAGCGGGTTTTGAAAATTGGATCCGCGTACCCAAAGCGAAGGAGTTCTCCTTGCCCACCCCCGCAAAAAAAATGATCCGATTCGAAGTAGGAAAGGACTCCTTGATCGAATTGGGTAAAAGTACCAAAGCAGGCTCCGGGATCATCCTACTCCTACCCAGATTCAATATCCCGGAAGATCCGAGGCAATGGAACCGAGTGAGAAAACAGCTTGGAATCGGCCCCGGCTGGAAGTTTATTGGAAGCGATGAGCTCCCCGGAATACCCGTTTTATAAACCAACCGCTATCCGGGAATTCCTCTCTCAAAGATCCTCCGCTCCTCTCAAGAAATGGGGCCAAAATTTTCTGATCGATCCGAATGCTATCCGCACATTATTCCAAAGTGCAGATGAGAAGGCCTTGTCCAATTCGGAACTTGTGATCGAGATCGGTCCAGGCCTGGGAGCCCTTTCCCATCTTTTAGCCGGATTAAATAAAAAGCTCAGATTGTACGAGATCGATCCCGTATATTACGAATGGTTGAAGGAGTTCCTCCCGGAGACAGAGATCATTTTAGGGGACGCGAGAGAGACCCTTCCCCGATCGGAAACCCGGACCTGCTTTTTATTCGGAAATCTTCCTTACTATATCACTTCAGAACTCATACTACTCTCTTTGGAAAGATTGGAACGATTACAGGGAGCAGTCTTCTTGGTGCAAAAAGAATTCGCACAAAGGATCACGCAAGAAATCTCTTCTCTCTCTATCTATGCCGGTGCCTACGGAGTTTTTCAAAGTAAGAAGACGATCAAGGCAGGATGTTTTTACCCTCCGCCAAATGTGGATTCGAGTATCCTTACCTATTCTTCTAATAAACGTTTTCAGAAGAAGGAATCCTTTCTCGTTTTAGAGCTACTTTGTCGTACCGTTTTTTGGGGTAAGAGAAAGAAGATCGGTTCTTCCTTAAAGGAAGCTCCATTACATTCTTTCTATCCTCAAGGGCTTCCCTTTTCCCTTTCTGAAGAAGTCTTAAGACAAAAATTGAAACTCTCTTTAGAGTCCACCGGGCTTTCCTTCGACAAACGACCGGAAGAATTATTAGCCGAAGACTTTTACAAGATAGCAGACCAATTCCAACTTCCGTAATATGTAAAATGATCCGCACTTAAAAATGAGGAATGTAATCTACCCGATTATGGATCAATACACTTCTTTTTTTCTTTAGAAAATTAAAAATGAGTTGATTATTGGACCATTCGGTCCAATAATCAGGCCGGTGAGCACTGGTCGACCCATTGAATATGATAGAGAACATTCTCTTCAAAAAGCCTTAGAATTGTTTTGGCGTAATGGATACAAGGGTACTAATCTCAAAGATCTTTGCGATGAAACCGGACTTTCCAAGAGTAGTCTTTATTCTGTTTTCGGGGACAAGCATCAAATCTTCTTACTTAGTATTCAGACTTATAGTGACGGTCTTTTAGACGAACTTCTACTAGAATATGGAAGTAGCAAATCTCCTTTGCGATTCATTGAGAAAGTACTTCTCGATCTTGCCGAAGAAGCAAGCCCAGGAAAAGACCGAAAAGGCTGCCTCGTCATGAATTCGGCGACTGAATTTGCGCAAACCGATCCTCAAGTTGCCAAAATCGTAGGAAATACCCTCCGAAAAATGACCTCTATATTCGAGGATGCTGTGAAATCGGGACAAGAAAGTTCAGATATAAATAAGAACGTCGAACCGCATCCGACAGCTCTCTTTCTCGTGAATTCAATCGCAGGAATGAAAACGATGGTAAAGGCAGGTCATCCAAAAAAAGAATTACTCGAAATAGCGAAATCCGTTATGAAGCATTTGTAATTTTTTACGCAATTATGGACCGATTGGTCCATAATAAATTAAGAAAGGAATTCCAATGAAAACTTACTTATTAGTTCATGGGGCTTGGCATGGTGCTTGGGCATGGGAAGAAACGAAACAAATCTTAGAAGCACATGGGCATAAAGTTTTTACGATCGATTTGCCCGGGCATGGACAAGATAATACGCCGATTCCGAAAATTACTTTTCGCGGGTATGTCGACTCAGTACGATCTAAGCTAGCGGGAATCGCAAATAAAACGATTTTAGTCGGACATAGTTTAGCTGGAGCGATTATATCTCAAGTCGCCGAAGAAGAATCAGACAAAATAGAAAGCCTAGTGTTTGTCGCCGCTTTTATATTAAATCAAAATGAAAGCGTGCTCGATATCATGAAATCAGATGATGAAGGCAGTCTATTACCCGCTTTAATTTTTTCGGCAGATCAAACTTCTGCGACAATCTCCGAAGAAACGTTGAAATCGATCGTATACAACGGTGGGACCAAAGACCAGATCGAAGCTGCAGCTCCGAAATTAAAAGCTCAAGCGACAGAACCTTTCTTTGCCAACACCAATACAACGGATGCCAATTTTGGGCGGATCCCGAAATTGTATATCGAATGTACTTTGGATAAAATTCTATCGTTAAACATGCAACGTACGATAGAACGAAAGTTTCATTGTAAGACATTAGCAACTCTTTCCACCGGACACGTTCCGCTAATTACTGCTCCGAATCAACTAGCTGAGGCTCTCTTAATGGCCTAAATATAATGTTACTTGCGGATAGGTAGATATTATGCTTATCTCAGATATGTTCGAAATGAATAGCTTAGCTAATAAAAAACATTAGCTAAGCTATGTTCCGAATTTGTTTACCGGTATCTCTCCCGATCTCTTTGTTTCTTCATTCTCTTCTGCTCCTTATGGATGGATTTCCATTTCGCTTTTTCCGCAAGTTGCTGAGAAGAATTCGGATTGCTCAAATTTACGATCCTTTGCATTTCCCTCTGCAATTTCTGAAAGCTCCGGAATCTTTCGTAGGAGATCTTGCCTTCTTCCAACGCTTCCTGAACCGCGCATCCTGGCTCGGAAGAATGAGAACAATCCTGAAATTTACAAAGGCCTGCCGATTCAAAGATCTCGGGAAAGGTTTCCTCTAGTCCGGAACCGTCTGACCAGAGTTGGATCTCTCTCATTCCCGGAGTGTCCAGGATCCAAAGTCCCGATCTCAATTCAAACATCCAACGATTCGTGGTAGTGTGCTTTCCCTTTGAATCGGAAACCCTTACCTCTTGCACGGATCGGATCTCCTTTCCTAATAAGGAATTCAGAAGAGAAGATTTCCCTACTCCAGAGGATCCGATAAAAGCAAAAACTCCATCTTCCTCCCAATAGGGTAACAGCTCTTGCAATCCTTCTCCGTTAAATGTGGAGATCGCATGGACGGGAACGCCCGGACAGGACTCTCGAACCAAACGGATCTTTTCATCTAGCTCTAGTTGATTTTCTGAATATAGATCACTCTTCGTTAAGATGATACACGGAGAAGCTCCGCTTTCCCAAAGCTGAACCAAGGTCCTTTCCAAACGCCTTGGTTGAAAGTCCCCATCCAATCCCTGTAAAAGAAAGATCCTGTCCATATTCGCAGCGATTGGATCCGGTCTTTGGATCTCTCCTTTTGATTTACGGACGAGCAAGCTTCTGCGGGGAAGTATCTGATGTATCAGAAATTCGTTTTCATCTAACTGAGTGATCAGTACCCAGTCACCTGCTACGGGAATGTCCAAACTGGAAAGCGCTCCGTACCTCAAGCTTCCGGTTAAGATCCCGCTTCCTTCTTTTAAATCCTGCCTAAGCCAAAATTCTCGGCCTTGTTCGCCGATGACTCTAGCAGCTAACGCATTCGAGATCCCGGATCTGGAAACGATCCCTCGAAATTCTTTTTCTCTATCCGCATCCCAGGCGGATAGAGGCTCATTTTGTTTTTGATTCATTGATCTTGCCTGCCCTGTCTCAGGGCATTCGTATTCAAGACACGTATGTCTTTAACCTCTCTGGGAGGCGCCTTTTAGGAAAAGGTTTTAGGCGTTCAGGCAATCATAGACGGCGTTTCTTCTAAACTAGAAGAAAGAAAATCAAATGTAAAGTCCTTTTAGGGTTTTCAGCCCCTTTTCTCTTCTCAAAATGTTCCGTAACAAACGCAACTTCTGCGGATCTCCCTTTTGCAGACTTGAAGAAAAGGAAACTGATCATACTATGCCTTCCGATCCTAAAAAAGTGAATAGCCTGATAGATACCGCATACGCCTATTATTTTCATCGCACAAATCGACTTCTGCATCTGCATTTCACCAAGCTAATGGCGGACCATACGACGGATCTCACCGTAGAGCAATGGTTTCTATTAAATCGCTTATCGAACGGGAAATCAGTCTCTCAAACGGATCTGGTAGATAAGACTTTTAAGGATAGGCCGAATATTACCAGGCTTCTGGACGGATTAGAGAAGAAGAGCTTAGTCTCTCGGAAAGACGACCCGAACGATCGGCGAAAATTCACTGTAAGCATTACGAAGGCAGGCAAGTCCCTTTTGGACAAGACCATTCCAATCATGTTAGAAGCTAGAAAGGCAGTTTACAAAGGCCTAAACCAGGAAGACCTGGAATCCCTAAAGGCAATCTCCGAAAAGATCGAATCGAATATCCTACAGGGCTGGGATTGGCCCGAATCTACCTAAAATAAACCCTTCCGAAAACGGGATCTTAGAAGGTAGGATCTCGTTTTTTTTGTTGCATAGGCAATAATTGCCTATATAATAAAATCTCCAAGGAGCGAATAGAAAATGATTCATTCAGGCGAACCTGCTAGGGATTTTGAATATAAAGATTTGGATGGGAACTCCCATAGACTTTCGGAACTAAAGGGGAAGAAGATACTCCTCTCTTTTCTGCGAAACGGAGCCTGTGCCCTCTGCAATCTAAGAGTTCATTCCATGATCAAAAACTATCCGGAACTGAATGGTCTGGATATTCTTGCGATCTTCGAATCCAAGAAGGAAGATATGCTTCCCTACGTTGGCCAACAAAAGCCTCCGTTCGCACTGATCCCCGATCCGGAGGCCGGTATCTATTCCCTATATGATGTCGAAGTTTCTCAGGAGAAGGTACAGAGTTCGATGGATTCTGCCGTCGTACATGGAAGGGTACAGGAAGCGAGCGCAGTCGGGTTTTCTTTAACCCCCCAAGAAGGATCGAATTTCTTCAGAATGCCTGCGGATTTTCTGATCGATGAGGACTTTAAGATCCACAAGGCGTTTTACAGCTCCCTAATAGGGGATCATATTGATCTGGAAGAGATTAAGGATTGGTCCAAAACCGTTCGAGTAGTCTAAACCTACAATAGAGGCAGTTCGACTTTTAATACCAAACAGAGGGCAATTCGATATTCAGCATTATAAAATCATAATGCTGAATATTAGCCCTGTCTTTGAAATGCTTTGTATTCCTGGATGACTTGTTTTCCGAAATCCATCCATTCCTCGTCCTTTTTAAAACCGAAATGTTGGAGCACTTCCCAGTGGATTGCGGCAGGATCCGCTTTCCCGTCATGGCAATCTATGATCCAGTCGGATAAATAGACTGCGAATACTACGTCCCTGGATTCTTTCTTAGCCATCAGTGGTCTATGATGGTATTCTGCGGCGACTCGGATCGTATCGGAGAAATTCCATTTCTCACAGATCATTCCACCGAGAGAAGTATGAGTGATCCCTAAAGCCGCCTCCTCAAGACCAAGAGAAGAAGGAAGCAGTTTCTTTCCGGTAAGATCGGTCAACTTGGCAATTGTGTCTCCCTCTAAAGAAAGTAGAAGCACCAGCCCAATATTATGCAATAATGCGGCGCATACAAGATTCGTAAGGAAGGTCTTCTTCCAGCCCATTCTTTCCCCGAGCCTGCGACAGATATAAGCGGAAAGACTGGACGTTTCCCAGATCTGCTCAAACTCCTTATACCTTTCTTCGAGTATCTTCTTCGTTCCGAGGCTAAGAAGAATATTATTTAATTCTGATAGACCGATCAGCTTGATCGCATCTTCCAATGTTTCGACTTTTCTCCCTTGAGCAAAGGAAGCCGAATTAGCCAGCTTTAAGATATTAGTGGATAAGGAAACATCCTTTGTGACCGACTCTGTGATCTGCTGGATAGATGAATCGGGTTTATTGATCAGACTCATGATCTGATTCAAGTTCTCCGGAAAAGTAGGAAGCCTGTCTATCTCAGCGATGATCTCCACAGTTTTCTGGTAGGAAACGTTGCGATGTTTGAAGTCCAGAGGGATCTTGATATAGGCTGAGGTCACTCCCTCTTCTGCGAGTAGCTTATAGCAGTCTGCGTCTATTCCTTCGTTCTTGAGCATCAGAAGGGACATGGCAAGACCGAGTCCGGCTCCTTCGGAATCGTCCGCGTGATCTGCAAAAACCTCCCCTAAGTCGTTGTATTCCTTACTCTTTCCGATCCGGTTCTCCACACGTTTCAACTCTTCCGGAATAATAGGAGCGTTATTAGAGACCCTCATTAGAAAACTATTACGATTGAATGCCAAGGTGATCAGACAATGGAAATTGACCTTTTCCAATAGGGCCGCGTATCTCTCTTTGTCCTTGATCATTTCTTTTTTGAAATTCTCCATCCCTCGAACATAATCGTCCGGGTTCGAGATATTCAGGTTATTCTCGGCGAAGAAGATCCTCTTTGAGTTTGCCTTAACGGCGTTCATTGCGCTTTCTCTCAGGATAGAAAAAACGGATTCTTTCAGGGAAATCGCATCCAGATAAACCAGGTACCTGTCTAACAAAACGTTTAATAGTTTATCAACATTCTTGTTTAAGGTGGTGAAACGGATATAGAGAGGATTTAGCTTTTCAATGCGTTCATTTATGTTACGAACGCTCAGATAGTATCCTTCCTTTTCGAAATGGTACCAGTTTATATTCATCTTGGTTCGGCGGAAGGGCCAGCTATATCCTACTCTTGAGGAGGTTTTGTCAACCCTAGATTAAAATCGGCCTGCCCTAGATTCTTAAATCTCCTGTCTTCGAGTAGTCACCCAAAGACTCGCCTTTAAGATAAGAAGCCAAGCGCTCACCTGGAAGAAGGAATAAAATCCGTATGGCACA
The DNA here is from genome assembly GCF_004770615.1 of Leptospira langatensis. Lineage (NCBI taxonomy): Bacteria > Pseudomonadati > Spirochaetota > Leptospiria > Leptospirales > Leptospiraceae > Leptospira > Leptospira langatensis. The sequence goes on from NZ_RQER01000006.1 coordinate 257,639, forward strand.
GGACCATCTCCCTTCCCCTCCAAAAGATTACTGGAGTGGTGATAGATTGTCCCAATTTGTGGGAGAACCCAGTAGAACATCTTTACGATCATCTTCTGGGTCTCGTTCAACATGGGAGTCTCATCCAGGTATCCTTGGTAAACGATCTGATCCAAAATGGAAGTCACCAAAAGCAATCCGAAAGAAAGTAGAATGGAAAGAGTTTGATTAGAGGTTAACGTGATCTGGAACGCAAAGCTCAGGAAGAATATGTAAGTGAGCATCATCGCTCCCTGGTAGATCAAAAAATCCCAAGGAACTTCCAAGGCGTACCAACTCTGTACTGCGAAAATAGAGAGAATAAATAAGACCACCAAAAGAAGAAGTGCGATCCCCTTTCCGCCCAAGTACACTCCCGGGTCCAAAGGGCGGCTCAGCCAAAGAGTATGGATCTGGGAATCTATGTCCTGGCGTAAAAGATCCGAGCTAATAATGATCAAGAAGATAGTCACCCAAAGAGAGGTCAGAATAAAATAGACGCTCATCGGAATTCCCTTGGTGACTTCTTGCCCTACTGTCGTAGTGCAGGTCCATTCCCCTACGAAAAAGAAAAGCAATAAGGAGAATAAGAAGAAGATCGCTCTACGTCTGAATACTTGGATGAGAGTAAGCTTCACCAAAACCGGGATCTGGCGTATATATGCCTGAAAGAAAAAACGAATGGATCCGCTCAAGCTTCTTCTCCTGTATGTGAGTTTTGTCCCGAGTCGGGACCTTGGGTCAGTCGGAAGAATACATCCTCCAAAGACTCTGTCCTTCTTTCATATAACAGTAGATCCGCTCCTCTCTCTACTAATTCGGCAGGAAGTCTGCGCAGATCCGTTTCCGGCTTAGGTCGGATCTCCCATTCCTTTCCGTCATGCTTCGCTTCTAAAGAGATATCATTCAGATAAGTCCCAATATCTCCTTCAAATCGGATGCGGATTCTATCCTTGCCTTGTCGAAGCTCGTCTAGTTTCCCCTGGGCCATCATCTTGCCCTTATGCAGGATCCCAACTTCCGTACAGATCTGTTCTACTTCCAATAGTCGATGAGAGTTGATCAAGATAGTGACCCCTCTCTTTTGGTTCTCTTCCAGAATGAATTCCCGGAATTCTTTGTAACCTGCAGGATCCAATCCTGTTCCGGGTTCATCCAAAAGAAGAAGGTCAGGCTCTGCGCCTAACGCGTTCGCCAGTCCAAGTCTTTGTAACATTCCCTTGGAATAAGTGGAGACCTTTCTGTCGGCTGCGTCTGCAAGACCTAGCTTTTCTAAAAGCTTCTTGCTCTTTTGCTTTGCCTCGAAAGAAGAAAGAAGCGCTAATCTTAAACTGGCCTCTAAAAATTCTCTCCCCGATAAATAGGTAGGCACAGCCATTCTTTCCGGAAGATATCCGATCTTTGCGCGCGCATAAGGAGAAGGTTTCTTGCCCAGAACAGTGCAGAAGCCATCCGTCGGTTTGGAAAATCCCAAGAGGATGCGAACCAGAGTTGTCTTGCCCGCTCCGTTCTGTCCGAGGAGTCCGAAGACCCCTCCCTGTGGAACTTGCAAGCTGATTCCTTTTAGAGCTTGTACTCTCGGATAATTTTTACGTAGGTGTTCTATTTCAATTGCAAATTGAGGCATTCGAAAATTCCTTAGACCCAAGTGCCGAAAAAAATAGTTCCATTGCCCTAGGAGGCAATCCTTTTTAAGAAAAACGGCGACTCATTCTTCTTTTATTCCATGAAGATCATCATTGCCAGACATGGAGAAGCGGATCCCAATTCCGTCGACGGTCAAGATTCGTCCAGAATTCTGACTCCGAAAGGCCAATCGGATATTGAAAAGATGGCTCGGTTCTTTCAGACCGGGTTCAAGATCAAAAAGATCTATCATAGCCCGTATTTCCGGACCAAGGCAAGCGCAGAGATCTACTCTCGCATTTTAAAACCGGAACAAGAAACGGAGTCCATGGAATATCTTCTTCCGGGTGAGGACTACCTTAGGATCTGCCCACTTCTAAAAGATTATTCTAACTCGGACGCGATCCTTCTTGTGGGTCATAGTCCTGACGTAAGCATCTTTGCAGAAAATCTTTTAGGTATCTCCGGCGTCGGACAATCTTTTTTATTCACTCCCGGCTCTGCGCTTGCAGTCAATATTCCAAGAGAGAAGTTCAAAGGAGGACAGATCATTTGGTTTGTTTCTCCCGATTTCCTTTGCTAAGAAAAACCGATTTACACTCGCAAGCTTTCCCAGAAATCATACTTATCAAGAGAACCGGGGTGTAGCGCAGTGGTAGCGCACTTCTCTGGGGGGGAAGGGGTCGCTGGTTCAAGTCCAGTCACTCCGAAGTTCTCTTCTTTTCAATCCATCTATTGCGATCATTCCAAACTAGGAACAGTGCATCCCACTAACTCATAAAATCTTTGTATAGTTCTCGTCCTAGAGGCGGCGGGGTCCCGATCTAAAACGGTGTATATGACATAATCGTTTTCGCCTTGGACCAAGGCGCCTTGGAACCAAAAACTTTTCTCCCAAGAGCCGGTCTTACCATATACGTTAGCCGCTCTTTCTTTACATTCCGACCAGAACAGGCTTTTCTTCCAATCGGAAACGATTTCTTTCGGGTACGAATATCCGTCCCCAAAGATCCTCACCCAATGGGAATGTATCTCGTCGGGCTTAAGGCGGATCCTTCCTCCATGTTTTAGTCCATCCAGATCGATCCACCAAGGCTCCGCCTTTCCTTTTTTGGTCTTTGGAATATAACCGATCCGTAACAAGGTACGATCTAGCTTCTCCTTACCCAATTCAGAAAAGACCTTCTCAAAGTATTCATTAGAAGAATAGAATAAAGCCTCTCTCAAATCCAAGTCCCTAGGAGAATTCGGAATATGTTTATCCGCACATTTCTGTTTCTCATCCAGAGATACAATATGATTCTCCAATAGGGACAGTGTGAGGTAGATCTTGAACGTGGAAGCGGGCGAAAACGTTTGCTTTCTAAATTCCAGGCTGCCGATTGCGAGAGTTTCCGGCTCCTTCTTCTCCTGTTTGGAAAATCGAGTGATCAGTATCAGCTCGTTTGGGCGAGAAGGAATTGTTTCTGTAAAAATTGGATCCGGATCCAGGATGAGGAACGCGAATGTAAATAGGAAGGAAAGAAGAGAGGAGAATTTCTCCCGGCTGATCTTATGTTTTTGGAAGAAGAGGTTATATCTTCGTAAGCTCAGAGGAGAAATTCCCTTTATTTCTTTATAAACTGTTTTAAGATATTCTCCCGAATCTCTTCAAATTTAACGATTCCCCATGCCAGAGGAACTTTGAATTTCAACGCGCTCTCGCTCAGGTCTTTTTCACCCTGTGCTTTTAGCTCGTCGAATCTCTGTTCCACCTTCTCCTTGCCTTCGTTCAGGTCGATAAGAAGCTTATCGAAAATTTCTTTCGAAGTTTGGACGGCTCCAATACCAGCATTGATCAAATCGTTCAGCTTTTGGTTGTCCATACTGTTCAATTCCTTTTTACCACAATTTTTGTGCGGTGCATAAAAAATGCAAGAATAAAATTCCATCCCGGAAGCCGAATCTGGTTGCAGTGCCGGATTTAGGGCAGAGTCTATTGTCCCATGCGATCCTACCCATTTTCCCTGATTTTCATCCTTTTAGGCCTGGCCCTTTCCGCTTGCTCCGGCGATCTGAAAGAGATCCCTCTTAAAAACTGCTCCCAGATCTCCGGCCTGCCTGGACCGGAAGATATAGCCGTAGATAGAACCGCGGGTTTACTCTATATTTCCTCTCATGAAAGAAGGATCTCCGACCAAGAAGGCAAACTATATTATATGGATCTAAACTCCGATAAGCCGGAGCCCAAACTTTTAGAAACGAATTATCCGAAGTCCTTCCGTCCTCATGGTATAAGCCTTCTCGTCCAAGGAGGAAAGCAGAAGCTTTACGTAATTTCTCATATCACTCCTTATAAAGAGCATTCTATAGAAGTGTTCGAAAGGACCGAGGCTCCTAAAGGAAATTCGAAAGTCGGAAAATGGACCCATATCCAGACTCTGAAAGATCCTACGATCACAAGTCCCAATGATCTATTCGTAGCCTCCGAAAATGAGATCTATGTTTCGAATGATCATGGAAGCGGCGGATACATGACCTATCTCTTCAATGATATCTTCCGAATGAAACGTGCGGAGATCGCTTACTTCGACGGAAAGACTTGGACAAGTCTAGGCAATCCTCTCTATTTCGGGAACGGTATCATTCTTGTAAAACGGGAAGATGGAAAGGAATTCCTGTACAGATCTGATATAGGAACGAATTCCGTTCTAAAATTCCCTCTGACCAGACAGGCCGGAAAAATCGTATTAGGAGAACCTAAATCGATTTTCCTGGATTCTGCTCCCGACAATCTAGAGATCGATGAGAAAGGAACCATCTATGTGGCCGCCCACAAGTTTCTCTTCCAATTTTTGAAACATGCAAGGAATAAGGACACCCCTTCTCCTACCCAGGTTTTTACGATCTTCCCGGATGATACCATCCAGGAAGTGTATGCAAACTCGGGAGCGCAGATCCCTGCGGCAAGTACTGCTTTGACATATAAGCAAAAGATCCTGATCTCTCAGGTGTTCAACGATTTCATCCTGGAATGCAACCTCTAGCTTGCAGATGTCAGATAACGAGATTGTAAAAACGCCCAGAGAATCCGCGGCGGAGACCAGGCATATCGTAATGCCGGATCATACCAACCATTACGGCACTCTTTTCGGAGGAACTCTCATGGCTTGGATCGACCTGATCGCGGTTATGGTGGCCCAAAGACATTGTGAAAGAGAAGCAGTCACCGCTAGTGTGGATAAATTGAATTTTCTAGAACCGGTATCGATCGGAGATCATGTTGTCTTAAAGGCATCTGTCAATTATGTGGGCCGCTCTTCTTTGGAAATAGGAGTCCAGGTCTCCAAGGAGAATCCATATACAGGCATCGTGGTTAGAGCCACGACTGCCTATCTTACTTTCGTCGCACTAGATGAGAATAAGAAGCCTTGCGCGATCCCTAAATTAAGACCGGAAACGGAAGACGAAAAAAGAAGATATGAGAACGCTCTTCTCCGACAGGAAGCAGGTCGGAATCTGATCAAGAGGATCCGAGAGAATAAGACTTCTTCTTAAAACCCGAATAATTTCCCGACTTCGGACATATATACAGTTTTCATAATGGAATATCCTGCGGGATCCGGGTGGATCGGATCATCCGTAGGATATAGTTCTATCTTGGATTCTGTCTGTAAGAAAGGGGTCTCCATATCCGCGATCGGATAAGAAGAACCCAAGCTCTTTAAGAAAACGTTCATTTGCAGCACATCGGCCCGGTACGAGGCATTCGTAGGTGGAAGCACGGTTACCATAATAAGAGCACTGGATTTACTCTGTAGATCCGAAAGCATCGTATTATAATTTCCTGAAAAAGACTGATCGGAATGATAGAGTAGATCATTTAGTCCCAATTCTATGACGATCAGCTTGGGAGTATTCACCAAGGCCAGATCTAATTGAGGCAACCAATCGGCCACTCCTCTCATGGAGACGCAAGCCTCCGTAAGTTCGAAATTGGAGCCCAATCCTTCTCTCAACCCGAAGGCCTGGGACCTTTCGCAGAGAGAATCCCCGAGCACAGTCACCGGAATGGGATCCATATTCGGCAAAAGAGAAGAGATGGAATTCGTGTCCTTCTGAGAGTAACATTGGGCAAAGAAGAAGAGAATAGGGATCAGGAAATAAGATCGGGACATTTCTTATCTCCTGCGATAGATTTCCGCTTCCACATTGGCAACCTTCCTTACGGTAGAAGGCTCCACACTGATCCTACTCTTTCTGAATTTGGAAGAATTCTCGTCTAAATAAGCCTGTACATGCTCATTCCTTTTCTGGCGATCCGAGAATACGAATGTGTCTATGGAATCCAGGGTTTGGATAAAATCTTCTTTCGGGATGGGTAGTTCCCCCGGGATAAACTCCAATATCTTTAGGTCCGGTCTGTCCTTTTTGATCTGGAAGTAAGGATCCGGGATCGCCTGCAGATATATCTTCTTGGAACTTTTTAGTTCCTGACCTAAGGATGAATAGAATCTTTCTCTCAGATCGAAATCGGAATTCGCAAAACCGATCCGTTTATAGGCATTCACCAAGATAGCAATATTCGAAAAAACTAAAATAGCTGCGATAAACTGTACTCTTCTGCTCTTGATCCTTTCGAAAAAGAAACCTCCTAAGGCAGACAAGGGAACGCAAAGATACATTACATAATAGTATTCTGTGGAAAGGACGAGGAAGAACAGAATGGATACCGTCCAAGCCGAGAAGAAAAAGGTGGTCCTGAATTTTTCTAGGATCTCTTTTCGGAATACCCAAAGCCCCAATCCCAAAGCGATATAAAAGAAAAGTCTGAGCCCGGGAGATTCGTATCCGCCTAACAATACTTTGATCTTTGTGACAGGAGAGAAGGATTGGAATAGATCCTTCTTCCTCCCGAATTGGGCCCCGAACTGGTACAGAAAAATGTCCCAATGAGGATGGATCCAAATTCCCCAAGCAAGGATGGGAAGCATTCCCCCCAACCAAAACATCCAGGCCTTCCAAGCTTTTGCTTGGTGGATCAGGATAAGAGCCGGAACTCCGAAGATTGCGCCGAATGGATGTGATAAGAAGGAAATCCCTAAGAAGACTCCGGAAAGAAAGGCTTCCCATTGTTGTAGAGGTCTTGTATTTTCCGGTCTTGCTCTTCTTGCGAGAATGTACAAAGAGCATAAGGCCCAAAAGAGACAGAGAGCCTCCATTCTCGCAGTCCAACCCACTCTCAAAAAAAGAAGGTCCGAGATCAAAAGGAGGCAAGCTCCAAGTCTAGCCCCTGGAGAAAAATCAAATGTCTTTAAGAAGAACCAAAAGATCCAAACACTGAGCAAGGACAGGACTGCTGCAAAGAGTCTAAGTATTTCTAATCCTTCTCCAAAGAATCTAAGTATCCAACCGTTAGAGAGGAAGAATATGGGAGGCATCCAAAGAGTTTGCACTTCCATTCCCTTGACGAGACCTTCTAATACGTCCGTTCTAAACGTTCCGTTCTTTGCAAAGTCCAAGGAAGGTGAGTAGAATAAAACCTCGTCCGGCCATACAGGTGGGAACTCTAAACCGGATGTCCTAAATAAAAGAAGATAGAGTAAGGAAAGGACCCCAAGGCATACAAGGCCCTGTAATTCCGAAAATTGAATATAACGAACGGATTTTGAAGGGGACCCCATATTCGATAGTTCCCCTAAGGATTTATTTCAAGGTAGCTAGTGCGTCTTGTTCGGTTTCGTAGACTTCGAATAGATCCAAGAGTTCTACTACGTCGAAAACCTTTTTCACGTTAGGCGTGATATTGCAGAGTTTCAATTTTCGATTCTGCTTCTCTAATTCGCGGACCATTCCAACGAAGATGCGAATTCCGGAAGAAGAAATATAGGAAATATTCTGCAAGTTAATAACGATATCACCTTGGCCGGCTTGAACGTCGTCTAGAAGCTTTGCCTCTACCTCGTCCGAGTGGGTAATATCCAGCCTGCCGTCCAATTGAACTAGGGTATGTTTACCCACTTTTTTAGTTTTGATTTCCAAGCTAGGCTCCGAGCGACGATCCATAGGATCAAATTCCGACAAAGAAAATTTCCTTTTTCAAATGCAAAAGGGGAACGGAAAGTTCGCCGTAGACTAAAATAGTGAGGAAATGGGGTTTTACAAGAATTTTTTCCCATCTCCTCGCCTCTGTTACATCTTTGTAGTAACTTATGCCGCAGAACCTTGGATCTCTTCCAAAGGAAATATCTTGCAGGATTGGGTTTCCGGTTTTTCCCCCATCAGGTCTCGTAAAGATTTTCGGGAAGAAAGTCCTAGCTGCTCCCGGATGCTTTCTTGGTCCCAACCCGCATCCAATAAATGAGAAGCGAGAGACCTCCTAAGGCGAATTACGCTCACCGGGACGCCTGTCATCTCGCCCAATTTACCGAACATTTTCTGGACCGTTCTAGGATGCACCCTACCGGATCTTCCGGAGCAAAGAAAGTCCTCGTACTGCTTTCCCTGAGAAGCGAACCAAAGATCCCGTCGCAAAGAGACCGGGATCAAGGGATTCCTTGTATTCAGTTTTTGGGAACGATGGATATAGACTCGATGATTTTCCCAATCCACATCCCCCACTCTCAAGGACACAAGTTCCGCGACCTGCAATCCGAAGGAGTACAACATTCTGAACCAAAGATAATGATTTTCGTGAGTCTTAGAGGCATTCAGTAAGGTTCTGATCTCATCCTTGCTCAAAGCGCTAGACTTGGCCCTAAGACTCTTGGTCTTTTTCTCTATTTTCATTCAAGTACCCAAATGTGATTTTTTTCGGAGAATTGATATTTTATAAAACGGGCAAAGAAGAATTCGCGAGTTCGAAAGGGAGATGTCCGGAAAACTCATTACCGGAAATTTAGGATCGGCCCTTGCAGGAGCTGGTGCAAATTCTGCCGGAATACGGAATCCAGATTCCGCTACCTTTGCCTAAAAGAATGGATTGCAGACCCAGTAATGGAACTTTTGCACAGGACCGTAAATCGTCACAGGAATGTTATCGGATCTTAACCCGGTACGGGATGTAATACGAATATGAAATATTTATGGAAGGCAGCGAAATTCGCTCTCCATTGCCAATTACCCACACCTCCAAAAGTATCGGAGACTGAAATACAGATCCAGGTCAAAGGCGGAACCATTCCCGCTATCCTTTATACTCCTAAAGGAAAGTCCTGTGGGACTATTCTCGCAGTGAACGGATTGGCTTATTTAGGGAATAAGGATCCAAGATTCGCAATCGTTTGCCAATCGGCGGCGGCTATCGGTTATACAGTCATCTCTCCTTTATTGGTAGAAGTCACCCAGTTCAGGATCGTAAAAGAAACAGTAGAGAGGATCAAAGAGATGATCCTTTGGCTTTCTTCTCATCCGGAATATTGTCCTAGCCAAAAGATCTCCTACTTAGCTCCTTCTTTTTCCGGAAGCATGGGCCTGATCGCTGCTTCCGACCCTGAAGTTGGAAAGAAGATCGCATCCATCCTAACCATCGGGGCTTATTGCGACGTTCAGACGACCCTTGATTACGTGATGACCTCCGACGATGGAGATGAATACGGAAGAATGATCTTACTTTATAATTTCATAAAGTTTGCTCTCCAGACAGAGAACTCCGAATTGGAAAAAGCTCTCAAGGCCTGCGTGTTGGACGGAAGCTTCTCCAGAGAGACTCTGGAATTGCCAACCGTCTTAGAAAGCATCAAGCCGGAAAACAGAGAAGTATTCACAAGACTGAGAGAAGACAAGGCTTTCCGTGAAGGCATCTGGAAACAGATCGTGGCAAACGCGGGAACCGATAGTTCCTTCTTAACCGAACTGCAGGTAAAAGATAAACTGCATCTTCTTGAATGTCCAGTTTCTATCGTGCATGGTCTTGGGGACAATGTTGTTCCTTCTCAAGAAGCACGTATCATGAAGGACCATCTAAAGAAGAAGGCTAAATTGGTGCTTACTCCTTTGATCTCTCACGGGGATGTGGGGATCTCTATTTCCCAAGTTCCTGCTATCTATCAACTGATCGAGGGATTTGCATTCTTCTTCAAGAATGCGCGAGCGAAAGCGGCTTAAGAGGAAAGAATAAACGGATACTCGTACCCTTTCCCGGTTCGGAGCTGACCTGGATCATTCCTTCGTGGGTTTGCATGATCCCATAGACCATGGACATTCCTAACCCACTTCCTTGGGCCTTGTTTTTCGTGGTGAAGAATGGCTCGAAGATCCTCTTCTTGGTCTCTTCGCTCATTCCTTCTCCGTTATCCGAAACCTCTAAGCAAATGTATTCGTTCGGCCCCGACAAAGGAAAGGATTCTCGGATCATCGTTCCTTTTACGGCAAAGCTCCGTACTCGGATCTCTCCTCCGTCCGGCATCGCGTCTTTTGCGTTCAGGCAAAGATTGATCAATACCTGTTCTAACTGAGAAGAATCTCCCCAGATCAGGACGGACTCTTCTCCCAATTCCTTTTGAAATCGAATGGTTTCTGAGAATGTAGGAAGAAGAAGTTCTACAGTGTCGTTCACAAGTTGATTGATATCTATGGTCCTAAAACTTCCCCCTCCTTTACGCGCTAAGGAAAGAAGTCTCCGGACTATGATTGCACCCCTACTTGCCGCAGCATTTATCGATCTGGACGCATCCAAAAGAGAAGAATCCTGAATGGTTCCCAATTCCATTCGAGTCGCATAACCGGAAATGATCTGAAGAATATTGTTAAAATCATGAGCGATCCCTCCTGCCAGAGTCCCTATTGTTTCCAGTTTCTTGGATTCGATCAATTGGTTCTCCAATTTCCTACGAAGAGTGTCGTCTAGCAAATAGCCGCGGATGGTATCGACTCCTCCCGACTTATTAAGGCTCGCAAAGTAATTTCCCGTAGTATGGACCGGGATCCCGTTCTTATTTAAAAAGAATTCTTCGTGGGACTCTAATTGGGAACCGATCTGGATCTTTTGTAAGAACAAGGAGTAATCATCATAAGAAGGAAACAGATCCGCAAGTCCTTTGGAGATGGCTTCGGCCTGCGTCTCGAACCCGAACATCCTCAAAAAGGAACTATTGGCTCCTAATAAATTCCCCGTGCCGTCCGCAATGAAATTCGCGGAAAGATTCTCTTCAAAGAATTTTCTATATTGCTCTCGACTCGCGATCAGTCTGGCCTCAATTCTTCGCCTTTTTCGTAATTCTTTTTTGGTATCACTCGTAGCTCTTCCTGTGATCAAAGCTACAACGCAAAGGATCGCCAGATCAACTAATAGTACAAGATCATGTCCGCCCTTCGATCCCTTAAAGCTTTCGATCTCTCCCAACAAGAAGGGTATGATCAACGTAATGATCTGCACCCAGATATTTGCGATCAAGGCAAGTGTGATCCCGAATCGTAAGGAAGCCCAGAGAACGAACAAACCGAATACAAACCAGTATTCTATAGAAGGGATCAGTCTTCCGAAGATCCCGCAGAATAAGAATACGCCTACGACCTCTAGGATCCTTTTCTTCTTTAGATTAACGAAACGATTTCGATCCCAGCTTGTTTCTCTCTCTTCCCAGGCGCCGTTCGTTTTACTCCAGCCCTTTGATTCCATCCAAGGAGTGAACCAAAGCAATGCAGGAACAGAAAAACTTAATGTATCGTATAGGGTCGCAACCACTCCTTGCAAACTAGAGACCAGGAAATGATCCCAAGCGAGATCCCCAAAGAACACGAGCCCCCAAGCGACTAGAAACCCATTGCATAAGGAGGCAGGGAATGCAACCCAAAGTACGAAGCGTACAGTCTCTTTCAGATCGGGCAACCAAGGCTTTCCTTTTCTCCATTCCACGAAGAAGAGCCAGGAGATCCCTACCGCTAAGACTTCCCAAAGAGAATAGATCGGATATTCGGAAACGTCATGTAGTCCCCAAAGACTAGCCGAGAAGAGTGCGTTAGCATACATTGCAGGAAGTACTCTCGCAGGTCCCCACCAAAAACAGAGTACGATGCCTAGAGGAATGGGAAGATAAGAGATGGATACTCCGGTATCCACCTGAAATGCCAAGGATAGCCGAGTCGCAAGATGAAATAGAAGTAAAGGAAGGATCCAGGTCCAATAAGGCAACGCCTTATGAAGCACATAAGTAGATCTTCTCCGATCTTTTATGTCGTTTGCTGAACCAGAACCGGTCATCGATTCCAATATTCTTTTTGGTTTTTGAAGAATCCACTATTTGCCCAAAATGAGGCTTAAAATCAGCAGATGCAAATGGCAAAAAGTTGCTTTCGATCCTCTAAAAACCGGAGGAAAGCGTTAATAATCTAGGATTATTTGCGTCAGGACTAGCCCTAAGGCTTAGTTACGTTCTAAAGGGGAGACGTCCAAGTGGATCCAGTACTCGTCTCCATAATCGAAGAACAATTCCTCTCCCGCCTTGATCTTGCGCATTGCTTCGAATCTTGCGGTCTTCCAGCGTGTGGAAACCACGAGACGGACATTTGGCTTAGTACTATGATTGATATAGCGGGTATAGTTGGACTCTTTTCCTTCTCCGTAGATCCAGTGGTCTTTGCAGATCCAAAGTAAGTATTTGGATTCGCAATATTTTGCAGAGTTGGCTAATCTATCGTCCAGGATCCTGCCGGTATAGAATCCTACCGTATCGCCTTTGATCAAAGTTTCTTTTGGGAATAATCCCATTCCGATCCCGGGTATATTAGATTCTCTGATTACAAAATCCTCTTCTGTTAGTATTTGGGGGCGACGAACTCTAAATCTGACCGACATCGTTAGAAACTCATTCTCCTAAGAGCGTATGAATATTAATCCAAAGAATCTTTTGCCTTATCTTTGTCCATCCTCAATTCGTAGATCAAGTTTTTATACTAGTGTTGTCTTAGAATCGGCTTGTAAGCTCGCGTCCCGGTCCCAAATCTCTACCTAGATGGATAAGCCTTATAGAAAGAACGTAGGAATGGTGGTCTTTAACTCCAAAGGAGAGGTCTTGGTAGGAGAGCGCTTGAATTTCAAAGGCTCCTGGCAATTTCCTCAAGGCGGGATCGACGAAGGAGAAGAACCAAAGGCCGCAGCTGAAAGAGAATTGTTCGAAGAGGTAGGCATTCGAACTGCGGAGATTGTCCATGAGTATCCGACTTGGATCGAGTATGACTTCCCTGAGACCTTAAAGTTAAGCTCCAATTTAAAGAAATACAAGGGCCAAACCCAAAAATGGTACTTAATGTATTGGGATGGAAGAGCGGAAGACTGCGATCTGGAAGTACATGAAAGGGAATTCGAAAAAGTTCGCTTCATTCCATTCCAAGATTGCCTCTCGACCGTGGTACCTTTCAAAAGAGATGTGTATGAAAAGCTCTTAATTGAATTCGAACCTAGGATCAAAACGTACTTGGCGAGTCGATAAACAATGGATCAACCGAATTTCTATGTTCCTCCAGTAGGACCTCCTGCATCGAATCCTAAACTTCATACCTTGTTTGCCATCTTAGGCGAGGCTAAGATCCGAGAGTTAGTCTCTTTGTTCTATGCAAAGATCCCGTCTAGCGATATTGCCTTTATGTTTCCCCAAGATCTAGAAGAAAGCATCGTGAAATCCGCAGACTTTTTGATCCAAGTCTTGGGAGGACCTTCTTACTATGTGCAAAAGTACGGACCACCCAGAATGAGAGCGAGGCATCTTCCCTTCCCCATAGACGAGAAGGCAAGAAGGACCTGGTTGTCTTGCTACAGAAAGGCGATCAAGGAATGGGACGCGGGAGAAGAAGAGAAAGAAATTCTTTGGAAGTTTTTGGAGGATTTCTCCGCATGGATGGTAAATAAGGCTTCTTCAAACGACTAATAGCGTATATTTTAGTCTGAGGAGTTCCAATACCGAATGGCCGCAAAAAACGATACCAGGGCAAAAATCCGCATCCGAGGAACCGTACAAGGGGTCGGGTTTCGTTACTTCGTACTACAAAGAGCCCAAGAATGTCGCTTGAAAGGATACACAATGAACCTTCCTACCGGAGAAGTAGAAGTTGTGGTCGAAGGGGACAAGGTGTTTATCGAAGACCTGTACAAGGCGGTACAAAGAGGACCTTCTAAAGCAAAGGTTACGGAAGCCACCATTCAATGGGAAGAACCCAAGGGTTCCTTTAGAACATTCGAAATTAAACGTTAATTTTACTGACGAAAGACTGAATTCGCGGGAGATTGGATCGTATGAAAGCGAAGTCGAATAGAAAGAAGTTTTTTCTCTCTTCCTTCGCCTTCTATCTGGTAAGGCTCCCTTTCTTCCTCCTCTTCTTAAACCAAACTCCCATCTATTCCGTAAATCCGATCCCGGCTTCTCTCATGAATCCGGTGCTTGCGATCCAAGAAGATAAAGGAATTCTCAGACTCATCTCCATCACACCAGGAAACGGAAGAACAGGGCTCATCTATACGAGTACCCAAGACAAGGGCATCCCCGTATTCAGAAAACAAAATCTGATCCTATTCCGCACTTCTAAGGAACTCAGTCTTTTAAATCTGAATAATTCCAAGAGCAAGACCATTAAAGGAAGTGCGGACGCTTACCCTGGCAACAGCGGCTTCCTAAGAGATAAGTCTACTCTTCTATTCTCTCGTAAGAATGGAGATCGATGGGAAACCGTACTGTACGACTACGATAAGGAGAAGGAACTAAAGTCCCTTCCCGGTTATCAGCCTTTCGTTTCCCCGGATCAAAAGAGCATCCTTCTCGTTGGCAATGAGGTCCGTTATTCGGAACATGGGGAAGATTCCATGAGAGTTCCCATCCATAAGTATTCTTTGGAAAGCGGAGAACTGAAGACTCTCGCATGGATCGAAACAGATAAGGAAAAATTGCAGATCACGGATGTGTATTCGATCGCAGACGATCAGATACTCGTAAAGGTCGCGACAGAAAAAGAAAATCGTCTATACAAACTTCCTTCTTTAAGTGGTGAACTCGTAAAACTTGCTATTCCCTTTTACGCTCCTTTGCCTATCACGGAGCAAAAAGAACAGGTCAATATCAGTGTGAGCTCCGACGGTAAGTTACTTACCTTTACGGAGAGATCCGACGGTAAATTGGGAAACATCGTCATCATAGATACGAAGACCAGACAAAGATACGATTCCTCATTCGTAGGATGTTTTCCGGTTATCAAGAACGGTTCCGTGTATTTTCTCGGCGATCCTGAGTTCGTCAAATTCTCTAAGGACAGGGATTATCGCCCGTACAATAATTTCACGTTATACGAGCTTGATTTCAAAAAAGATAAGATCCGAGCGATCACTCCTATTTCCGGCAAAGTAGAACTACTTTCGGAATAACTCGCGGCAGATCAGGGCCACATTCGATCAGGTAGCAAGTTCCGCATTTTCGGGGATCGCAATTTCCTTCTTCGTAGAGATCGCAAAGATGGAGACTGCAGTGATCACACATAAAGCCCCGGCTAGCATAAACGCATTATCATAATGTCCTTGGGTTGTCCTAAGATAACCTGCTCCGTACGCTGCAGTTGCGGAACCGACCTGGTGGAATGCGACCACCCATCCAAACATCATTCCCACTTTTTCTCGTCCGAACGTTTTCGCAGTTAAGGCTACTGTAGGAGGAACTGTGGCGATCCAATCCAATCCGTAAAACACTGCAAACAGAGAAAGTTTATCCGATTCAGGATCAAATGCCTGGGGAAGAAGAAGCAAAGAAAATCCTCTCAAACCATAATATGCGAATAATAGGATCTTATTATTTACTCTATCGGATAACCAACCTGAGCCGACAGTTCCTACAAGATCGCAAAGACCCATGAGCGCCAAAAGACTTGCTGCTCTTACTTCAGGGATCCCATGATCCGAACAAGCAGGCACCATATGGGTTCCCACGAGTCCGTTCGTGCTCGCACCACAGATAAAGAAACTCCCGGCTAAAAGCCAGAAATTCTTGGATCTCATTCCTTCTCTCAATGCGTTGATCGCTTCTAAGAAAGGATTTCCTCCGGGAGGAGAAGGGATCGCATCTCCTTCTTTCGCACCGTATGGCAGAAGATCCATCTGCTTCGGAGAGTCCTTCATTAAGATCAACACCGTAGGCAATAAGATCCCAAGAACGATTGCGACAGTATACACTGCGTTTCTCCATCCTTCTTTTTCTGTTAAAGATGCAAGCAAAGGAAGAAATACGATCTGTCCTGTAGCAGTGCTCGCAGTCAGAATTCCCATCAAGAGTCCTCTATGGGTTACGAACCAACGATTGACTACGGTAGCTCCCAATACTAAGGCCGCCATCCCGGAGCCGAAACCCACCATAATTCCCCAAAGAACGACCAATTCCCAGTTGGTTCGCATAATCGTTGTTAGCAGAATTCCAGTGATCAGCAAAACTAATCCTAGGATCATGATCCGTTTTAATCCAAAACGATTCATGAGACCTGCGGCAAATGGTCCGACCAATCCGTAGAGCAACAAGTTTACCGAAACTGCAAACGATATGGCGGACCTATCCCAACCAAATTCCTTTTCTAGAGGAAGAATAAGAATGCCTGGCATGGAGCGAACTCCTGCGGCGACGATTAACGTAAAGAAGGTTACGATCAGTACAATCCACCCATAGTGGAAAGGAAGGCGTCTAGTCAAGTTGATCCCCTGTTCTATATATAGAAGGTCTAGAGAGACCTCTTATATATTTTGACTTTTCATAGGGGCAAAAGTTTCTGCAAGTCCCTAATCCCATTTGTTTCCACTTTGATACAAAAACATCTTGCTAGAAGAAGATTTTAAAATAGAAAGTGCCTCCCGAAGGAGAGGATCATGAAAAAGAAAATCCTAAATTACTTTTTAGTCGGAACTGTTTTACTCGTTCTTCTGCTTACCGCGCTTTACTATTTCTCTTCTCGTCCGACTGACATTATGACCTTCGACGATCCGCACCATACGGATCGTCCCACTGCAAAAGGTTCCAAGCTTATGGTTGCGAGCGGACATCCACTCGCAACCCAGGCGGCTTTAGATATCTTAGAGTCCGGAGGGAACGCGGCAGATGCAGGAATGGCGGCATTACTCGTGTTGAACGTCACCCAAGGAGAAGAAGCTTCCTTTCCCGGAGTGGCGCCCCTGTTATACTACGATCAAGCAAGCAAGAAGGTCAGTAGTTATATTGGCACAGGCACTGCTCCGGCAAAAGCAACCATCCAGTATTTCAAGGAAAGAGGATACGATACCATTCCGATGTTAAAGTATTCTTCGCAGTTAGTCCCCGCCTCTCCCGATGTATTGATAGCCATGCTTAAAAAATACGGGACCAAATCCTTTTCCGAGATCAGCAAACCTGCGATCCGGATCGCAGAAGAAGGTTTTCCAGTTCACAAGATCTTGATGCGAAACCTGAACATGAATATATTCAAGAGACTTGGATTTCGTTTCCTTCTACCATACAACGCAGAAATATACTTGGAGGGAAAATGGTGGAAGCCACTATATCATAAGGAAAGATTCAAGAGGCCCGCACTTGCCGCCACCTTACAGGAATTGGCCAACCAAGAAACACAATCCTTGTCCAAAGGAAGTTCCAGAGACGAAGCATTAGAAGCGGTACGAAATTATTTTTATAAGGGACCGATCGCCGATAAGATCGCCAAGGCCCATGAACAACATGACGGCACTATCGTAAAATCGGATCTAGAAAGATATACCGGGGATTGGGAAACACCACTTACTGGAAATTTCGGACCATATACCATCTTCGCAAATCGGACCTGGAACCAAGGAGCAGTGGTTCCTATGGTGCTGCAGATCTTAGAAGGTACGGATCTCAAGTCTATGGGCCATAACTCGAAAGAGTATATTCATACAGTGATCCAAGCTATAGAGTTAGTCATGGCGGATCGTGAAAAATATTTCGGAGACCCTGCCTATGTCGCCGTTCCGGAAAAAGGTCTATTAAATAAAGATTATGCAGAAGAAAGAAGAAAGCTCCTACAAGAAAAGGCATTCGGAAAGCTTCCTCCTTTCGGGGATCCCTTCCTTTTCGAGAGCTCTAAGAATGAGAAAAGGGCCGCTTCTTTACAGAAAACTACTTCTTTTGATGAAAAGAGAACAGCTTCGTCTAAAAGAATCATATCTTCTTCTGAAAATAATCCTACATTCGCTCTCAACCAAGGATCCGATCTCAAATACAGTCCTTCTTTCTGGGAGAGAACGGATAGTGGAAAAGTGGGAAGAGACACGACCTACTTGAGTATTATCGACGCCCAAGGAAATTCCCTCTCCTTAACTCCGAGCGATTTTCCCCAATCGCCTATGATCGAGGGAGACATCACTCTTGGGATCCGAATGACGCAATTCCGATTGGATCCGGATCATCCTTCTTCTTTGGTACCTGGAAAAAGACCTACAATAACGCCTAACGCGTCCATGGTATTCAAGGACGGAAAATTCTGGATGGCATTCGGAACCCCTGGCGGAGACATGCAAACCCAAGCAGTGGTCCAGGTATTTTTGAATCTGGTAGTGTTCGGCATGGATCCGCAACAAGCTGTGAGCGCTCCTCGATTTCGATCCTTGAACTGGCCGGATTCCTTCTCACCTCATAAATACTACCCTGGCAGAATAGAACTAGAAGAGGAAATCTATAAGTCCCAAGGAAAGGCCTTGGAGCAATTGGGTTATGAAGTTCTAGAAAGAGAAAAATGGGAGTACGATTTCGGAGCTCCATGTATCTCTCTCAAAGATCCGAAGACCGGAATTCTATACGGAGGAGCGGATCCTAGAAAAGAATCCTGGGCCCAAGGAAAATAATTCGTCTTTTTGAAATTCCATTTGGATATTCCCAGGGAAATCGATCTTGCCCTGGGAGCTTCTTCTTGTAATTTGATAACGTATATCATACTTCCTAGTCCAGGAGCTTCGCATGAAAAAAAGAAGAATAGGCAAAACCGCTTTATCCGTATCCGAAATTTGTATGGGGACCATGACCTTTGGTTCCACCTGCGACGAAAAAGAGGCGCATAAGATCCTAGATCGCGCGTATGATGCCGACATTGATTTCTTCGATACTGCGGAAATCTATCCTGTTCCTCCCGATGCAAAGTATGTACATGAAACGGAGAAGATCTTCGGGAAATGGCTCAAGAACAAGAATAGGGATTCGATCATAATCGCGACCAAGGTCTGCGGTTCCGGAACCACTTGGTTTTCTCCACCCGTAAGAGAAGGAAGGACCGCTCTCGATCGCAGGAATATCAAAGTGGCCATCGAAGGAAGTCTGAAACGACTCGGCACGGACTATGTGGACTTATACCAAACTCATTGGCCGGATCACGATTTCGGCTTCGAAGAAACCCTAGAGGCTCTTACAGAACTCATAGACGAAGGAAAGGTAAGATTCATTGGATCCAGCAATGAGACTGCTTGGGGAACCATGAAGAGTCTTGCAGTCTCTCAAGAGAATCGACTCGCACGATACGAATCCATTCAGAACAATTTCAGTATTTTGAACAGAAGGTTTGAAGACGCTCTTTCCGATATTTGCAGAAGAGAACAGATCAGTCTTCTTCCTTATTCTCCCTTGGCAGGTGGAGTTCTAACAGGAAAGTATAATGTTCCTACCCCTCCCGAAAATGCTAGGTTCAGTCGTTATGCTAAACTTCCTACGGAAAGACAAAGAAGAATGGCAAATCGCTTCTTGAACGAAGGAACTCTCACATCTACCAAAGAACTGATGAGCATAGCGCAAGAAGCAGGAATGAGTGTGACCACGCTTGCGGTTGCCTGGTCCAAGCAGCATGACTATGTGGCTTCTACCATTATAGGCGCGAATACTGTAGAGCAGTTAGAGGAAAGTCTTAAGGCAGCGGACCTGATCTTAACCGAGGATATTTTGAAAAAGATAGACGAGGTTTCTAAAAAGATCCCGTATCCGATGGGCTGATCCGGAACTCCGGATCTTACATTTCCTGATTTGGATCCATCTATTTGTTACGATCCATTAGCGATGCCAGACTTCTTCTTCTGAGATCGTTTCCGGTTTTTCTCCGGCGAATTCCGGAAACGACTTGAAGAAGCCCGTAATCAAATAAGGGATCACATCAAACATCGGACCGGACCGACCTTCTCCCTCTACATTCGCTTTTAATAATACGCTTGTGGGGATCCCTCTGTATGTTCTTCCATCGTAGATCACTATCTTAAAGACCACATCGTAGAAGTTCTCATAGTATGGGGTTGAGCCACTGGCTCTATAAATTCCTGAGTACCCGCCAAAAAGTCCCAAGCCACCGAAAGTAGGAGAAGTTCCTACCCTGCCGGACACTCCACCGTAGGAATGATAGAGCATTCCTCTTCTGCTAGTCCATCCCCCGAAGGCACCCAATGCGATCTTGGAGCTGATCAAACTTCCCCGAGGTACAATTAGAACATCATAAGATATTAATAGATCCGCCTTATTGGATTCTACTTCCTGGTATCCTTTCTGAGAAAGTTTTTCTCGGATCAGATCTGCGTGTTCCAGGATCACCACCTTAGGCGCATCTCCTACAAAAGGCAGGAACGCGTACGTCTTATCGTGAAAGACCAGTGTCCTAGATTTCTCCACTTCCAAATGCGACTTCACTTGTAGAGGAGAACAAGCGATGAATTTCAGCAGAAGCAAGGGGACAAGGATTCTCATGGTCGTCTTTTATATTTAGACCGAATTATAGTCCCATTTTCAGTGTTTGCCCACTAACTTTTCCAGATCCTCATTCTTGCCAAAGAGAACCAGAATATCCCCTTCTGCAAAGACTAGATGAGGAGAAGGGATGCCTAGTATATCTTCGGGTGTATTTGTTTTGCGTCTGGACTTTTTAGGTCGCTTAACTGTGATCAGATTTAAATTCCAATCTTCTCTCAGATTTATCCCGGACACGGTTTTTCCCCAGAAATGTTTCGGAGCCAAGGCTTCCAGGATCCTATACTCCGCTCCAAGTAAGGTCACTCCTTTTACGCTGCTATGCGCAAGAAGCTCCGCCATGGAATGAGCTGCCTGTTCTTCCGGATTGAATAAGTTTTCGATCCCAAGCATCTGCAAGACCCTTTTGTTCAGATCGGATTGATAGCGCGCATAAATATTCGAGACCCCTATCTTTTTCAATGCGTCGGCGGTCACGATCAAATTCTCAAAATTATCGCCGATGGCCACAACAACGGAATCCATTTCATCCAGGCCATGTTCCTTCAACTCCGACTCATCTGTGGAATCGATCGCCACGCAATAGGTGCAATATTCTTGGATACGATCTATCTTATTCTTATCCTGATCTACTGCTGTAACTTCCTGGCCGTCCTCGTGAAGTCTCTTCACAAGTTCGATCCCAAAGTCGCCTAACCCAATCACTGCGATCTTCTTCTTTCTCATATGAATCTTCCTTTAGCCGACAACCACGTATTCTTCCGGATACCAATATCTTCTGGGCTTGCGTTTAGGGACGAAAGCCAATAATACCGTAAGGACCCCTACCCTTCCCACAAACATAACGAAGCAAAGAAGAAGTTTCCCCGGGGTCCCAAGTTCCCCAGTAATTCCCCGAGAAAGGCCTGTAGTCCCGTAAGCGGAAACTACTTCGTAGCAGATGTCCAGAAAAGGCAAAGGCTTTTCAAAACAGACCAAGAAGAATACACCGGTAAATATTATAAAAAACGAAAGTATGATCGCGACTGAGGCGCGGGACAGGGAACTTTCCGCAACCGTCCTTCCAAAAACGTCCACCCTCTCTTTTCCGGTAAAGAATTGATAGAACTGAAGCCCGGACAAAGCCAGAGTCGAGGTTTTGATCCCTCCTCCCGTCGAATTCGGAGAGGCTCCGACCCACATAAGAAAAAGGCTCACGAACACCATCGGGACCCCCATGGATTGCATATTCAAAGTATTGAATCCTGCCGTTCGAGTGGTAATGGAATAGAACAAAGAATGAAAGGAAGCATCTATCCAGGTAAGTCCCTGCAAACTATATTTCCTTTCCAAGATCCAGTAGGAGATCCAACCGAATACGATCAAGAACAAGGTAGTGATCAGGATGAGCTTTGAGCCCAAGGAAAATCTATACTTTGACCCTTCCCAAACCTTAGATTTCTTAAGGAGCTGATTCACCGTAGGAAAGCCAAGCCCTCCGAATACGATCAGGATCATAATGGAAGAAAGGAAAAAATAAGATTCTTTCAAGTATGGTTCTGCCAATCCTTTCGGGAATAAGGCGAATCCAGCATTACAAAAAGCTGTTATAGAATGGAACAAACTATAAAAGATACGCTCATTTTCCGGGATCCCGGAATCTTTCGGAAAACTAAGATACAATAGAACAAAACCGATCCCTTCGATCGCAAAAGTTTGGTACGCCACTTGTTTCAGGATAGACCCTGCTCTTCCTATAGTCTCTTGGGAGAATAGGTCCTTCACGATCAACTTCTCGGTTACGGAAACCTGACCTTCCAAAACCAAAGCGAAGAAAACGGTCAAGGTCATCAACCCAAGACCGCCTAACTGCACCAAGACCATCAAGACCACTTGTCCCGTTCCTGTGAGATCTTTTGCTACGTCTATGGTACTCAAACCGGTCACGCAGACTGCACTCACGGCAGTAAAGAAAAGATCTACGAGATGAATAGGTTTTGCTTCCGCTCTAGGCAAACAAAGTGCTGCCGTCCCGAGCAAGATCAAAAGAGCAAAGCTCCCAGTCATCACGAGAGAAGGAGAAACTTTTCCGAAGGACATTCTGGCCCTTCTCAAAAAATGGGCAAAGCCTCCGAATGCCAATGTGATCTGACTGATAGATAAAAACAAAAGCACCGCTTCTTCGGTCCTTCTCTGAGAGGAAGTGATCCAAGATTCAATACTATCCTCGAACAGTAGTTGAAGGATCACCACTAGGACAACGGCGATCTCTACCTTATGCTCTCTTAAATAAGAAGCGTACGAATCTAAGGTAAAAATAAAACTCAGGATCTCATAAAGGACCAAGGACCAAACGATGCAGACAGTGAGCAAACGAAGAGGATGAACGAGCTCGCTAGAATAATAAAAGCCGTATAAGAAAATCAGGATAAATAAGGAAAGGATCCCGAACAAACCGAAGACAACTCGAAGAGTCGGTCGGATATAACTATCAAAGAAAAAGGAAACTTCTCTCCATCTCAAAATCCAGGAAGCGAAAGACCCGTTTTTTTCGGAGAAAGACATGAGAGGTTCAGAAACTTACGCTGAAAATTTCCAGGTCCATTCTATACTCAAGACTTCTAGAATAGATACCGTATCCAGGCATTGCCTTAGGGTGGATCGCCTCGGAGAGCTTGTCCGGAACAGTAGGATTCGGAGTGGGACTCTCCGGTTGGTTTTCCCGCTTCATTCTATCATAATCACGCAGGTCCAACCAGGCATTCGCAAGAGCCAATGTAGTTGCGATCCCGGCAACCAACCATCCTCCGTCAAAACTCTTTTGGTATCCGGGATTCGCCGCGCTCACGGAAGCATAGCTCAATCCGGCGGCCAAAGGAAGAGTCATAAAGAAGATAATAGAAAATCTCCGAAGCCTAGTCTCCGTATAAGGTTCATGGTCCTTTCCGAAATCCTCTAGTTTCTTCTTTCTATTTTTTGATTCCTCTTGTTGTCTTTGCAAAGCTTCCACATTTACTTCGCCGGTAACAGGATTGAATAATCCGTCGTCCTGTCTGTTCTGATTCGGATTTATGGTACGTCTGGTCCCTTGGCTTCCTGCGCCAGTAGGCAAACCGCTTTGAAAAGGCACCTGCACGTTACGCGGGTTCACCAAGGGAGGCTTGTCCATCTTTGGAGGAATGGTATATTCCCTAAATCCGTCGGGAGATCTATCGTCCCTGAAATTTCGGAGATTATAATCGTACGGATCCGAGAAATCACTTTGCTGTGCGTAATTCGGAACGGAGCATAGAAGAAGCAGTCCGATCAAAATATTCCGAAAACCTCGGTCCAAAAAAGAAGATCCTCTCATCCGGAATAAGCCTCGTCATTCACTGGGATCCTTCCGGAGAGGATTTCCGAAGTATATAAGAAAGAATCTCTTCTCACCTTCTCCAATTGGTCCTGGCTTAAACCTAAGGATTCCGCCTTGCGGTATTCTTCCCTGATATCCGTTCCGAATATTCCAGGATCATCCGTGGAGATCGTAAATTTCAAACCGTGACGTGCAAAACGGATCAAAGGATGATGCGCCCTATCTCGAACCATTCCAATGTATTCGTTGGAACTCGGACAGGACTCTATGATTGCGTGAGTATTTCGAATACGATCCATACAATATTCTTGAAATGCCTTTGTTTCCGATACCTGGGTTTCCGTAATCGAAATTTCCATCTTTTCCTTATGTCGGATAGAATCCAATTCGGAGCTCAGTCTCTCTCTTGAGGAGATCTCTCCGTATTTAGAGACTTCTTCCCAATGATCCAAAAGGTATAGCAGAGTATCCTTTCTTTCGGAAGAAGTTTCCGTCACGGTCTTACCTGCATACGCGTTCGGATCCATTCCTAGAGCGATCGCATGACCCAACCGATGTGCTCCCCATTCTGCGGATTCCAAGACCCAACGAGACGCAGAAAGAAGGGTCTTGTCTTGAAAGGATTCTCCCACATGATAGAGGACAGTCAGCGCAGTGGAAGTTTCGGCCCGATTGTCCTTCTGGACTTGGCCGAGGAATTCCTTTTTGTCCTTCGGGGGAAATCCTTCTTCTATATAACAAAAATCTAATCCAACTGTATACTTTCGGATCAAGGAATTCTTTTCCATCATCTCCTTGACCATATCGTATTCGCGGAACACATCCCCATCCCTATGCAAGGAGATCACTAAACGAGAAGAAGCCTTGTCACCGAGTTCGGCCTCTGCTTCTGCAAATCCCTCACAAGCAGCCAATGTTTTAGAATAGATCCCTTCGTACGTATCATTCGGAGCATACATGATCCTGTATTCCCCGAAAGTAACACCTTCTTCGAATTGATCTTTGGTTACTCGCTTGGAAACGGATCGGATCTCTTCCGGATTGAATTTGGAAAGAGCTATGATCAGATTGAACTTAGCTTGGAACTCAGGAAAGGGTCCTTGGTGGTTGAAAAGATAGATCTTTTCGAAATCTTCTTTCGCTTTATAGTCTTCGAAGAAAGTCTCAGTGTGGATCCTCTTTCCGTAAAGTTCTTGGAAGGGTTTCGTAAAGATTTCCCAACGAGGAGAAGGATTTTCCAATCCCATCTTCCAAAGTAGCTCAGGCCTCAAGCTACCATATAAATGATTATGAAGGTCCGCAAAGCCAAGCCCCGAACCGAATTCTTTTGTACTCATCGGCTTTCTGCCATTTTAGTTCGCCAAGCAGGCTAATAAACATTTTTTCCGGGAAAAAATGTTGTTCGCGCATCCATGCCCCCCAAGTTGGAAGCAGTTTGGGTCCTATATATAAAAAAATACGCCGATCTTACAGAGCTAGTAGATTAAACGTTAAAATTCTTTCCTTAGCCTTGCCGGTCGTCTTTGGAATGCTAAGCCAATCCCTGGTCTGGATCACCGATACGATCATGATCGGTTATCTAGGACAGAACGCCATCGCAGCCGTTGGGATCGCAGGCACAAGTTATTACACATTGATCGCCTTTCTGATCGGATTCTCCATGGGAGTACAGATCATCGTAGCTCGCAGATTTGGAGAAGGAAGAAAAGACCAGATCGGAAAGGTAGGAGTGACCACCGCGTATTTCTCCATCTTCTTAGGATGTATGCTCTCCTTCTCCGGCCCTATTATAGCTCAGCCTTTAATGAACCTGATCGGCCCGGATCCTACGGTAAGCACTCTTGCAACGGAGTATCTATCCTTCCGGGTCTTAGGAAGCGGATTCTATTTTCTAGGATTTTGCTTCCGAGGATTTTTAGACGGACTAGGATTCACAAAGGCCGGCTTCGTATCCATGGCAGTTACCACCTTGGCGAATATATTCTTCAATTGGGTCTTTATCTACGGAAATCTAGGGGCACCTTCCATGGGGATCGCCGGTGCCGGACTGGCTTCTTCTATCGCTGGGCTCGCAGGATTACTTGTATTCCCTATATTCTTTTTTCATTATAGAGTAAACGAATACTTTCAAAGAATTAGCCTACTCCCAAGTTGGGAACATCTAAAAGAGATTGTAAAAGTAGGATTGCCTCCCGGCTTCGAAGAAGGATTCGTAAATGTGGCCTTCGTATTGTTCGCCAAGATCCAAGGAATGATCTCAGTCATCGCGATCGCGGCATCCAATGTCCTATTCTCGACCTTGAGCTTCGCCTTCCTTCCCGGATACGCATTCGGCGTGGCGGCCACTAC
Source organism: Leptospira langatensis (assembly GCF_004770615.1). NCBI lineage: Bacteria > Pseudomonadati > Spirochaetota > Leptospiria > Leptospirales > Leptospiraceae > Leptospira > Leptospira langatensis. Next base: position 283,628 of record NZ_RQER01000006.1, read on the forward strand.
GATCTTGGGGCAGGCAATGGGTGCCAAGAAATACAAACTCGCATATCATTCCGCATTCCGCTCTGCATTCATCTCGGCCCATGTTATGGGGATCATAGGCCTTTGCTTTATCTTTTACGGAAAAGAGATCATAAAACTGATCACCCACGATCCGGCACTGATCGAAGAATGCTATCCTGTGCTCATTCTCATCGGGGTCATACAGATCGGAGACGCATATCATATGGTCCTAGGCGCGGCACTCAGAGGAGCAGGAATGCAAACCTACGTATTCCGAATCTACATCTTACTAACGTATGCCCTTATGTTACCTTGCGCCTATCTTTTTGGGATCATATGGAAAGGAGGAACTTTCGGGATCTGGGCAGGAATATTCGTATGGATCGCGAGCCTTTCCCTTGTATTTATATACGAATTCAGAAAGAAGAATTGGGTGAAGGGAACGGTTTAACTATCTCATTCTTCTTGCCTCAATAGCAAAACCGAGGTTTTTGGTCCCAGAATGAAAAAGGCGCTTATCACAGGGATCACCGGCCAAGACGGATCCTATCTTACAGAGTTACTCTTGGAGAAAAATTACGAGGTGCACGGGATTGTCCGTAGAACTAGCTCTTTGAATAGAGATAGGATCGAGCATCTAAGAGGGAATTCTAACCTTTCCTTGCATTATGGTGATTTAACCGATTCCAGTAACTTGAACCGGATCCTGGAGAAGGTACAGCCGGACGAAATTTATAATCTAGCCGCTCAGTCTCACGTAGGAGTTTCCTTCGAAGTCCCGGAATACACTGCAGAAGTGGATGCTGTAGGAACTCTGAGGATCCTAGACGCAATCAAACAAACCGGGGTGAAATCCAGATTCTACCAAGCTTCCACTTCCGAGCTATACGGAAAAGTGCAGGCAATTCCCCAAGACGAAAAGACTCCCTTCTATCCTAGATCTCCGTATGCAGTCGCAAAATTATACGCATACTGGGCAGTCGTAAACTATAGAGAGGCATTCGGATTGCATGCCTCTAACGGAGTCCTATTCAATCACGAATCCCCAAGGCGCGGAGAAGGTTTCGTAACCCGCAAGATCACTCTCGGAGTCGCAGGGATCGTTTCCGGAAAAAGCGGAGCCATTCGATTGGGAAATCTAGACTCTAAGAGAGACTGGGGATATGCACCCGATTATGTAAACATGATGTGGATGATGTTGCAACAAGATCAACCGGACGATTACGTAGTCGCGACCAACGAAACTCACACCGTCCGCGAATTCATCGAAGAATCTTTCCGACATCTGGACATCCAAGTCGACTGGAAAGGAAGCGGAGACCAAGAAAAAGGATACGATAAGAAGAGCGGAAAACTCTTAATCGAAGTAGATCCTTCTTTCTACAGACCTACGGAAGTGGATCTACTGATCGGAAATCCTGCTAAGGCAAAAGCCAAGTTAGGCTGGGAACCGAAAGTGAAATTCAAGGAACTCGTAGAGATCATGATCAAAGCGGATTGCAAAGCGGTAGGCATCCATATCTAAGAGTTGTTCCTCCAAAATTGCTGAAATAGTTCCTACACGAAAAAGTTCATCAAAATTGCAGGTTGCGAAATTAAGAAGATTCTGATATAGGGAACAAGGGTCCTCCCACTGGGACCCACCTCCCCACCCGAGGAGGGTGGGGGCCACTCGAATCGCCGTTCCTCCAAAATTTGCTTCACTTCGTTCAGCAACCCTCTGGGAATCTTGCTCCCTATGGGTCGCAAGATTGGGTGGGGGCCACCTCAGATCCCGGCCGCGTGGTCCCTCCATAAATACCAACATACAATTGTCCTATATGGAGAAAAGCCCGCAGTGAACTCCAGAATTTCCTTCTTGGAGTTCTCATCGATCCCATAATTTCTTTGGATACCTTTTCGCAAGATCAGATCGTTCAAGGAAAAATGGTCCCATCGATCTAGAGAAAACATCAGCACCATTTCTGCGGTCCAAGGTCCGATCCCTTTTATGCCGCAGAGAAGGTCCAGGACTTCTTGGTCTTGGAGTTTGGAAAGTTTTCGATCGGAAATGGACCCATCTAAGTATGCATTCGCGATTCTTCTTAATGTTTCGCTCTTTGCGACGGAAAGACCTGCCTTGCGTAGCTTGACGACAGATAAGCCCGCCAGGGTCTTTGCATCCGGGAAGTTCTTTCCATTTCCATAATATTCTTTGACACGATCCATCATGGTGGCCGCGGCCTTATTGGAAAGCTGTTGGCTAATGACTGCTCTCAACAGAACAGGATAAGGCCTTCCCATCATCGTTAAGGTGCATGGACCGACCCGTTCTATGATACGTTTAAGTTTTGGATCCTTCTTCTTGAGCCAGAGTACCGCTTTGCGTAATCTCGCGTCCCGATCCATGAGGCTAAGCCCGTTTTTTGATCTTGGCGTCTATCTGAGATTTTTTGCGGAATGCTTGGACCAATTTCTCCAACTCTACTAAGTCGGTGCAGGAGATCTTTCCTTGGTCTAATTTGATGAACTTGTTTTTAGAAATAAGATCGAGTACAAGGTTCTCATCCTTAGGATAAGTCAAACCTACCATCTTGATCAAGTCCTTGGTACCAATCTCGAAATTATAATTGGATTTAGGGACCACTTTCACTCTATTCTTCTCTACAAGAGTCATTAGAGTATCCGCAATCCTTCCTTGCGGATCGGTGATCAACAAGTTAGCAAGCTGCTTATATGCAGTCCAAATCCTTTCGGAAAGAAGAGTGATCAGTCTAGTTGCAAGTTGAGGCTGAGCCTTGACCATTCCCTCGAAGTTGGCCTTATTGATCGCGAGAAGTTGTACTTCTCCCCAAGCGATCGCAGAAGCGGAGCGAGGTTTATTATCCAAAAGAGCCATCTCACCGAAAATGTCCCCGCTTTGTAGAACTGCTAATAGCACTTCATTCGAGTCCACGATCTTAGTGATCTTTACCCTACCGTGCTGGATAATGTATAACTCTCTACCGGGTTCATGCTCGCAGAAGATCATCTCATTATCGCCGTATGCACGATTGAATTTAGTATAATCGATAGGAGGCGGAGCTACTGGTTGATTAACAGTCTGTAATTTCAGTTTCGCCTGAGTAGCAAACTGACCATTGGGAAGATATTGCAGATATTTTTGGAATGCGTAAGCCGCATGAAGAGTATTCTTCTGATTAAAGTAATACTCGCCGATCGCAAATAATTGGTTCGGATCCTCTTCGACCGCAGAACGGAACGTCAGACGAGTGATCGTCGAGTCGAACTGTCTCAATTTCATAGAGAAGTAGCGAATGATCTTCATCGCTACCGGAGTATTTTTCTGGATCAGGGTACCGAACTGATCGTAACTGACTTGAATTAGAGAAACATCTGTGAGCGCGATCGCGGATTCGATCTGAGCGTGCTGGCTCATCGCAGCTACTACTCCGAAGAAGTCCCCAGGGCCTAAAAGTTGATTCGGATCCTCGCCCACCACTTGGTTCTCTCGAGCGACCCGAACCTTGCCCTGTCTGATTATGAAGAAATTATGGGCTTCTTTCTTGCCTTCGACGATGACATAGGACCCCTTAGGGTAATTCACGATTTGAAAGAAGCCGTTGGACATACTTTACCAGAGATTAAAAATTCCCGCCGCGGGAGTTCAACTACAAACTAGTATCGGCTCGTAATAGGGGAATTCGGACTGAAAACCTAGCCTTTCCTTATTTTTCGCGGCAAGATTCCCCTTCGGGAGAAGGCTCGTCCCTTTCGGAAAGCAAATCAATTCCCGAAAACTCAAGTGCTGCTTTTTCTGCCACAGCTCTGGAGTAGGATTGCCTGCAAATCGAAGAGAAAATCTGCTTCGCTTGGTCAATTTCTCCCATCCTGGCTAATAGCCGTCCGGCTTCCAAGTAGGATTCTAGACCCGATTCTCCCGTAGGTTCCATTTTGTAGAGGTCCAGACTCACTTCTAATGCTTTCTCAGGGCGATCCAATTTCAGAAAACAATCCCGGAGAAGGGAGAGAACTCTGGTTTTCTTCGAATTCCCGGGGTAAAGTACCAGAAAATTCCGAAGACTTTCGATGGATTGAAAGAAGCGACGATCCTTATATGCTTCTTCCGCAACTCGAAAGAGTATATCCGGATCGGAAGGGCCTTGTTTAGAAGGAGTTTCCCCTTGTGAGAAGATCGACAAAGGAAGAAGTAAGAGCAATAGGAAGAAGGCGATCAGAGAAAGGCGAGACGCCGATGAATTGGAAGAAGTTGGGAAGGATTTCCCTTCGTTGAAATAAAATCCGGAAAACAAGGCAACCTACCAGAGAGATCTCTGTATAGATTATCAGTCGTTTTCCGGATTTTATGAATTACTTTTTTTTATCTATTTTCTTCCGGTGGAATTCGCAGAGGCGATATAACCTTCCAGTAGACGGGTTTTTCTTACCCACCTTGGTTCCGCAGACGATACAAAGACCTTCTTTTCTTCTCCTTTGGTAAAGGAGCTGAACCCTCTCCGCCCCTGACAGGTTATATTTACTAACCTGTATGCGAAATCCTTTGTAGAGGTAATTCCCAATAGCTTCCACTGCTTGAGTCTTAACCCCGGCGATGATCTTTTCCAAATCATCGTTAGTGACTTTCTTTGGTTTCATAAATGTTAACTGACGTAACAAGAGTTATATTCTTACAAAAGTAGTAAAGTGTTTTTAATTTTCCGCATAACACAACGTTAAATTTTTTGACAAAAGCCGTATTAGCTTACACATATTTTAATAAAAATCTACGTCATAAGCTCCCTGTTTCGGCTAACGATTAACGGCTAAAGGTAGCTATTGATTGGAGAAAGCCAACGTTAAGTCGTTTTATACCAAATCACGACAATTATGGAAATTTATTTCCAACACCCAATCATATAACGGAGTACTTGTGCAAGATCATAGATAAATAAGACGATCCAAACTAACGCCGTAAAGCCGAGCCTTTAAGGGATATTCAAATAAAATTCACCTTGAGAGTAAGTCTTATTACTTGAAGGAGAGAAGGCACAAAACCGTTGTTTTAAGATGGATTTTTTCCTGAAAATAAGTCATATTTCTTTACAGGAACCTTCCTTACTCGTAGGCAAAATGAAACTTCTTCCGAATCTAAACTTAAGATCCAAAGCTGTATTTTGCGTCTTTTTGGCGTTTGCTGGATTCAACAACTGCAAGCAAACTCCTAAAGAGAAAGTAAGAGCAGTTCTTTCCGATGCTAGTATGTCCGAAGAGGAAAAGATAAAGGCCGTCGCACTTACTCTTTTTGGTGAAAGGTTAAAGGAAATAGAGATCACTTCCAACCAAGATGAACAAGGCTCCAAGTACGATATCTATATGGGCTTTGGTGGTACTTCCGCACTTACTTTTTTAGAATCTAGCCAGTACGCGATCCGGATGAAAGTGGAGTTAGCTTTGGAAACCTATCGTTTCCTACAGGCATTAAATGAAATTCGTTTTGGAAAGTATAGAATGAGTCTGATCAAGCCATTCTTCATAAAGAACGGAGCCACTAGAGGGATCGAGGAATTCGAGATCTTTAGATTTAGAACGAATGCCGAGGAGATCAAGGCCATCTCCGGATTTAATGAAACGGATTCCTTCGACGCGGATCGATTCGACTCACCGAGTGCGCCGGTAATGATCGTATTAAACGAAATGATGAAACTCTGGCAGATCGAACTGGATCAATTCGCAAGAGTGGAAGTCAAGTAAGCAAAGACCTCATTCTTGCAGGGAAGTTGGTAAAGATCCCGTCTACTCCCAAACTGATCCCTTTCTTGAGTTCTTCTTCCGAATTCAAAGTATAGACTAGGACTTTAAAGCCTTCTCCTTGGATCTTGGAAACGATCTCGGGGTCCAGCTCATGTATCGAAAGATTCAAACTAAACGCATTCAGACGAAATCCTAACTCTAACGCGTCCATCCAAGAAGAAGACTCTTCTCCGATCAATATCCCTAACTTTGCATCTACGGAAAGCTCCCTCAGTCGAGCGAGAGAATCCCAGCAAAAGGAAGAGAATAAGGTCTTGGAAAAAAGGGAATTCTTCTTTGCGTAATCGATCAATTCCTGTTCGATCGCGGTCTCGATCGGTATCTCTTCGTACGCTGTGGATTTGATCTCTACATTCAAACCGATCTCCTTGTCCTTTAGAAAGTCCCAGACTTCCCAAAGATTCGGGACCGGTTCCCCTTTGAATTTAGGATGCTTCCAAGAACCCGCATCCGAATTGCGGATGGCATTATAAGAAAGATGACGGATCTCTCCTTTTTTATCGGTGGTCCGATCCAAGCTATCGTCATGAATGACTACGATCTGATTGTCCGCAGAGTAAGTGATATCCAATTCTATCCAATCTGCTTTGATCTCTACAGCTTTACGGAAAGATAATAGAGTATTTTCCGGATATTCCCCGCTATCCCCTCTATGCGCGATGACCCACGGTTTAGGAATGGAAAAAGGATCGAGGCCCACTAGAATGCAAGGCCCACAAAAAGGTTCAAGCCGAAGCTAGTACTAGGCAATCTCTCGCTATTCTGATAGGCATATTTCCGATACAGTAGATCTCCCGTGCTTGCAACTCGATCCGAATAATAGAGATCCGAAACGGAGAAGGAACTTTTGTACGGAAAATACCAATTATAAACCGCTTCCCATCCGAAGAAGAAGCCGGACTGGGTTTGGAATCGGAAGCCCGTCCCTATACCTGCAAAATTACGAGGTCCCGAACTGAAGGAATCCTTTTCGAATCTGTAGGTCTTACCTGCGGCCTCCCAATAAAAATTGGATTCGTTCCTCAGATAGTTTTCCCTTCCCAACCAAAGAGAAAAGAAGAAGGGAGAGTCCAACAAATATCTCTGCACGAAAAAGGCTCCGCCCCTGTATTTATCTTCGATGTTTCTCAATCTTCCGAAAACGTTTTGACTGGGATAGAGAGCATAACCTACATCATTATCGAAACGGTTCACATAAGTATTGCTATATGCGTTAAACCCGATCGCCCATTGGGAATCCAACATTCGGGCCACTTGGACCGAGTAATATCGATCAAAGGCAAATCCGCCGATCTGGTTCTTGAATTTTTCCCTTAGATCCGACTGACTGGGCTCCGCCGGTTTTCTATCCGGAGGAAGACCGTTTAAAGGACTTGGTCTGGGAGCATCTTGGGATTTTTCGATGGTAGGAGCCTCTTGCCCAAAGACCCGGACAGAATGAAAGAATAAGACGGATAATAGAACAGTCGAAATAGAAAGGAATCTGAAGATCGAATTTCGGGGGAAGGACATCCCTTGCATAGACACCCGAATGGGCAAAATGTCAAGCAGGGCGAAACAGATAAGAGGAAGAAATTAGCAGGCGAGAGAGATCCCACGCCCGCTTTTAGAACAAAGGGATTAAGCTTTTGCCTTAGTAGCAGTAGCTTTGATCGTGTCAGCTACTTCAGCAAGTTTTGCTTTAACAGCCTCGAGTTGTCCTTCCGGAACGCGTTTCTTAATTTCTTCAGAAATTTGGTTGTACTTTTCTACGATTTTAGAGCGAGTATCTTCGTAGTTTTTTCCAGCCACAGTGGAAACTTCTTTAATCTCGTTCAGAAGCTTGTCAACAGACTCGCGGATCTTAACGGAAGTTTCGGAATTGTCAGCAGCACCTTTAGCGACTAGTTCACCGTAAGTTTTTTCTAGGTCGCCTTTCGCTTTGTCTAAACCTTCCTGACCTGATTTCAAAAGACCGATACCAGCGTTCAGAATATCCAACAGTTGCTTTTCCATTTTTCTCTCCTTTAGGCCCGCGTATTTAGTGCGGCGCACAATCCACTTTTATTGCACCGCACAAAAAGGGTCAATCGAGAATTCATAAAAAGGGAGAAAAAATAGAAAAAAATTATTCTTGGGAAGAAGGAAGTTTTAAGGCCGGATGCAGCTCGGGATAGGTTAGATCCATCTTCTCCAGACGTTTTCTGACTGCCTTTGTGATCAGATAGTCCCGGAACCATTTCTTATCTGCGGGGATGATCTCCCAGGGAATGGCATCCTTGGAATGATTGAAGATGAATTCGTATGCGTTTTGGTACTCATGGAATTTTTCGTGGGCGTCCAGATCACTCGGATCGAACTTCCAATTCTTAGTAGGATCGACCATTCTCTCTTCGATCCTTTTCTTCTGTTCTTTCTTAGAGACATTTAGAAAGAATTTTAGGATCTGAGTATCATTCTCTCGCACCAGATGATCCTCGAAGAAGCAGATCGCATCCAATCTAGAGTGAAGCCTCTCCTTATCCAAGGACCCTTGTACATAAGGCACAAGTATATCCTCATATTGAGAACGATTGAAGATCTGGATCCATCCCTTTGCAGGAACCGCCTTGTGGATCCTCCACAGGAAATCGTGACTCAGTTCTTCGTTCGTAGGAGCCTTCCAAGCCTGGCAAGTACAGCCTAACGGATTCAGGCCTGCGAATAATTTCTTAACGCTGCCGTCCTTTCCGGAGGCGTCCACTCCCTGCAAAACGATAAGCAGGGATTTTTTCTTACTCGCAAATAGCCTAGTCTGTAACTCTGAAATTTTTTCGAGATCCTCTAGACGGATCCTTTCCGCTTCTTCCTTTTCGATGGATTCCGTAGGTTCTGTAGAATATTCAGAGAGTTGGATCATGTATTTTACCAGCGAGCGATATGATTCTCGGCCCAGCCTTGTCCGCTTTCAATCCTAAATTCGTTCTTACCGACTCGAAGCACTCCGTCAAAACTTCCGATCATCTGGTCTACTTTAGAGGCGATGATCCCGAAATTAGAAGCTGCCTTTCGATGGAAGTCTGGAGTGAATACCAACTCTACCGCCTTGCTCTCTTTGCTGTAGATCATCCAAGGTTTTTTCGGATCCTTCTTATCGAATTCAAATGCAACCACAGAAGGGATCTTATAGATCCTACCGTTGATCAATAAAGCGTTCTCAGTGGTTCCCGTTCCGTCTGTCCATCCTCCGCCCAGATTGACCCCGTACACCTCGTTAGATACGGGTCGGTACGACATGGATGCCCAATTCCAGTGAGTGGAATAAGGCCAGACCCCTCTTCCGTAATCCAGAACGGCAAAAGAATCCTTGGGTTGGAACTCGTAGGATCTTGTACCGAACTCTACCTTTCCCTTTACACCAAGTCCGAATAATTTATGAGTATATTGAAAACGATTTGCGCTCCAAGGAACGACAACATTCAGGCTTTCCCATTGATTAGGGATTTCTAATATAAGATCCGCTTTAATGGCCTTCGGGCTACCTTTCATAAAGTCTACGGAGATCAGATAAGCCCCGTCTTCTCTTGTTTTAAAATCCAAGAAACCTTGTTTTCCTTCGAAACGAGCGCTACTAGAAACGGTTTGTCCAAGGAGAGTGCCTTTTCCAAAAGGAGTGATCACTGTACTTTCCTGGAATTCTCCTGTCTTACGATCCAACCAATAACAGAAAATGACTCCCGCATAATCCAGATCGGAAATCGTAAAGGAGGCTAAAAAATTCTTATCATAGAAGCACCAGTAATTCCATTTTTTCTTTCTGGGCCAGTGACCTTGGACATTACATCTATGTATCGGGGTCTTGGACCAACCGATCCCGTTGCGATTTACTTTTCCATTCGGGCTGCATAAAACCGAAGCCTGTTGGATTTCCGTTTCTAAATTCATGTGCGCTTACGACAATAATCCGAACGGATTCTGACTCACAATGATTTAATCTAGATCTCTTTTGCGATTTTTCCCAAGGTTTGGATTGCGGATAAAACCCTAGGACCCATAAGAACTCCTGCATTGATCCTGAAATTACTCACGTATTTTCCGGATAAGGAGAAAAGATTTCCTGGTACCAAACTGATCTTTTTCTTAGCCGCTTGGAATCTAAGTCTCCTGGAATCTTTTCCCTTCGGAAGTTCGATCCAAAGTAAGAAGCCTCCTTTCGGGATCGGCACAACGGTTCCTTTCGGAAAATGCTCCAAGAAAGAATCCGCATAAGATAAGACGAGTCCGCTCAACCTTCTTCTAAATTCCCTTAGATGCCTTTCGTGAGCCAAGGAACCGATAAAATAAGAGGCCGCCAACTGGGGAACGGCCGGCAAGGAGATGGATTCTACCAATCTCAATTGTCGTGCCTTCTCCACTTGGTCTTTTGCAGTGATCATCCATCCGATCCGTAAGCCGGGATTCACTGATTTAGAAAGAGAAGAGACCTGAATGACTATGCCTTCCTTATCCAAAGAAAGAAGAGAAGGAGGACGAATTCCTCCCGCATGTTGCAGGTCCCCGTAAATATCGTCTTCTAAGATCCTGATCCCGAATCGATTCGAGATACGAAGTAGTTCTTTCTTAGATTCTGTGGGCATAAGACTACCGCTCGGGTTCGAGAAAGTAGGGATCGTGATCAGGAACTTAGGAGCTTCTTTCTTGGCGACGGAAAGATAAGAATCCAGATCCAATCCTGTATAAGGATTCGTGGGGATCTCAACCGCCTTTAGTTTCAATTTTTCTAATATTTGATACAAAACAAAATGAAGAGGAGATTCCACCGCAACCTTGTCTCCGGGCTTCAAAGAAAGACTTAACGCGGAAAACGCCGCCTCGGAACAACCCAACGTGATGAAAACCTCTTCGGGAGAAACCCTTCTTTCCTTTCCGGAGGCTCGTATCGCGATCTTCTTTCTAAGCTCGAATAGACCTGCTGCGTCAGTGTATTTATATACTTGCTGATCCTTTAAGGATTCCTTATATGCTTTTTGCAAGGCCGAATTCGGCAAGAACTGTGGATCGGGGACAGCCGCACCGAAAGGAATAAAACTAGGATCCGCTAGCTCCGACATCAAGGAACTGACTTCCTCTGGAACGCTAGGGTTCGGAACTCGTACCGGTTTTCCCAACCTGAATTGGGAGAATACTTCCGGACGAGGAAGAACATAATATCCGGATCTCTCTCTTCCGCTGATAAATCCCCTCTCTTGCAAGATACCGAATGCTTCTACAGCCGTAGAGAGATTGCATTCTTCCGAGGAACAGATCTTTCTTAAGGAAGGAAGTTTGGAGCCCGGAGGAAATTCTCCTGATTCTATCCTTCCGATCAGCGAGACTGCGATCCGAGAGTATTTTGTATGAGCCCGATCTGTACTGGTCATAAAATTGATTTCTGTATCTGTATGGGAGATCTGAAACAATGTATAAACAATCCATAAGGCATGAGCAAGCTAATTACAAGATCCGGGTCGAATTTTACGGAAAGCTTTCGACCTTCTTCCAGAACGAGCAAGACCCCAGTCTCGGTTACTAGAGATATACTCAAGGTTATAGATTCGCCTAACGTGATCTCTTTTGCCGGAGGACTTCCTGACGATTCCTTGTTCCCAGTGCAAGAATTGACGGAGATCTTTCAGAGATCGGCGCTTCAAAAAGGACCTAAATTGTTCCAATATGCGGACACGCAAGGTCATCCGGATCTAAGAGCCTGGATCGCAGAACGATATTATCATGGATCTTCTCCCGAAGAGATCATTATTACTAGCGCTTCCCAGCAAGCATTGGATCTTGTCAGTAGATATTTTATTGAAGAAGGTTCCAATATCATCTTAGAAAGACCAAGCTATCTAGGAGCCATCCAAGTATTCTCTTCTTATTCCCCCAATTTTCTTGGAGTGGATTATGATCCGGAAGAAGGTCCGAATACGGAGCAACTGGAACATATCTTGCGAACTTCTGCTCAGAAGCCCAAGTTCTTCTACTGTATTCCTGATTTCCAAAATCCTTCCGGAGGTTCTTACTCTTCCAAGGTTAGGGAAAAACTCAGCGAGATCTCTTCGTCGTATGGTCTTCCTCTTTTAGAGGACACTGCCTATAGAGAACTCAGCTTTAACGGAAATATTCCGATTTCCTTATATGATCTGGATCCGGAGCGAACGGTTTCCATTGGGACCTTCTCCAAGACATTGTCCCCTGGCCTAAGAGTGGGTTGGATCCGGGCCCCTAAACCTATGATCCAAGATCTGATCGTTCAAAAGCAGTCTATGGATCTGCATTCTCCTACCATCGGCCAAGAACTAGTATTCCAATTCGTTTCTTCTTCCAAGTACGAGGCTCATCTTTCTAAGATCAGGGACGTATATAAACGAAAAGCCCTGCATACTTCCAAATGCTTGCAAGATACATTCGGATCTTCGATCCCCTTTCGTGTTCCGAATGGAGGTCTCTTCTTCTGGCTGGAATTTCCGAAAAGCATCGATACGGACGTGCTCTTTCGAAAATCATTACAGGCGGGACTGGCCACTGTTCCTGGCTCCGCCTTTTATATAGGAGAACCGGTCCGCAATCACCTTCGCTGGAATTTTTCTAACGCAAGCGAAGAAGAGACCGAAAAAGGGATCAAACGACTTTTCGATATTTATTCTTCACTCTGAGAGCAATCGCTCTTCCCTACTTTTTCAACACGCACATGGATCAGGACGCGAAGTAGAGCCGAAAAAATAAGCTGTTAGTAGTTTAGGTTTTTATGAAGTAGAAAGGAAGGAAAAAATATTCGGCGGGAAGAAACTCCCGCCGATATGGGAGGTTCAAAGGGCTGATTAAGCAGTTTTCTTTGCTGGAGCTGCTGGAGCAGGAGTTGCTTTTTTAACAACAGTCTCAGTAACTTCGCTGAATTTAGCCTTAATAGCGTCAATTTGCTCTTGAGGAACGATTTTCTTAGCTTCCTCAACAATTTGGCTATAGATTTCAAGGGCCTTAGCGCGAGAATCTTCGTAGGTTTTGTTAGCTGCGGTGGTCAGTTCTTTCGCTTCGTTCAAGAATTTGTCTACGAACTCACGAACACGAACAGAAGCTTCTGAATTGTCGGAAGCGCCTTTAGCTGCGAGTTCTTGGAAACTCTTAGTAAAATCTGCTTTCGCTTTTTCCAGACCTTCTTGACCGCTCTTAACAATACCGAGACCTGCGTTTAGGATATCTAGAATTTGTTTTTCCATTTTGTGCTCCTTGGGCGCGTCGTTGTGCGACGCACAATCCACTTTTAGTGCATAGCACAACGGTCGTCAAGGAAAAAATGAAAATTTTTTCCAGAGCCTTTTTTTGGCCCGAAAAATGCAATGCGACGCAATTATGTCAGAGATTTTGGGTTTATTCGCGATTTGGAGCGAATCTGAATAAGGATTTGTTTAGGAGGCGAATATTCATTTCGGTCGCTGTCTTTAGACCGGAATAGAGAAGCAGGCTCTTCTTGGCTATGGACAATCGTTCGTTCTTCTTTTCTTCTAAGGTAAGTTCCGTATCATAACCCTCTGTGATCGCCAAGATGACTCTCTGTAAACTGATGCCCAAAAATTCGGTCAGTCCTTTTTTCGAACTGATCGCATCGTCTATGGAGGATATTTCGCGTAACGCGACTCGGATAGAATCCTTGTCCTTCTCTCCTTTTTGGATGAGGTCGTAGATCTTCTTAGACAAGGCTTCTCCCTTACCTACTTGGATCTTGAATTCTTTTAATTCCTTATGAACTTTGAGAAGGGATCCCAACATGTTCTTCCGATCGATTGCCGGCTCTTTGGGAGATCGTATCTTAAGCCGGACTTCCTCTACTGCTGACAGATCGGTAGGATTTTCTTGGAACCAATTGGCAAAGTTTGTAGCGATAATTCCCTCAAGCCTCGCCCCGTCCTTGCCTAGGTTTCTCCAAGGACGATCCTTTTGTCTTTCTTCAAACCATTTCTTAAAGATAAGAAGTTTTTCGTTTGTCCTTAGTTTCTTTCCGTTTACAGACTCTACCCATTTTGCGGGAAGCGCAGTCATTTGTTTATAGTTATGATGTTCCCGTCTAAACTTACGTGATTCTTGGAAATTCAGTCTTTCCTCCAAGATTGCCCCCTTACAATGGGCTTGTGTGCCCGGAAAGGAAAGATCCTGCCCTAGCAATAGTATGGATCTTGCATCCATCTTCTCCGCAAGACTGGTTGCATTCGTAGAAACAGATCCTCCGAAATCTACGGACCCTAATCCTTCTGGGGTCGCTTCTTCTACCAGTTTGATCCAAGGAAAAGGAGAAGAAGTTATAAATTGATCTCTCTCCATATAAGGCATTCTTAATGAATGATAGGAAGTGGTCGGATCGAATACAAACCTGGCCTTGCCGGTATAGCCTTCTAAATATTTGGAATTGAGAGGCTGAGGATCCACGCTGAATACTAGATCCGGATCTATTCCCATTTTTTGAAGGATGAGTAACGCAGTATCTACCGCGATCAGTAGGAAATTTTCCCTATATTCCTTTAACTCAGGTAAGGAAAGATAGAGAGAAGGACCCGCTCCGCAGACCACCACATCCACTTTGGATCTGCAGATACCGAAGAGTTCTCGGATCGGTTGTAGATCCGCTAACTCCGGAAGATTTCTGAGAAAATTCCCGGTCCAGACCTTCTCAAATCTAGTAAGTGTAGCTGTATTTACATCCTTTTTATGAAAGAATGTTTCCGCAAGAAATCTGAGTTCCTGGTATTCTTCCGTCTTCCATTGCAAGCTTCCTCTATGAGGGATAAAACTGACCGGCAATCCCGAGATCCCTTTAAAGCCCTCGTAAAACGCATTTTCCTCATACGGAGGAAGGAATACTCTCAATCGCCCGGATTTTATGAATTCGGAAAAATCGTAGATAGAGAACGCATAACGTATGATCTCCGGAAATGGTTCCATCCAGACACAGATGATCTTATCGAATTCGAGAGCATGCCTGATGGAATAACCGAGCCCTGCCCCGAAGAAAAGGAATGCTCTCTCTTCGTCTCCCTTATTCAACTCGGCTAGTTGTCGAACGGATTCTGTCCAAGGATCTCTCGTACTATGTAAATAAACGGTACCGATCTTAAGAGTAGGAAGGCCTGTATTCGTTTCTAAGAGCTCTAATTCCTGTTCAGAAGATTCGATCCTCTCCGCAGCCTCTGGAGCTAAGCTTCTAAGGATCTCCAGGTTTTTCTCTAACAGTTCCGAGTTAACCTCGTTCATTGGAAGAATATATTGATCCTTTTTCCTTCGTACGAAGATCCTGCTGCAGGTTCTTGTTCGTAACAGAATCCGCTTCCGTGCAGTTTATAAGGAACTTCTAATGGAGCGAGTAGCTCTATGACTTCTCTCTTGCTTTTCCCGGAAAGATCAGGTAGACGATCCGACTTGTAATGCAAAGGTTTGCGATCCAGCTTGGGAAGTCGAACGTCTACGGTTCTTTCTCCCTGCTCTATGATAGGAATGATATTCTCTACCACTTCTCTGAATACGGGAGCGGCAAGTCCTCCTCCCGTATGGCTGTCTCCTCTCGGCTCATCGAATAAGATCAAGCCAACGACTTTAGGCTTATCCGCAGGAAAAAATCCTAAGAAGGACGCGGACCATAATCCGTCTTGGTATCCTCGACCGGATACGGATTTCTGTCCTGTTCCGGTCTTTCCGGCGATGGAATATTCTTGGATATAAGCGTTCTTTCCCGTTCCGGCTTGGACCACTCTGGTCATCGCTCTCAAAAGTTTTTCGGTACTATATTCTTTGATCCCCACGGGAGCTTCTTCGGAGCGGAATTCATGCAGCACCTCTCCGTATGGATCGGTAATATGGGAAACTACTCTAGGAGTGATGAACCTTCCCCCATTCACAATGGAAGCGGCGGATGCAACTAGCTGGATCGGAGTTACGGAGATCCCCTGTCCGATCGCCATGAACATAGGAGTCGTAGGAGTCCATTTGTTCAAGTTCGGCATGTATCCGACCGACTCATTCGGAAGAAGTCCCGATCTGTCCCCAAAACGAAATCGCTTCATATATTCGAAAAGTACATCGTTCGGGATCTTAGAAGCCGCTTTGATAATACCGGCATTGCAAGAATACTGCAATATCTCCTCTAAGTTGACCTTTCCGTGGACGTGAGTGCATTTGATCCTGGTCTTTCCGTAATCCACATAACCTGGACATTCGAATTTTTCGTCCGGACGTATTAAATTTTCATTAAGTAATATACTCGCGAGAAAGATCTTCATCGTGGAACCGGGTTCGTATACGTGACGAACGGCCCAGTTGGTATGAGTATATTCTTCGAAAGAGGCATATCGATTCGGATCGAAAGAAGGAAAACTCGCCATAGCCAATATTCTTCCAGTATGGATCTCCATTAGGAGCCCGACTGCTCTTTTGGCTCCTGTCTCTTCGAATCTTTTGCCTAATGCTTTTTCTAATTTGAATTGTATAAGACCGTCCAAGGTCAAATGCACGTTAGCCCCTCGAGTCGGATCGCTATCCGTCGGGGTCATGAGTTCTCGATTATAATAATATTCTAAACCGGAGAGAGCCTTATCGTCGTCCAT